>NZ_QTQD01000031.1:0-94406 GCF_003858025.1 Burkholderia sp. Bp9004 | reverse complement strand
TGGAGGATCGACAATATCGCCGCCAAGGGCATGCGATATTTCATCGTGATATCGCCGAATCCGATGTTCCGGTATTCCGGCCTCGGCTTTCTTACTGCGTCAGTCATGCTAGACCCCTACTATGTTGTCACACTAATCCGCGATTTTAGCGCCTTTTTATATCGCGCTGCAGCGAAAGTCTGCTCTGGATCATTACGCGAACGGGAATAAAGGCGGCCCGAAACGTGCTACGCGAACATGGGGAGTACGCGCACACGCTGCTTGTGCCGATACGTCGTCAGCTCAAGTCATTCTGATAGTAATACCCGGTTGTGACATACCAGCCGCGTCGCACTTCCACCGGCCGGTCTCCGTATGTATAGGACACGCGCTCGACCGATAGCAAAGGAAAACCGGCCGGCACGTGCAGCAGGTCGGCCACCGCCGGCTCCGCCGCCACCGCGCGAATCTTCTCCGTCGCGCGGATCATCCGCGTGCCGAATTCCGTCTCGAACATCGCGTAGAGCGGCCCCTTGTACTCGCTCAGCCGCTCGAACGTGAGCCCGCGGAACATCGCGCCCGGCAGCCAGATCTCGTCCAGCACCGTCACTTCGTTCTCGAACTCCAGCAGGCGGCGCACCTGCACGACAGGGTCGGCCGGCTTCAGCTCGAGCTGCCGCGCGATCTCGGCCGGCGCGCGCAGGCGACGGCATTCGAGCAGGCGGCTCACGTGCGGATGCTCGGCACCGTCATCGGCCAGCAGACGCAGGAAGCGGAACTGCGCGCGATCTTCGTTGTGCGTCGCAACAAAAGTGCCCTTGCCCTGCCGCCGGACCACGAGGTTTTCCGCGGCCAGTTCGTCGATCGCCTTGCGAACGGTGCCCTGGCTGACCTTGTAGCGGGCCGCGAGCTCCACTTCGCTCGGAATGATTTCGCCCGGCTTCCACTCGCCGGACTCCAGGCTCTGCGTGATCAATGACTTGATCTGCTGGTATAACGGGCTGAAGGTCGGCGACGGCGACGCGACAGGCGCCGGCACGGAATCGGCCGCGCCCGGCTGCCCTGGGCCGCCTGCGCCGGTCGGATTCGCGTTGTTCGCCTGGTTCGATGTCATGGCGCGCATTTCATCACAAACCGCGCTTTTCCGTCCACTCAAATTCCGCAAAACATCTGTCTTATATAAGACATATGATACCGTTTGACTTTGGGCCCGTCGGCTCCTACACTCCGGGGCGAGCAAGGGTTCGCGGGTGCAAAACGCGTCCCCGGCTACGTGCCACGGCCGTCTCCAGGTTCACCGCGTCTGCCTTTCGCGAGTCCTCCGCCCTGCTTCAATGCAACGCTACGCGTAACGCGCATAGAATGGCGTTTTGCCTAGCGTCCACCGCTTCACCCGTCCTGGAGATTTTCAATGGCTAAGCCCGCAAAGCGCGTTGCCGTCACCGGCGCCGCAGGTCAAATCGCTTACTCCCTGCTGTTCCGCATCGCGAACGGCGACCTGCTCGGCAAGGACCAGCCGGTCATCCTGCAACTGCTCGACCTCCCGCAAGCCCAAGCCGCCGTCAAAGGCGTCGTGATGGAACTCGACGATTGCGCGTTCCCGCTGCTCGCGGGCGTCGTGATCACCGACGATCCGAAGGTTGCATTCAAGGATGCAGACGTCGCGCTGCTGGTCGGTGCACGTCCGCGCTCGAAGGGCATGGAGCGCAAGGACCTGCTGTCGGCGAACGCCGAGATCTTCACGGTCCAGGGCGCCGCGCTGAACGAAGTCGCGAGCCGCGACGTCAAGGTGCTGGTCGTCGGCAATCCGGCGAACACCAACGCGTACATCGCGATGAAGTCGGCACCGGATCTGCCGAAGAAGAACTTCACGGCCATGCTGCGCCTCGACCACAACCGCGCGCTGTCGCAACTCGCAGCGAAGTCGGGCAAGCCGGTCGCATCGATCGAGAAGCTCGCCGTGTGGGGCAACCACTCGCCGACGATGTACCCCGACTTCCGCTTCGCGACCGTCGAAGGCGAGTCGCTGCTGAAGCTGATCAACGACGACGTGTGGAACCGCGACACGTTCATCCCGACCGTCGGCAAGCGCGGCGCGGCGATCATCGAAGCGCGCGGCCTGTCGTCGGCAGCGTCGGCAGCGAACGCGGCGATCGACCACGTGCGTGACTGGGTCCTCGGCACGAACGGCAAGTGGGTCACGATGGGCATCCCGTCGGACGGCTCGTACGGCATCCCCGAAGACATCATCTACGGCGTGCCCGTCACGTGCGAAAACGGCGAGTACAAGCGCGTCGAAGGCCTCGAAATCGACGCGTTCTCGCGCGAGAAGATGGACGGCACGCTGGCCGAGCTGCTCGAAGAGCGCGATGGCGTCGCCCACCTGCTGAAGAACTAAGCAGACTGCACGGCCTGGCCGCCTCCGGGCGGCCCGGTCACGGCACGGGCGGCGGGCCGGCAGCCGGCCCCGCCGCCCGATCCGATCCGGGCACGTTTTGACGCTCCAGGCGCCCCGCGCGCCGGCCCAGAACGCGCCCGAATCCGATTTTCTCCACGTTGCCCGCCTCCTTGACGTAGAAGAGATGTCCGCGCTCACTCCTGCACAAGTGCTGTACGACGGGGCGTCCCCGCCCGCGATCCTGCCCTGCTGCGATCACTACGCGGGCAGCGAGAAGCTGATGCGCAAGTCGCTCGCGCTCCAGGCCGAACTCGGCCCCGTGTTCGACATCACGCTCGACTGCGAGGACGGCGCGGCCGTCGGCCAGGAAGCCGCGCACGCGGAGCTCGTCGCCGAATTCCTCGGCAGCGCCGAGAACCGCTTCGGGCGTGTCGGCGTCCGCATCCACGACTTTTCCCACCCCCACTGGCGCGACGACGTGCGCATCGTGCTGCGCGCCGCGCGCGCGCCGGCCTACGTCACGCTGCCGAAGATCGCGAGCGCCGCCGACGCGGCCGAGATGATCGCGTTCATCGAAGGCACGCGCCGCGAGCTCGGTCTCGCGCAGCCGATCCCGGTCGACGTGCTGGTCGAGACGCACGGCGCGCTTGCGCAGGCGGCCAGCCTCGCCGCGCTGCCGCTGGTCGGCACGCTCAGCTTCGGGCTGATGGACTTCGTGTCCGCGCATCACGGCGCGATTCCCGATGCGGCGATGCGCTCGCCCGGCCAGTTCGACCACCCGCTCGTGCGCCGCGCGAAGCTGGAAATCGCCGCGGCCTGCCACGCGCACGGCAAGACGCCGTCGCACAACGTGACGACGGAAGTGCGCGACATGGCCGTCGTCGCCGGCGACGCGGGCCGCGCGCGCGACGAGTTCGCGTTCACGCGGATGTGGAGCATCCATCCCGCGCAGATCCGCCCGATCGTCGACGCATTCGCGCCGCGCACCGATGAAGTCGCACTGGCCGCCGAGATCCTGCTGGCCGCGCAGGCCGCAAACTGGGGCCCGACGCGCCACGGCGATACACTGCACGACCGCGCGAGCTACCGCTATTACTGGTCGGTGCTGCGCCGCGCACGGGCGACCGGCCAGCCGGTGCCGGCCGAGGCTGCGCCGCTGTTCGGCCCGGCCGCCGGGGACGGGCGGTGAGCGCGCGCCGACACACGCATTTCATCGAATCACCGGAGCGTGAACCCGCGACAGGTTTGCGAAACGACAAAAAACGTAACGGAGCCCGAAAACCTGAAATATGCGCGGCCAAATAGGTGAAAATAGCGGCCGCTGCGCGCTTCCGGGGCGCGTGCAGTTTCAAACCGGCCGACGGTGTCTGCCGCCGGCCCTTGTCAACTGATTATCGAAAGGTTCTGACTCCATGAAGAAACTCCTGATCGCTACCGCCATCGGCGCGTTGTCCGCCACGATGCTGGTGTCGGCTCCGAGCGCGTTCGCCCAGGATACGGCGACGACCGCGAAGAAGACGGCCAAGCGCCCGGCGCCGGCCAAGCGCATCATCCCGCGCAGCAAGAAGGCGCAGGCGCGTGCCGCTGCCAAGGTCGATCCGGTACCGGACGGCGCGGTCAAGTGGGCCTGTAAGGAAGGCCTGTCGTTCGACCTCGCCGGCGACATGAAGCGCGACCAGGTCGTCACGGTTCACTGGGCGAAGAAGAACTACAAGCTGCCGCGTCAGGCCACGACGACGGGCGCCGACACGTTCTACGATCCGGCAGCTGGCTTCAAGCTGGTCGTGATTCCGAGCAAGGCGATGCTGTTCTCCGACGCAAACGGCGGCGAGCGCCTCGCGGACGAGTGCGTGACGTCGGAAATGGCGCAAGGCACGCCGGCACCGACGCAGTCGAACGAGCTGAAGCCGGCAACGAACTAAGCACGTTTCCCCCGGCCCCTCGATGTCCGCCCCGGTCTCCAACGTCCGCCCTGCTCCGGATACGGTACTCGTCGATATCGTCGACTACGTGCTGAACACCGGAATCGACAGCGCGCTCGCGCTGGAGACGGCGCGTCATTGCCTGATCGACACGCTCGGATGCGGACTCGAGGCGCTGTCCTACCCTGCCTGCACCAAGCTGCTCGGCCCCGTCGTGCCCGGCACGATCGTGCCGAACGGCGCGAAGGTGCCCGGCACGTCCTTCCAGCTCGATCCCGTCCAGGCCGCTTTCGACATCGGCGCGATGATCCGCTGGCTGGACTTCAACGACACCTGGCTCGCCGCCGAATGGGGGCATCCGTCCGACAACCTCGGCGGAATTCTGGCGACTGCCGACTGGCTGTCCCGCACGGCCGTCGCGGCCGGCAGGAAGCCGCTTGCCATGCGCGACGTGCTCGTCGCGATGATCCAGGCCCACGAGATCCAGGGCTGCCTCGCACTCGAGAATTCGTTCAACGCGGTCGGGCTCGACCACGTGCTGCTCGTCAAGGTCGCGTCGACGGCCGTCGTCGGCCGCCTGCTCGGACTCACGCGCGACGAGCTGATCAACGCGGTATCCAACGCATTCGTCGACGGCCAGGCGCTGCGCACGTACCGCCACGCGCCGAACACCGGTTCGCGCAAGTCGTGGGCGGCCGGCGACGCGACGTCCCGCGCGGTGCGCCTCGCGCTGATCGCGAAAACGGGTGAAATGGGCTACCCGTCGGCGCTGACCGCGAAAACCTGGGGCTTCTACGACGTGCTGTTCGACGGGCAGCCGTTCCGCTTCCAGCGCCCGTACGGCACGTACGTGATGGAGAACGTCCTGTTCAAGATCGCGTTCCCCGCCGAATTCCATGCGCAGACGGCCGCCGAGGCCGCGCTGAAGCTGCACGCGCAGCTCGCCGCGGCGGGCCGCACGACCGACGAGATCAGCCGGATCACGATCCGCACGCACGCGGCCGCGATCCGCATCATCGACAAGCAGGGTCCGCTCTCCAATCCGGCCGACCGCGACCACTGCATCCAGTACATGGTCGCCGTGCCGCTGCTGTTCGGCCGGCTGACCGCGGCCGATTACGAGGACACGGTCGCCGCCGATCCGCGCATCGACGCGCTGCGCGCAAAAACCGTGTGCGTCGAGGATCCGCAGTTCACGAAGGATTACCATGACCCGGCCAAACGATCGATCGCGAATGCGCTGACGATCGAATTCGCGGATGGGTCGAAGCTTGCCGAAGTGGCGGTCGAATACCCGATCGGTCATCAGCGACGCCGTGCGGACGGCATCCCGCTCCTGGTCGAGAAGTTCAGGACCAACCTCGCCCGGCGCTTCCCGGCAAAGCAGCAACAAGCGATTCTCGACGTGTCGCTGGACCAGGCAAAGCTCGAAGCGATGCCGGTCGATGAGTACGTCGACTTGTATGTGATATAGGGGGCTGTTTGCGGATGAAACGGACATGCGAATGCCCCAAATCGGCCGCAGGACAAGAAGTGAGGAGCGCCGTTTGGCCGTGCCAAACAAGTGGCGAACGACGCCGTCATGCGGCCGATTTGGGGCATTCCCGTGGAATAAAGTTTAAATTTGGGGTTGCCCCGAGAAAGGCCGCTCGCTGCGTCACGTTCCTTGCGAATACGTCCAGTATTCGCTGCGTCGCAGTCCTCGCGAGCGGCCTTTCTCGGGGCAACGCATGTCCGTTTCATCCGCAAACAGCCCCCAGGTCATCTACAGGACTCTTTGTTTCCTAGCCTTAAACCCAGGAAAATCACCATGGCCCACAATCTCCACAAGACCCTCAAGGAATTCGACAGCGGTTCCGGCAAAGGCAAGTTCTACTCGCTGCCGCAGCTCGGCAAGGAACTGAAGACGAAGATCGAGCGCCTCCCGGTGTCGATCCGTATCGTGCTCGAGTCCGTGCTGCGCAACTACGACGGCAAGAAGATCACCGAAGAACACATCGAGCAGCTCGCGAACTGGAAGCCGACCGCGAAGCGCGTCGACGAGATTCCGTTCGTGGTGTCGCGCGTCGTCCTGCAGGACTTCACGGGCGTGCCGCTGCTCGCCGACATCGCGGCCATGCGTGGTGTGGCAGAGCGTTCGGGCAAGAACCCGAAGAAGATCGAGCCGCTGGTCCCGGTCGATCTCGTCGTCGATCACTCGGTCCAGATCGACTACTTCCGCCAGAAGGACGCGCTCGACCTGAACATGAAGCTGGAATTCCAGCGCAACAACGAGCGCTACCAGTTCATGAAGTGGGGCATGCAGGCGTTCGACACGTTCAAGGTCGTGCCGCCGGGCGTCGGCATCGTCCACCAGGTGAACCTCGAGTATCTCGCGCGCGGCGTCCACAAGAAGGCGGACGGCGGCGACACCGTGTACTACCCGGACACGCTCGTCGGCACGGACAGCCACACGACGATGATCAACGGCATCGGCGTGGTTGGCTGGGGCGTGGGCGGCATCGAGGCGGAAGCCGGCATGCTCGGCCAGCCGGTGTACTTCCTGACGCCGGACGTCGTCGGCGTCGAGCTGAAGGGCAAGCTGCGCGAAGGCGTGACGGCCACCGACCTGGTGCTGACGATCACCGAAATGCTGCGCAAGGAGAAGGTCGTCGGCAAGTTCGTCGAGTTCTTCGGCGAAGGCACGAAGTCGCTGTCGCTGCCGGACCGCGCGACGATCGGCAACATGGCGCCGGAATACGGCGCGACGATGGGCTTCTTCCCGGTCGACGAAAAAACGATCGATTACTTCGAAGGCACGGGCCGCACGAAGGCCGAAATCGCCGCGTTCGAAAACTACTTCAAGGCACAGAAGCTGTTCGGCATTCCGAAGGCCGGCGACATCGACTACACGAAGACGGTGACGCTCGACCTGGCAACGGTCGCCCCGTCGCTGGCCGGCCCGAAGCGCCCGCAGGACCGCATCGAGATCGGCAACGTCAAGTCGACGTTCACCGACCTGTTCTCGAAGCCGGTCGCGGAAAACGGCTTCGCGAAGAAGGCGGACGACCTGAACGCGCAGTACACGACGAGCAACGGCGTCGACGTGAAGAACGGCGACGTGCTGATCGCCGCGATCACGTCGTGCACGAACACGTCGAACCCGAGCGTGCTGCTGGCCGCCGGCCTGCTCGCGAAGAAGGCCGTCGAAGCCGGCCTGACCGTCGCGCCGCACATCAAGACGTCGCTCGCGCCGGGATCGCGCATCGTCACCGAATACCTGACGAAGACGGGCCTGCTGCCCTACCTCGCGAAGCTCGGCTTCGAAGTCGCCGCCTACGGCTGCACGACCTGTATCGGCAACGCGGGCGACCTGACGCCGGAACTGAATGAAGCAATCACGAAAAACGACATCGTCGCGGCTGCGGTGCTGTCGGGCAACCGCAACTTCGAAGCACGTATCCACCCGAACATCCGCGCGAACTTCCTCGCGTCGCCGCCGCTGGTCGTCGCTTACGCGATCGCCGGCAACATCACGCGCGACCTGATGACCGAGCCGGTCGGCAAGGGCAAGGACGGCTACGACATCTACCTCGGCGACATCTGGCCGACGAGCGATGAAATCCACGCGCTGCTCAAGTTCGCGCTCGACCCGAAGAAGTTCGAGGACAACTACTCGAAGCTGACCAAGAAGGGCGACCTCTGGAGCAAGATCGAGGGCGAAACGGGCCAGGTCTACGACTGGCCGAAGTCGACCTACATCGCCGAGCCGCCGTTCTTCGGCAACGACTTCTCGATGGAGCCGGCGGATTCGATCCCGACGGTCAAGGGCGCGCGCGCACTGGGCATCTTCGGTGACTCGGTCACGACCGACCACATCAGCCCGGCAGGCTCGATCAAGGAAGACTCGCCGGCAGGCAAGTGGCTGAAGGAAAACGGCGTGCAGAAGGCCGACTTCAACAGCTACGGCTCGCGCCGCGGCAACCACGACGTGATGATGCGCGGCACGTTCGCGAACGTCCGGATCAAGAACCTGATGATCCCGGTGAAGGCCGACGGCACGCGCGTCGAAGGCGGCCTGACGATTCATCAGCCGAGCGGCGAACAACTGTCGATCTACGATGCGGCGATGAAGTACGTCGCGGCCGACACGCCGACCGTCGTGTTCGCGGGCGAAGAGTACGGCACGGGCTCGTCGCGCGACTGGGCCGCGAAGGGCACGCAACTGCTCGGCGTGAAGGCCGTGATCGCACGCAGCTTCGAGCGGATCCACCGCTCGAACCTGGTCGGCATGGGCGTGCTGCCGCTGCAGTTCAAGGGCTCGGACAGCGTCCAGTCGCTCGGCATCACCGGCGAGGAGACCTATGACATCGAAGGCCTCGGCGACGACTTCAAGCCGCAGCAGGACGTCACGCTCGTGATCCACCGCAAGAACGGCGAAGCGACCCGCGTACCGGTGCTGCTGCGCATCGATACGCCGATCGAAGTCGACTACTACAAGCACGGCGGTATCCTGCCGTTCGTGCTGCGCTCGCTGCTCGCAGCGTAAGCGCCCTGCTGTTGCAGGTGCCGCAGCCGCCTCGCGGGCGGTTGCGGCCGATTTGGATGCCCGACCTCGTGTCGGGCTTTTTTTGCCTGCTCGCTACGCGATGCCGTCGCGTGTCCGGCGTGTCACGCCGCCTTTTCGCCGCGCGCCTTCGCGCCCGCTCCTCGCGTGTTCTTCCTCAGGTGGGTGCGGTTGTATTCGATCGCCGCGCGCACGAGGGCCTTCAGCGCCCGCTTGTCGATCCGGTCGCCTTCGAGGAAATCGATCGCGCGCCGCGCATTGCCTTCGAGGCCCGCATTGAACAGCCCGCCGGGATCGGGCAGCTGTGCGCCGTGCATGAACGTCAGCTTCACCTTGCCCTTGTGCGCATTCGCGACTGCGATCATCCCGTCGCATGACCACACCGGGCTGCCCATCCATTTCCATTCCTCGACGATGCCATCTTCGGCAGAAAGGATCGTCTCGCGCAGCTCGGCGAACGTCTTGCCTCGCCAGTCGGTGATTCCCGCGATCAGCGCGTCGATGCGTGCCGACGGCTCCAGGTCCGATGCGCTCATGCCCCGGCCTCCGATTCTCCATCGGGCCGCGCCAGCACCTGTTCGAGCGATTCGAAGAACCGCACCCAGCCGTGCTGCGCGCCGCGATACGCCTGTTCCTGATCCGCGCGGAAGCCGGCCTGCTCCATGCGCAGCAGCGTGCCACCCGGCGTCGGCGTGAGCGTCCACGTGACGACACTTTCCAGGCCATACGCGGCCCATGTATAGGACAGCACGCGCTGCGGCTCGATCGTCAGCACCGTGCAATCGACCGAACCCCAGTCCGCGCGGAAGCTGAATGCGCGCCCCGCGACAGGCTCGAAGTCGCTCTGCATCAGCCACGCCTCGATCAGGTGCGGTTGCGTAAGCGCACGCCAGATCTTCTCCGGCGGATGCGACAGTTCCCGTTCGACGACGACGGAGCGCGTTTCGGTAGTGGCCTGGTTCATTACTGATCCATCCTTTTGAGCAGATCTTCGAGGGCGTCGAACCGGGTCTGCCAGAAGCCGGCCATCTGGCTGGTCCAGTCGATCAACGGAGTCAGCGCCTGCGGCTGCGCGCTGTAGTGCGTCTGCCGGCCTTCGTGACGGTCGCTCACGAGCCCGGCCTGCTTCAGTACGCCCAGATGCTTCGATACCGCCGGCTGCGACACGCCTGCATGGGCCGTGAGCGCGGCGACCGTCAACTCGCCCTCCTCGCACAGCCGCTCGAAGAGCGCGCGGCGCGTCGGATCGGCAAGTGTCCTGAAAAGCATGTCGTGAGCGCTTTGCATGTTCGAATCAATAACCCGATGGTTATGGATTGAAGAATAGCCGCCGAACGAAACGCGTCAAGGAGGCGTTTCGCTGCGACATCGTTCGATCCCGCAGCGCGCTCGTTCGCCGGAGCGAGCCGCGCGGCAACGAACCGGCTCGCGATGGACATCCGGCGCGCGCCGAGTCGGCGCCATCGTGCGCATTCGAGTATTTCCTCTAATCCGCTCACATGACCCGCGAACCGAAAGCACGCTGCAAGACTCGGCTACGGGCTGTTCCACAGTTCGGGAAACGCTCGCGATCGACCGGCCCCTTTTTTGTGCATCCGCGCGTCGCGGCGGCGTCGCGTTGCCATCATGGCGGCGTCTGACCACATAGTGCAACGCGCGGCGCACCCGCGCCCGATCGCACGCGAAGCGCTCTCGCGGCGATTCGCTCCGCAATCGCGCGCATTCCGATACCGCAACGAACGAGTCGTGCGTGCAAACGTCGTCGACCGCAGCGCGATCGCGTCGCGAACCGGTTCCCTTTGCCGGCATCGATGCCGCGTGTACCGATGACGCCGGCGCATGCGCGCGAACACGCCGATGTCAGAACTGACAGCTATGGAAACTGGCAGCTACCGGAACCGCACCGACGCCCTACGCTCGTCACCGCTCGCGGCCCCACAAGGGCCGGGGGCTCCAGCAACGTCGTCTCTCCTAAAAAGGACTCCCGATGAAAAGGAACGCCCGGTTTGCCCTGCCCCTTCCGTCGCCCCGCCGCCTTGCATGCGTGTGGCCGCTCGTGCTCGCCGCCGGCGCCGCACACGCGACGACGGACTGGGTCGATACCCACACGAAGGCCTTTCTGACCGGCCCGCAGTTGATGGCGCGCAGCGCGGCGCCGTCGCTCGAACTCGCGGCCGGCGAGACGACCGACGTCGTCGTCAGCCTGAAGCTGCGCAATGCCGCGCAGCTCAAGCAGCTCGCGCACGACGTGAACCGGCCCGGCAACGCGCATTACCGCCAGTACCTGACGCACGAGCAGTTCCTCGCCAGCTACGCGCCGACCGACGCGCAGGTGAAGTCGGTCGTCGACTATCTGCGCAAGAGCGGCTTCGTGAACATCGAAGTGGCGCCGAACCGGCTGCTGGTGTCCGCGCGCGGCACGGCAGGAACGGTGAAGACCGCGTTCAACACGTCGCTCGTGCACTTCCAGTACGCGGGCCGCTCGGGCTTCGCGAACGCATCGACCGCCCAGGTGCCACGCGCGCTCGGCGACGTCGTCGGTTCGGTGCTCGGGCTGCAGAACGTCGCGCGTGCGCATCCGATGCTGCGCATCGGCAACGTGGCGAAGCCGCAGGCGCTCGCGGCCGGCACGGCCACCGGCCACTATCCGAAGGAATTCCCGGGCCTCTACAACGCGACCGGCGTGCCGACCGCGGCCGGCGTGACTGTCGGCATCATCACGATCGGCGGCGTGTCGCAGACATTGCAGGACCTGAAGCAGTTCACGTCGAGCAACGGTTACGGCACGGTCACGACCCAGACCGTCAAGACCAACGGCACCGGCACGAGCGGCAGCTACAGCGACGACCAGGACGGCCAGGGCGAATGGGATCTCGACAGCCAGTCGATCGTGGGCTCGGCCGGCGGCCAGGTCGGCAAGCTGGTGTTCTACATGGCGGACCTGAACGCCTCAGGCAACACGGGCCTCACGCAAGCGTTCAACCGCGCTGTGTCGGACAACACCGCGAAGGTGATCAACGTGTCGCTCGGCTGGTGCGAAACCGACGCGAACGCGGACGGCACGATCGACGCCGAAGAGCAGATCTTCACGACGGCTGCCGCGCAGGGCCAGACATTCTCGGTATCGTCGGGCGACGAAGGCGTGTACGAGTGCAACAACCGCGGCTATCCGGACGGCGCGAACTACACGGTGTCGTGGCCGGCCGCGTCGCCGCACGTGCTCGCGATCGGCGGCACGACGCTGTACACCACGTCGGCGGGCGCATTCTCGAACGAAACGGTGTGGAACGAAGGCCTCGACGGGAACGGCAAGCTGTGGGCCACGGGCGGCGGCGTCAGCACGGTCCTGCCGGCACCGGCGTGGCAGTCGGGCAGCAATCGTCAGTTGCCCGACGTGTCGTTCGACGCCGCGCAAAGCACGGGCGCGTACATCTACAACTATGGCCAGCTGCAGCAGATCGGCGGCACGAGCCTCGCCGCGCCGATCTTCACCGGTTTCTGGGCGCGTCTGCTCGCGGCGAACGGCACGGGTCTCGGCTTCCCGGCCGGCAAGTTCTATGCGGACATTCCGTCGAACCCGTCGCTCGTGCGCTATGACGTCGTGTCGGGGAACAACGGCTATCAGGGGTACGGCTACAACGCAGGCACCGGCTGGGATCTGACGACCGGCTTCGGCAGCCTGAACATCGCGAACCTCAACAAGCTGATCCAGACGGGCGGCTTCTGAGCGTGATGCGAAGGCGGGCGCGCGGCGGTGGTTTGCCGTGCGCCGGCCGGGAAACTCTCGGGCAGCGGTCGCGCACGGAGCGCTACTCCGTCGCACGCTCCTTCGCCGGCGTCACCGCGACCGATGCGACCGGCGCGCCGGCCCGATGCGACGGCGCGAAGAGCCGCAGCCCACTCGCGACGCTCGCGGCGCCGGCAAAGCCCGCACCGAGCATCAGCGCGAGCGTCGGCCCGTGACGCCCGGCGATCCCGAACGACAGCGCGACGAGCGCCGCGCCGGTCGCCTGCCCGATCAGCCGCGCGGTCGCGATGATGCCGCTCGCGCCGCCGCTGCGCTCGGGCGGCGCGCTCGACATCAACGCCTTCAGGTTCGGCGACTGGAAGAAGCCGAAGCCCGCGCCGCACAGCATCATCCGCCAGCCGATGTCGATGACGTTCGGCGCCGCCGGCAGCGCAGCGAGCGACACCATTCCCGCGCTCAGCAGTGCGAGCCCGATCGCGCCGAGCAATCCGGGAGGATAACGATCGGACAGCCGGCCCGCGATCGGTGCGGCGAGCGCGACGATCGCCGACCAGGGCGTCATCAGGAAGCCAGTCTCCACCGCGTCGCGATGCAGCACGGTTTCGAAGTAGAACGGCAGCGATACGAACGCGAGCCCCTGCGCGGCGAACGCGCACACGGCCGTCAGCGCGGACAGCGTGAACACCGGCCGGCGGAACAGGTCCACCGGCAGCATCGGTGCCGGGTGCCCGGCCTGGCGGCGGATCAGCAGCGACCCGAACGCGACCGCGACCGCGGCAGCCGCGAACACGACGGACAGCGGCCCGCGCTGCGCGAATTCGCCGAGCGCGAAGATCAGTGATGCGAACGTGATCACGTTGAACAGCGCGGCGAGCGGATCGAATGCATGCTTGCCGCGCGCCGTCTGCGGCAGCGACGGAATCGCCACGGCAAGCGCGAGCACGCCGAGCGGCACGTTCACCGCGAACAGCCACGGCCAGGCCGCCACCGACAGGATCAGCGACGCGATCGTCGGCCCCACGGCGAACGACACGCCGACGACCAGTGCGTTGAAGCCGACGCCGCGCCCGAGCCGGTGCGCGGGAAACAGGTTGCGGATCAGCGCGACGTTCACGCTCATGATCGCGCTCGCGCCGAAGCCCTGCACGATCCGCGCCGCTGTCAGCTGCGGCAGCGTCGCCGCGAGCGAGCAGCCGAGCGACGCGAGCGTGAACACCACGAGGCCCGCGACATACACGCGCTTGTGACCGACGATGTCGCCGAGCGACGCGAACGGCAGCAGCGTCGCGACCATCGCGAGCTGGTAGGCGTTGATGATCCACACCGACGCGGCCGGCGACGCGTGCAGGTCGGTGGCGATCGCGGGCAGCGCGGTGTTCGCGATTGCCGTGTCGAGCGTCGCGAGCGCGACGGCCAGCAGCACGGCGGACATCGCGCGCCAGTTGACGGCCGGCTCCCGGGCGCCGGCAGGGGATGCAAATTCGGACAAGATGAGGCTCGGCTGACGAGCGACGCGCGGCGTCGCGGATTGAGCGGCGCGGCACCGGGCGCCCCCTGCTGCAAGAACGGAACGCGCGGTGTCGCGAGCCGTATTGTTGCAGAGCCTCATCGAGCGTGCAGGCAACCGCGTCGCCAGTCAGCGAAACGAAAGCTTCCGTGCGCCGCGTCGAGTGCGCGGCATCGTTGAGACCGCAACGATCGACGATACGGCGGCCGCTGCGGTTCCGGCCGTCAAGACACCGCGCGTCGCGCGTTGCGTCCGCGCAGCCATTCGAGCGCGAGCAGCAGGCTCGTCGAGAAGATGATCAGGATCGTTGCGAGCGCGGCGATCGTCGGGCTGATGTTCTCGCGAATGCCGGTGAACATCTGGCGCGGCAGCGTCGTCTGGTCCGCGCCCGCGAGGAACAGCGTGACGACGACTTCGTCGAATGACGTCGCGAACGCGAACAGCGCACCCGACATCACGCCCGGCGCGATCACCGGCAGCGTCACGCGGAAGAACGTCGTGACGGGATTCGCGCCGAGCGACAGGCTCGCGCGCACCAGGTTCTGGTTGAAGCCCTGCAGCGTCGCGGCCACCGTCGTCACGACGAACGGCACGCCGAGCGCCGCGTGCGCGGCGATCAGCCCCGTGTAGGTATTCGCGAGGCCGAGCGGCGCGAAGAACAGGTACATGCCGACGCCGACCACGACCACGGGTACGATCATCGGCGACAGCAGCACGGCCATCAGGAGCCCCTTGCCGCGGAAGTCCGCCTTCGTGAGGCCGATCGCGGCGAGCGTGCCGAGCACGGTCGCGACGACGGTCGCCGACGGCGCGACGATGAAGCTGTTCTTCGCGGCCATCCGCCACTCGTCCGACGCGATCAGATTCTCGTACCAGCGCATCGAGAAGCCCGGAATCGGATAGACGAGGAACGTGCTCGATGAAAACGACAGCGGCACGATGGCAAGCACCGGCAGGATCAGGTACAGCAGCGTCAGCACGACGAGCACACGTAGCGCGACATACCACGCGCGCTCGACGAACGACATGTGCGGCGCGAACAGCGGCCTGGCGAGTTTCATGGTCGGCATCCCCTTCCCGTTTCGTTGCGTATTGCTGCTCGACCGCTCAGCCGAGGCTCACGTTGGTGCGCGTGAAGCGCCCGTACACCGCATACAGCACCAGCGTCGCCGCGAGCAGCAGCCCGCCGAGCGCGCACGCCATGCCCCAGTTGATCGTCACGTTCGTGAAGTACGCGACGTAGTAGCTGACCATCTGGTCGTTCGGCCCGCCGAGCAGCGCGGGTGTGATGTAGTAGCCGATCGCCAGGATGAACACGAGCAGCGCGCCGGCGCCGACGCCCGGATAGGTCTGCGGCACGTACACGCGCCAGAAGGCGGCGAACGGATGGCTGCCGAGCGATACGGCCGCGCGCTGGTATGTCGGCGGGATCGACTTCATCACGCTGTAGAGCGGCAGGATCATGAACGGCAGCAGGATGTGCGTCATCGAGATGTACACGCCGACGCGATTGAACAGCAGCGTCAGCGGATGCGAGATCAGCCCGCTGCCGATCAGTGCCGTGTTGATGAGCCCTTCGCTCTGCAGCAGCACGATCCACGCGGCGACGCGCACGAGCACCGAGGTCCAGAACGGAATCAGCACGAGGATCATCACGAGGTTCGCGCGGCGCTCCGACAGCGTCGAGATCCAGTACGCGAGCGGATAGCCGAGCAACAGCGCGAACAGCGTGACCGCGACGCCGATCACGAACGTTCGGCCGAAGATCGAGAGATAGATCGACTGATCGGGATCGGCCTGCACGATCTGCCCGAAGCCGTCCTGCTTGTGGTCGAGCGCGGCGAGCAGGTAGAACGGCGACAACTGGCTACCGTTCTTCGCGATCGACTGCCAGTACGCAACGTCGCCCCAGCGCGAATCGAGGTCGATCAGTTTCGCGCGCGTTTGCGCGGGCGTCAGTGCCGCGTCGTTGTCGCCTTTCAGCGGCATCGCGCGTGCCGTCTTCGCGACGAGCGAGCGGTAGCCGGGAATTTCGGTGTTCAGGCGCCGCGCGAGTGCGCCCATCGCCTCGCTGTCGGCGACCTTCGTCATGTCGGCCGCGAGCGCGACGTACGCGGCGTCGGCCGGCGGCGCCTTGCGGTCCCATCCCGACAGCGCGGCGATCGTGTTCGGCAGCGCGGTCGCGATCTCGGGGTTCTGCACCGCGCGCGTGAGCAGCGTGCCGATCGGCACGACGAAAATGAGCAGCAGGAAGATCGCGAGCGGCGCGATCAGCAGCAACGCCATCGTGCGCTTGCGGGCCTCGGCGGCCTTCAGCTCGCGCTTGAGCGCGGCTGACGACGGCGAGGAAGGAGCGATCGTCATCGTGTTCAACGGTTCTCTCCGGCCGGGCTCGATCCGGCGGAATGCCGCACGACGCAATCGATGCGCCGCGCGGCAGGTTGCATCAGGACACCTGAGTAGCGGTTACTTCGTCGCCCACGCGGCGAAGCGCTGCTCGAGCTCGTCGCTGTGGTCGGTCCAGAAGCCGATGTCCTCCAGCACCGCGTTCTTGCCGTTGGCCGGCGAGTTCGGCAGGTTCGCGAGCGTCTTCGCGTCGAGCGACTTGATCGCCGCGACGTTCGCGGGGCCGTACGCGATGTGCTGCGCATACCCTTGCTGCGGCTTCGGCGTCAGCGTGTACGCGATGTACTGCTCGGCCAGCGCCTTGTTCGGCGAGCCCTTCGGAATCGCCCAGTAGTCGAGGTCGTAGATGCTGCCGTTCCACACGACTTTCAGGTTCTTGCCTTCCTTCTGCGCGGCGTCGATACGGCCGTTGTACGCGGTCGACATCACGACGTCGCCGGCCACCAGGAACTGCGGCGGCTGCGCGCCCGCTTCCCACCACTGGATGTACGGCTTCAGCTCGTCGAGCTTCTTGAACGCGCGGTCCTGGCCGGCCTTCGTGCCGAGCACCTTGTACACGTCCTTCGGCGCGACGCCGTCGGCCATCAGCGCGAACTCGAGGTTGTAGCGCGCGCCCTTGCGCATGCCGCGCTTGCCGGGGAATTTCTTCACGTTCCAGAAATCGGCCCAGCCGGTCGGCGCGGTCTTCAGCTTGTCCGCGTTGTACGACAGCGCGGTCGACCACACGAAGAAGCCGACGCCGCACACCTGCGGCGATTCGGGAATCAGGTCGGACTTCTTCGCGATCTTCGACCAGTCGAGCTTCTCGTACAACCCTTCGTCGCAGCCGCGGTTCAGGTCGCCCGATTCGACTTCGACCACGTCCCAGTTGACGTGCTTCGCCTCGACCATCGCCTTCACTTTCGCCTGCTCGCCGTTGTACTCGACGGCCGTGACCTTGTTGCCGGTCGCCTTTTCGAACGGCTGGTTGAATGCGGCCTTCTGCGCGTCGCCGTTCGCGCCGCCGAAATTGACGACCGTGAGTTCGGCCGCGGTGGCCGATGCGCCGACGACGGCGAGCGCCAGTGCGAGCGCGGTGCGACGCGCGGTAGAGCTTGCTCCGTTCATGATGGTTCCTCTCCTCTCGTGGTGGAAGTGGGCAGTTGTTGTTGACGACGTGCTGCGATAAAGCGGGAAAACCCTGCGTCAGGCGAATATGCGCAGATGCTCGGGCGCGAATGCGAGCGATACCGGCGCGCCGGGCGAGAACGCATCGAGCGCGCCCGTGCCGAGCGGCACCTTCACGAAGCATTCGTCCTGGCCCGGCAGCGCGCAGCGCATGCGCACGTGATCGCCGAAATAGATGAGGCTGCGCGCTTCGCCGGTCACGCGGTTGGCGGTGCCGTTCGCGTGCCCGTTCGCGAGGCTCATGCGTTCGGGGCGGATGCACGCGACGGCCGGCGCGCCTTCAGCTGCGTCGCCGATGCGGCGACCGACGAGCTGCGTGCCGTCGTCGAGCCGGAATTCGCAGAATTCGCCGTCGACGCGCGCGATGGTGCCGCGCAGCCGGTTGCTGTCACCGATGAAGTTCGCGACGAATTCATTGCACGGCGATTCGTACAGGCGATCGACGGTATCGAGCTGCTGCACGATGCCCTTGTCGAACACGGCGACGCGATCGGACATCGTCAGCGCCTCGCCCTGGTCGTGCGTCACGTAGACGAAGGTCACGCCGAGCTTCTCGTGCAGCGCCTTCAGTTCGTACTGCATGTGTTCGCGCAACTGCTTGTCGAGCGCGCCGAGCGGCTCGTCCATCAGCACGAGCTTCGGCTCGAACACGAGTGCCCGCGCGAGCGCGATGCGCTGCTGCTGGCCGCCCGACAACTGCGCCGGATAGCGTTTCGCGAAACGCTCCATCTGCACCATCTTCAGCGCATGTGCGACGCGCTCCGCGCGCTCGGCCGCCGGCAGCTTGCGCACCGACAGCGGATACGCGACGTTCTGCTCGACCGTCAGATGCGGAAACAGCGCGTAGTTCTGGAACACCATGCCGATGTTGCGCTTGTGCGGCGGCACGGTGTTCAGCAGTTCGCCGTCGAGGCGGATCTCGCCGCCCGTCGGAAACTCGAAGCCCGCCAGCATCATGAGGCAGGTGGTCTTGCCCGAGCCGGACGGCCCGAGCAGCGTCAGGAATTCCCCTCGGTGGATATCGAGGTCGAGCGATTTGACGACCAGCGTCTCCCCGTCGTAGGTCTTCCGCACGCCGCGAAAGCTGACGATCACATCATCGGACTTCATCGTGGCTGTCCCCTTGCTGCGCGACAAACGTTTTTGAGATGGGCCCACTATACGGTGCGTACGGTTCTACAATAGGGAACCATTTCAATATTACTAGTAGGACCACTTTGGATACCGTGATCCTGGCCGACTGGCTCTCCGCCCGTCTCGACCGCAGCTCGTCCGAGCCGATGTACCGGCAGTTGCTGCAACTGATGCAGCAAGCCATTCTTACCGGAGAATTAGGGCCAGGGACAAAGCTGCCCAGTTCGCGCACCCTCGCGGCAGACCTGTCGATCGCGCGCAATACCGTGCTGCACGTGTACGACCAGCTGACGGCCGAAGGCTATGTGCTGACGACGACCGGGAGCGGCACCTACGTGGCCGACACGCGCCCGGACGCGGCCGCGATCCGCGTGCCGGGCGCCGCGCCGCCGTCCGACGCCGGTGCGGCGGCGCAGCAGGACGCACAAGGCAGCCTGTCGATGCGGGGTCGGCAGTTGATCGAGCATGCGGGCGTGTCGCGGCGCCAGTGGGGCGCGTTCATGCCGGGCGTGCCGGATGTGTCGGAATTCCCGAGCCGGACATGGAGCCGCCTGCAGGCGCGCCTGTGGAAAGAAGCGAATCCCGAATTGCTGACCTATTCGCCGGGCGGCGGCTACCGGCCGCTGCGCCGTGCGCTCGCCGATTACCTGCGCGTCGCGCGCTCGGTCAAATGCTCGCCGGACCAGGTGATCATCACGACCGGCATCCACCAGTCGATCGACCTCGCGGTGCGGCTGCTATCGGACATCGGCGATCGTGCGTGGGTCGAGGAGCCGTGCTACTGGGGCGTGCGCAGCGTGCTGCAGGCGACCGGCCTCGCGCTCACGCCGGTGCCGGTCGACCAGGAAGGCATCGATCCGAGCGCGAGCGACATGCAGCATCCGCCGCGGCTCGTGCTTGTCACGCCGTCGCACCAGTATCCGCTCGGGATGGTGATGAGCCTCGCACGGCGCCGGATGCTGCTCGAGTACGCGCGCCAGCATCGCTGCTGGATCATCGAGGACGACTACGACAGCGAATTCCGCTACGGCAGCCGCCCACTCGCGTCGCTGCAGGGGCTCGACGACGGCGGCCGCGTGATCTACGTCGGCAGCCTGGGCAAGATGCTGTTCCCGGGCCTGCGGATGGGCTACATGGTCGTGCCTGAGCATCTTGTCGACACGTTCCGCACCGGGTTGTCGGAACTGTATCGCGAGGGCCAGCTGATGCAGCAGGCCGTGCTCGCCGAATTCATCATGGACGGGCACCTGACTTCACATGTCAGGCGGATGCGCACGCTGTACGGCGAGCGCCGGCAATTGCTGATCGATGCGATCCATGCGCGCTTCGGCGACGCGCTGCCCGTGATGGGCGACGAGGCCGGCCTGCATCTGGTGCTCGGCCTGCCCGACACGTGCGACGATCGCGCGGTCACGCAAAGCGCATTCGACGCGGGTGTGATCGTGCGCCCGCTGACCAGCTACTACAGCAGCCTGGACACCGCGCGGCGCGGGCTGCTGCTCGGCTATGCGTGCGTCGCGCACGAAGGCATCGGGCCCGCGTTCGACACGCTCGCGGCTACCATCGAACAGCATCTGCCGCGACACGTCACGCGCGCGGCATGACCGCGTGCGTCACTGCGCGGCAGCCGTGCCGCGGTCGAGCGACGCCGCGCGCATCGCTTCGCCGGGCTTCGTGAACATGCGCTGCCGCAGTGCGGCGATCTGCGCGTCGCGATCCCGTGGCGACAATCCGGCGGCGCCGATCTGCGCACGCTGCGCCGCATAATCGGCGTAGCGGCTCTGCCATGATGCGTCGTCCTGCTGCATCTGCGCGACGCGCGCGGCGGCTTCGGGGCCGAGTGTCTGCGTCAGTTGCGCGCGCATCGCATCGGGCGTCGCCCCGCTCTTTTGCAACTGCGCGATCTGGTCGATCGCGGCCTGCTGCCGGTCGGCCTTGTTCCGTGCCGCGCGTTCGTCGGCGGGCATCTGCTGCGCGAGCGCCGCGAGCCGCTCCGCCTTCTGCGCATCCGTCAGCGTGCGGTCCTGCTCAATCTTCAGCCGCGCGAGATCGTAGCGCTGCCGCCACTGCTCCGCGCCGAGGAACGGCTGGCTCCAATCGCCGAGCGTGCGCGACGCGATCGACGCGCGCTGATCGAGCGCGAGCTGCAACGCACCGAGATCGGACTTGTCGACCGCGCCCGCCTCCGGCAGCTTCGCCAGCGCGTCGAGATACGCGCGATATCGATGCCAGACGTCGAGCGCCTGGGGTTGCGCGGCCGTGCCGTCGAGCTGTGCGGCAATCTCGCGCACGACGAGTGCATCGAGCGCGGCCGCGTTCAGGTCGCTCCGCGCGGTCAGGCAGTAGTCGAAGAAATCGCGCACCGCGCGCGACTTCGCGAGATGGCCGCCGGCATCGAGCGGCAGCCTCGGCGCACTGGAACCGTCAAGCGGCGGCGGCAGTCCCGCGCTCGCGGGCAATGCGGCCTGCGGCGGTGCGGCGCTCGTGCCGCCGAGCACTGCCGCGCCGGCCGACACATGCACCGCGTCGGCGCCGCGCTGCGATGCCGTGCCGCTCCAGATCGCGACGCCGGCGATCGCCGCCAGCCCCACCGCGCCGTAGACCGCAACGCGTCGCGCGAGCGGCGCGCGTCCTTCACGTGCCGTCATCGATCACACGCCCGCGAGCTTCAGCCGATTCGCATGCGTGCGGATCACCGCGACCGGATCTTCCGCATTCGCGCCGCGCACACCGAGCAACTGGTTGATCTCATCGAGATGGTTCCACTTGTAGCTCGTGCTCAGCACCTTCCCGTACAGCGCACTGCACTTCGACACGAGCCCGTCGTTCTGGCCCGAGGCGCGATTGATCATCACCGTGCCCGTGCCGAACAACGCAAGCGTCGACAGGTCCAGCGCGTTCGCCGGGTCGATCAGCGGAATCGTGCTGGTATCCGTCGCGCCCGTCACGCCGAACGCGGAGATGGTCGGCTGGATCGCCGTGCCGGCCCACGAATACAGCAGGTGCGTATTGCCACCGACGGTTTCCGTCGGCGCACCCGTCTGGCAGCTGCCCGGCGCGCCGAGGCCCGCGCTCGGGTAATTCTGGTTGTACGTGGCGGCCTGGGAAGTCGTCAGCGTCTTCAGTGCGGCGAGCGCGTCCTGGTTGGTGTTGTTGCTGCTGCTCGTCAGGATCCCGAACACATTGACGAACGCTGCGATCACCGACGACGACAATCCGGTCGGATCGTAGGCGAGTACGCTCTGCACGAAGTCGGCGAACTCCGAGCCGCGATGCGGCGTGCCGATCGTCGTCACCGACGCGACGAGATCGGGTGCGACGGCCGCGACATAGCGCGACGTGAGGCCGCCCTGGCTGTGACCGACCAGGTTCACCTTGGTCGCACCGGTCGCGGCGAGCACCGTCTTGACGTAAGCGAGCAGTTGTTCACCGCGCCCGTTCGGCCCGTCGTCGCTCTGGAATCCCGACAGGTTCGCGACGTAGACGGTCGCGCCGTGCTGCTGCAGGTCCTCCTGGATGCCGTACCAGTACTCGAGCACGCCCGCGTACTTGTCGGTGCCGGTGAGCCCGTGCACGAGGATGATCGGATAACGCGTCGTCGCGTAGTCGTCCGCCGGCGCGGTTGCCGCCATCGCCGCGTGCGTCGTCGCGAGCGTCATCAGCGCGGTCGTCCCCGCGAACGGCGCGACGCTCATCGCGCAAGCCACTGCCCCTGCCACCACCCTGGAACGCATCGATCTGGCCATGCATGTTCTCCTGATTATTGTGTTGCCGGTGCGAATGAGATCGGATCGACGCGCACGGCAGGTCGCGAACCGTCGCGGGCAACGTGTGCGTCGAATGCGGGAGTGAATCACGAGTCGCGAACGTTTGCGCCCTGACTAGATACGGTTCTCTAATCGGTTGACGCGCCCCGCCCATTCGGGCGGGGCTGCGTTCACGCGTGCGCATGCTGCAGCGCACACGCGCCGCGCGTTACAGCTTCGCGCTCACACGCAACCATGCCGTGCGCCCCGGCTCCATCACCGGCGCGTTCGCCGGATAGCCGAAGCCCGCGTTGCCGGCGAGGTTCAGGTGCTCGGTGTAGGCCTTGTCCAGCACGTTGTCGATGCCGACCGAGATCTGCACCTTCTTGCTGACGTTGTACTGCGCATGCAGCGACAGCACGCCGAAGCCGGCGCTCGGACCGAAGTCCTTGCCCACCACATTGCCTTCGTTCAGGGCATAGCGATGCTGCGGCGCAACGACTCGCCACAGACCGCCGGCCGACCATGCGCCGTGCGTATACTCGAGCCCGAAGCGCGCCTCGAGCGGCGGCATCTGCGGCAGCGGATCGCCGCTCGTTGCGTTGCGCCCCCACGCATACGCGAGCGACGTCTCGACGCGCAGCGGTGCGACCGGCCGCCACGACACGCCGGCTTCGCCGCCCACGATCTGCGCGTTGACGTTGGTCGCCTGCGTGGTCGGACCCATCATCCCGGCCGCGTAGTTGAACAGGATGTAGTCCTGCACATATCCCGCGTAGGCCGACACCCACGCATCGAACCGGTCGCTCTTGTACTGCGCGCCGATGTCGAGCTGCGTGGTCTTCTCCGGCTGCACCGCCGAGAACGCGTTGATCGAACCGGCCGGCCCGCGCTTCGCGGAGAACAGCTCCCAGTAGTCCGGATAGCGTTCCGCGTGACCGATCCCCGCGTACCACGTGACCGGCAGCGCCGCGAGATCGCGCTCGTACCGCACGAAACCGCTCGGCAGCACGCGCGCGCGATCGTCGTCGAAGGTCGGGTTCGGCTTGCTCGCCATCATCCCGCTCGTCGTCGTACGCTTGTCGCGCGCGCTCGCGTAGTCGACCCGCGCGCCGCCGATCACGCGCGATGCATCGCTCGCATACCACGTCAGTTCGCCGAACGCGCCCGCGTTCCACATCGTCGCCTGCGCATCCCACGGCTGGTCGCCGTAGTTCTGTCGCCCCATCGCCGAGCGGGCATCGAGCCGGTTCGACTGCGCATCGACGCCGGTCACGAGCTTGAAGTCGTCGCCGAAACGGAACGTCGCGGCCGCCCGCGCACCGAGCGTGCGGCGCCGAACCTCGGATGCCATTCGCATCGGCATGCTGCTGGTCGGGTCGGGCTGCCGCAGCGTGTAGTTGTCCATCACGTGGTCGGCTTCGTTGTAGTACACGCGCGCTTCGATCCGGTCGAGCACGTCGCCGAGATGCCGCTTGTCGAACGAGAGGCCGAACGTCTCGCGGCGAAAATGCGCGCCATCCATGCCGCGCCCCGCGTAGCGCGCATAGCCGTCACCGGTGCCCGCCGTCAGTTCGACGCGCGTGTGATCGTCGGGTGTCCAGCCCAGCGCCGCGTCCGCGTTCCACTTGTCCCATTGCGACGGCACGGTGTTGCCGTTGCCATCCTCGTAGTCCTGCGCATGTGCATGGTTCGCGGTCACGCGGCCGTAGACATCCGGCGTGCCGGCCGTCACGTCGACGTTCTGGTCGTTGCGGCCGAACGATCCGCCGACCAGGCTGCCGTCGAAGCGCATGCCGGGGCGGTCGAAACGCGGCGTCACGCGTTCGAACAGCACGGTGCCGGCCGATGCGCCGGGACCGTACAGCACGGTTTGCGGGCCCTTCACGACGGTGACCTTGTCATAGCTTTCCGGCGCGATATACGAGGTCGGCGCATCCATCCGGTTCGGGCACGCGCCGAGCGTCGGCATCCCGTTCGCGAGAATGTTCAGCCGCGACCCGAACATCCCGCGCAGCACGGGGTCGCCGTTCGTCCCGCCGCTGCGGATCGACGTGAAGCCGGGAATCGTCTTCAGGTAGTCCGCGCCGTCGCTCGCCGGCAGCGGCTGGCGCGGCGTCTTCGGATCCGTGACGACGACGAGCGGTGTCGTCAGCGGCGACGCAACGACCTCGACGGGCGGCAGCAGCGCGGCCGCGTCGTCCGTCGGCGCACCGGCGGCCTGCGCGGATTCGGCCGCGGCCGCGGTCATCGCGCCGGCGGCCAGCGCGGGAACAGTGAGTTTCAGCATGCGCGGCACGCGCCGCGCACGGGAATGGCGCGCCGCCCTCGGCGCGCGCAAGGAAAGAATGGTCATGATCGAAAGCCCGAGTGACGCCCTCCACGCGACCTCGACAGACCGCACGGATATCGGCGATGAATGGAACGGAAGACAGCGCGTCAGGCGCGCTCGGGCGGTGCGCGTGGATACGCGCGCGGATAGCGGTCGGCGCGTGCCGCGACCGCATGCGGCGCGGTGGCGGAAACGGCATGAGGGGGGACGAAGGCGAACGATACGGCGGCCGCGCCACCGATCGCGGGACTGTGCGCGAAGAAGCCGCAATAGCCGCACGCATCGAGATGCAGTGCATGGTCGTGCGCGCGGCCCGCATCGGGCGCGCGGTGTGCGCCATGTTCTGCACTGCAGACGATTGCGTCGGGGGTGGCTGCCTGCGCGATGCGCCACTGCGACACCAGCGGTGCCGCGATCGCGAGCCAGATCGCGAACACGCCGAGCCAGGCGGTCAGGTGACGATGTCGGTGCAGCATGCGCGGCGATGCGTAAGCGGAATGTAAAAGCAGCCGAGATGTTACAGAATGTTCGCCGCGATGGCCAGTCGCGCATTGCGGTAAACGGACCGGGGGCGCATGGTTGTCGATACAACCATGCGCCCCCGGCTGCTGCGCGGCTTCAGCGCGCGGCAATCACGGTGCCATGCGCCGCAGCACGTCGTCGCGCCGGATGAAGTGGTGGTAAAGCGCGGCCAGCGCATGCAAGCCGATCACGAAGTAGAACGCGTTACCGATCAGTTCGTGCGCTTCCTTGATCGTCGGCCGCAGCGCCTTGTCCGGGCCGAACAGCGTGAACGACACGCCGATCCAGTCGAGCGACACGGGCTTGCCGCCCATGTTGACCAGCATGATGCCGAGCAGCGGCTGCGCGATGATGAATACGTACAGCGCGAAATGCGCGAGCTTCGACATCCACTTGAGCAGCGTCGTCTGCGGAATGGCTTCCGGCACGCGGCTGATCATCCGCCATAGCACGCGCAGCACCGACAGCACGAGCACGAAGGTACCGGCCAGCAGGTGCACGTTCATCCAGAACGCGCGACTGTCACTGCCTTTCGGTCCGCGAATCTCGATGGCCAGATAGGCCAACGCCACCAGCAGGAAGATGGCCCAGTGGAAGAAGATCGCGGGTGAGCTGTAGCGCGTCTGTTTCGCGAGGATGTTTTTCATGCTGTGTCTCGAAATTTCTCGTGTGGTATGCGGGGCAGACACACGCCGCGGCTGACGGCACCCCGGCGGTTGCCCAGATTGTAGCCTCACGCGCAACCATCGTTGTGCGACCGGATCAAATATCCGAGGAATCCGCGCGGCCCGTCCACTGGCCCGCATATGGAAAGTCCGAATCGCGCGGGCCCGCGGCTGTGGCACGATGAAGCTTTGGTGCGACGTTGCGCGGGCATCATGAGCAAAGCGTTCTTCGTTGCGGCCTACAGGCTGATCGCCGCGTTGCTCGCGGTGTCGACCACGCTGCACAGCGTCGCAGGCTACTGGGGCATGCCTGCCGTCCATCTCGGCAACTACCTCAGCTACTTCACGCAACTGAGCAGCCTCTATGCCTCGGCCATGCTGGTCGTGGGGCTGTCGCGTGTCACGCGTCCCGGCTCGGCGCGCTACGAATCGATGCGCGGCGCCGCCGTGCTCTACATGCTGATCACCGCGATCGTCTACGAACTGCTGCTCGCCCGGCTCGATGCGTTGCGCCACGTCACGCCGGCCCTCAACAACTGGGTCCTGCACCGGATCGTGCCGCTCGTGGTGCTGTGCGACTGGCTGTACGTGGAACCGCGCTCGCCGATCGCGTGGCGCAGCGCGTTCGCGTGGCTCGGTTTTCCGGTCGTCTATCTCGGCTATACGCTCGTGCGCGGCGCGCTGGAGAACTGGTATCCCTACCCGTTCGTCGATCCGCGGCCGCACGGGTACCTGCCGGTCGCGATCCAGTGTTCGCTGATCGCGCTCGGCGCGGCGGGACTCGCGCTGGGCATTCGCTGGCTCGGCAATCGTGCGCGGCAGTCGGGCACCGCGGAGCTCAAGGAAGGGTGAAGACGGGAACGTGTGCGCCGCGCGGCGCACACGTCGTGACGCGGCGCGTCAGCCGCCGTTGCGCGGCAGGAAGTTCATCGGATCGACGACCTTGCCGTTCTGCCGGACTTCGAAGTCGAACGTCGCGCGACCGCTCGCGTCGGCGCCCATCTCGGCGACCGGCTGGCCCGTACGCACTGCGTCGCCTTCGTTGACGAGCAGCTTGCCGTTGTGCCCGTAGGCCGTGATGAGCCCGTTGTCGTGCTTCAGGATCACGAGCGGGCCGTATGCCTTGACGCCAGACCCGGCATAGACCACGCGCCCGTTTGCCGCGGCCCGCACCGAACGGTCGGGCCCGGTCGCGGCGATCACGATGCCGCGCGTCTTGCCGGCCACGAATGGCGCGGCGACCATGCCCGTGGCCGGCCAGGCCAGCGAGCCCGGCTGCGCGGCCGCGGCGGGCGCCTGCCCGAGCGAGGTCGAGGCAGGCGGCGGCGCGACGCGCAGCACCTGGCCGGGCGACAGGGCATCATTCGGCGACATGTGGTTCCAGCTGGCCACGTCCTGAACGCGCTGCCCGTAGGCGGCGGCGACGCCGGCGAGCGTGTCGCCCGGATTCACGCGGTAATAGCCGGCAATCACGCCCGGCGTGGCGACCGACGCCGGCGTCGACGGTCGTACCGGCTGCCAGCTGTCGGTCCACGGCGTCATCGTACAGCCCGTCAGCACGGCGGCCGCGGCGACGAGCGCCGCCTGCGGCAACCAGCGCGCCAGTGCATCGTGGATCGGAATCGTTTTTCTCAAGGGTCCTCCCGGATTTGCGTCGTTGCGCCGCCCACCGCCCTCCGGCGTGCGACGCACGATGTCCGGCCAGGCGGCCGGACCAACCAGTATCCGACCGCTCTCGCGGCCGTCAGTTTCCACGGCGGGACGTCGGCGCGAACGGGCTCATCGGCCCCTTTTTCGCGCCATTTTCGTATCGCCCCGGCCGTCAAAGATACCATCTGTCGTGGACAGGACCGTGGCAGGCGCCCGATCCGGAAACAATCTTGCGGTATCGCTGACGCGTGTCGGCGGGCCGCGAGCCCCATCGCGCGGGGCGTCCGGAGGCTTCAGGCCACGGTTCCACGGCCGCCAGCCGTGTCGCACCGATGACTGCCGCCCCGCTGCCGGCCGCCTCCTATACTCGGAGGTGCAGCGCACGATCCAGCGATCACGAGGAGAAAACCATGAACAATGCGACGTTTCTGTCCGTGCAGCTCAACGCCGAGGATTTCGCCGGTTCCAGCGGCCTCGTCGAATTGCTCAACCGGCACCTGTTGTTCGCGACGGACGTCGCCGAAGCAGCGGACGCACTCGTCCAACTGGCGAGCGTCGCGCACCTGAGCGGCGCCACCCGGCACAGCGTCGAGCTGCCGGTGCTCGCGATCGAGCGGCTGCGCGACGCGCTCGATACGCTGAGCGGCTACGACGAGGCCTGGCTGCAGGCGCTGGAGCCGGCCGACGCGCTGTTCCGGGACATCGGCCGCGGACCACGGCCGCTGCATTGACACGACGGGTGCCGCCAATGAAAACAGCCCGTCGTTCCGTGATGCGGAACGACGGGCTGCGGGTACTGCGTGGGGTCGCATCGGGCCGCACATGCGGTCGGCGATCGATGACGATTAACGACCCTTGTAGACCGGTGCGCCATCCGACACGCGCTTGACCTGCCAGCCGGTCTTGGCGGCCGCCGGAGCGCCCGATTCCTGCTGGGCGGCCGGTTGCGCACCGTAGCCGCTCGTATCGGCAGCGGCCACGTTCTGTTGCGGGTTCACACGGGCTTCAGCTGCCTGGATGCTTGCCGGGTAGTCGGTACGGTCGCTGCCCAGCTTGTAGCCGGCCTGTTGCAGTTGGGCCAGTTCGGCCTTCACCTGCGCACGGGTGACGGGGGCGTTCTGTTGGGCGAACGAGACGGCAGGAACGGCGAGGACAGCAGCAGCAGCGAACGTTGCGATCAGCGATTTCATGATTACCTCCGGGATTTTTTTGCTCCGCCGCACACACCATGTCTGCAGCGATTGAACAAAGTTTAGTCCCGAGATCACCTAGGGAAAACCATGAAAGAACGAAAACACTGTTTCCTCGGAGCCAACAATTCCGGGATCCGGGAACGAAAAACCCTACTCAAAGAATAGAATTTCGCAACAATACCGTCCTCGCCAGCCGGTCACGACCAGTTCGCGTGGAAGCTGCCCGGCCGGTCGGTACGCTCGAACGTATGGGCGCCGAAGAAGTCGCGCTGCGCCTGCACAAGGTTCGCCGGCAGCCGCTCGGAACGGTAGCTGTCGAAGTACGCGACCGCCGACGCGAACGCCGGCACCGGCACGCCTGCCTTTACGGCAGCCACCACGACGTCGCGCAGCGACGCCTGGTAATTCGCGGCGATGTCCTTGAAATACGGGTCGAGCAGCAGGTTCGCGAGCGCCGGATCCTTCGCGTACGCGTCGGTGATCTTCTGCAGGAATCGCGCGCGGATGATGCAGCCCGCGCGGAAGATCTTCGCGATCGTCCCGAGATCGAGGTTCCAGCCATACTCTTCGGACGCCATGCGCAGTTGCGCGAAGCCCTGCGCGTACGAGATCACCTTGCTCAGGTACAGCGCGCGGCGCACCGCTTCGACGAACGCGGCGCGATCGCCGTCGAACGACGCGGCGGCCGGGCCCGACAGGATCTTGCTGGCCGCGACGCGCTCGGTCTTCAACGACGACAGCACGCGCGCGAACACCGACTCGGTGATCAGCGGCAGCGGCACGCCCAGATCCAGCGCGTTCTGGCTCGTCCACTTGCCGGTGCCCTTCTGCGCGGCGCGATCGAGGATCACGTCGACGAGGTGCTTGCCGGTTTCTTCGTCCTTCTTGCCGAAGATCTTCGACGTGATCTCGATCAGATAGCTGTCGAGCTCGCCCTGATTCCACTCGGTGTATACCGCGCCGAGTTCGTCGTTGGTCAGGCCCGCGACGTCCTTCAGCACGGCATAGCTTTCGGCGATCAACTGCATGTCGCCGTATTCGATGCCGTTGTGGACCATCTTCACGTAGTGGCCCGCACCGTCCGGACCCATGTACGCGACGCACGGCTCGCCGTCCGACGGGGCCTTCGCGGCGATCTGCTTGAGGATCGGCTCGACCAGGTCGTACGCGTCGCGCTGGCCGCCCGGCATGATCGACGGGCCGCGCAGCGCGCCCTCTTCGCCGCCGGACACGCCGGTGCCAATGAAGTGCAGGCCCGATTGCGCGAGTTCCTGGTTGCGGCGGATCGTGTCCGTGAAGTGCGTATTCCCGCCGTCGATCAGCACGTCGCCCTTCTCGAGCAGCGGCTTGAGCGATGCGATCGTCGCATCGGTCGCTTCGCCGGCCTTCACCATCATCAGGATCCGGCGCGGCGTCTCGAGCGACGCGACGAACTCTTCGAGGGTATAGGTCGGTACCAGATTACGGCCGGGGAATTCGGCGATCAGTTCGTCGGTTTTCTCGCGGCTGCGGTTATACACCGACACCGCGTAACCGCGGCTCTCGATATTGAGTGCGAGATTGCGGCCCATCACCGCGAGCCCGATCACACCGATTGCTTGTTTGCCCATTAGTCAATTCTCCGGAAAAAACAGGGCGCGACCGAACCGGGTCGCGCGCACAGGCGAAAGGATAGTGGAAACCCGGCTGCGATGCGCGCTTGCGTGTCACTGCTCCGCGTGCGGCAGGCGCCTGAACACGACGCTCAGGTTATTCGCCGGCATCTCGACGACCTCGATGCAGTCGAGCCCGCGGTCGAGGCCGAGCGCGACGACCGCCTCGAGATCGCGAACGCCCCACGACGGGTCGCGGCTGCGTAACTGCTGGTCGAACGCTTCGTTGGACGGCGCCGTGTGCCGGCCTTCGCGGCGATACGGGCCGTACAGGAACAGCACGCCGCCCGGACGCAGCACGCGCGACGCGCCGGCGAACAGTGCGTCGGTGCAGGCCCACGGCGAGATGTGGATCATGTTGATGCAGACGATCGCGTCGAACGCCGCGGCCGGCCACGACGCATCGCGCACGTCGAACGCCAGCGGCTCGGCCAGGTTCGCGAGGCCGGCATGCGCGACCCACGCGGCGATCGAGCGGCGCGCATGTGCGTCAGGATCGCTCGGCTGCCAGCGCAGCGCCGGCAGCGCCTGCGCGAAATGGACCGCATGCTGCCCGGTGCCGCTCGCGATCTCGAGCACGTCGCCGCTGGCCGGCAGCACGCGACGCAGCACGTCGAGGATCGGCCCGCGATTGCGCTCGGCCGCCGGCGCCGACAGCCGCGCGGACGGATCGGGCGAGGACGTCGGCCCGGTCACGATGCGTGCTCCGGCGCGCCGCCGGCGACGCCCAGCCGCGCGTTCAGCGCGTCGAGCGCGGGCGCGCAACGCGCCTCGACCTTCAGCGTCAGCATCGGATCGGCGCGCGTATGGCCGAGGTTCAACGCGGCGACGGGCTTGTTCTGCGCCTGGGCCCACACGCAGAACCGGTAGCCGGAATACACCATCAGCGACGAGCCGACGACGAGCAGCGCATCGGCCGCATCGAGCGCCTGCGACGCCAGCGCGACGCGTTCGCGCGGCACGTTCTCGCCGAAGAACACCACCGCCGGCTTCAGCAGCCCGCCGCAGGCCGGGCAGGCCGGGATGCGGAACGTGTCGAGCGCGGCCCATTCGAGGTGCGCGTCACCGTCGGCGGCGGGTTCCGCCTGTGTGCCCAGCAGCTCGGGGTTGTCCGTTTCGAGCAAGGTCTGGATCGTCGCGCGCGCGTGATGCGCGCCGCAATCGAGGCACGTGACGCCGTTGATGCCGCCATGCAGTTCGATCACGTCGCCGCTGCCTGCACGCTGGTGCAGCCCGTCGACGTTCTGCGTGACGAGGCGCTCGATCCGGCCGGTGCCGCCGAGCCGCGCGAGCGCGACATGCGAGCGGTTCGGCCGCGCACGGCCAACCACGGGCCAGCCGATCATGCTGCGCGCCCAGTAGCGGCGGCGCGCGATGTCGGAACCGAGGAATTCGTGGAGCTGGATCGGCGGCGAGCGCATCCATTGACCGTTGCGGTCGCGATAGCCGGGAATGCCGGAATCCGTGCTGATGCCTGCACCGGTCAGCACGAGCAGCCGCGGATGGCGCTCGACGAACGCGTGCAGCGCATCGAGCGCGGGCGGATCGAGGCTGGCGGATGAGGGGTCGGGCAAGGCGATGTCGTTCATGTTGGCGGCGCGTGATCGGGCGCGGTGGCAAGCCGTGCGGCCAGCGCGCCAGCACATGATACAGAACGCCGGGAGATCGGGCCGGCGGCGCGCGCGACACCGGCGCAGCAAAAAAAGACGCCCATCGACCACATGGCGATGGGCGCTCCAACAATTGATCCATCGGGGTAGTGGATCAACTGACAGCACAATGTCGTCGGATCCACCGCGGCGCCGCCGGCGGACCTTTCCCCTGGACTACACCTTCGATTTCCCGATGTCGGGCGGATCGCCGCGCGACATTGCGTGCGGCAGGCACACGCATGCGTCGCGCTCGGCACGCAGGCGTTTCGCGCGTCGGCATGACGATCCATATCTCATGATTGATTGCCCATCCACGTGCTCGGCGGTTCATCCCCGACGGCCGACTGGCACCGCTCGGCCTGGTGCGTCACGCCTGCACGTCGTCGTTCGGAACGAACCCGGATTGTTCGGATGGAACGAAAAGCCGCACGCTCATGTCACCGCAATCAACGGTGAAACGAATTCTCGGGCAGGTCGGCGATTCATTTTTGCAACACGACACGTTGCGATTCGGTCTGTTCTCATTCTCTTGTCCCCGTCTTCGATGCGTCCGACCCACTGAAGCGATGGCCGGCCCTCTACCGCGCCGGCGATCGCGCTCACGGCACACACAGATATGCAAGGAGCGCACCATGCTTCGCGGCGCAAGGCGGCGCGGCCGGTGAAGTGACCCCGATGCAGATCGGGCGGCGACAGAAATGCGTGAACGTTTCGAAAGTGAAACGACGGGAAACGGCGCGCGCGATCGGCGGACGGGCGCGGCGCCGGTGTTGCAGGAATGTGACGTGTGCACCGGCGAGACGTCTGCACCTGCACGACACCCGACGATCCACTTACAATCGCCCGCCCCTGGCCGCGCATGTGTGGTCGAACGCGCACGTGATCCGAGGCAACCCATCCCGGAGGCCCGCCGTGATGCCCGACTCCTCGGCGGTCCTGCATAGATCGGCATGCGTCGCCTCAACCGTGCGAGCGCCGCCGAACACGAACAGCACCGTGCCCGCCACAAGACCGACCACCACTTGCCGAGGTCAGTTCATGCCGATTGATTGCCCGATGACCGAAGGCGCCGATCATGCCGGACCCGCCGATGCCGCCGTGTATCGCTCGCCGCGCGTCGCAAGCGTCGTGCAAACACGCTAGCATGCGAACACCGTACGGAGCGCGCCCGCTTCGCCCCGTCTTCAAGGAATGGACATGCCCCTGCCCGCCCCCGGCCGCGCCGACGTCGCGCAGCGCATCTTCTCGGCCGAGCGGCTGTCGATCGGCCTGACGCTGCCGCTGCTGCGCAGCGGCCGGACCGTCGCCGATTTCAACGAGCAGCTCGAACTCGCGGCGCGGGCCGATTCGCTCGGCTTTCGCGCACTGTGGATTCGCGACGTACCGCTGAACAGCGCCGACTATCCCGACCCGGTCGGGCACCTCGATCCGTGGGTGCTGCTCGGCGCGCTCGCGTCGCGCACGCGCCGGATCGTGCTCGCCAGCGGCGCGATCGTGCTGCCGCTGCGTCATCCGCTGCATATCGCGAAAGGCGCGCTGTCGGTCGCGACGCTGTCCGGCGGGCGCTTCATCCTCGGCCTCGGCTCCGGCGACCGGCCGCCCGAATATGCGGCGTTCGGCGTCGATGCTCAAACGCGGCGCGACCGGTATCGCCGGCATTGGGACATCCTTGCGGCCGCGCTCGGCGTGCCGTCCCGCGTGCTGCCCGACGAAACACCGCCGGACGCACCCGACTTCACGCTGCTGCCGCGCGGCGATGCCGCGGTGCCGATGCTCGCGGTCGGTTCGGGCGGACAAAGCGTCGACTGGATCGCTCGGAACGCGATCGGCTGGATGACGTACCACCGCGATCCGGACACGCAGCGTTCTCGTTATTCGATGTGGCGCGCGGCCGTCGACCGGCTGGCTCAACCGGGCTTTCGCGCATTCGGCGTGTCGATGCGGCTCGATCTCGATGCGAATCGCGATGCGCCGGCCCGCGCGCTGTCGCTCGGCTACGCGACCGGACGGAATGCGTTGGTCGGCATCTTGCGGGACATGCGCGCAGCCGGCACGCACCACGTCACGCTGAATCCCGGCTCGGACCGGCCCGTGCGCGAGGTCATCGAGGAAATCGCCGAGCACGTGCTGCCGATCTTTCACGACGAGCAGGGCTGATTCATCAGGAATCCGGAGTTCGCTGCATGTAGCCGCAGTCGTGGTTTGCACCGAATCGATGTGCCGGCGAGCACGTTTCGTTCCCGACCCGCCACGTCGCAAGCGAATATTCGTCGGCGGAACTATTCGGGTCCGTTCGCGATCATGTTAACTTCCGTCCATCGTCCAGACCGGCGGGCCACTTTTCGATGTGCGCCCGCATGCCTCCCCATGCGACATTTCCTGCTCGGCTGGCTGCTCGCCGCCGTCGTATCGATCGCCCACGCGGCTACCCCTGCACCAGCCGCCCCATCGGCGGCCTCCGGCGCCGTGCCGGCATTGACGCCGCAACAGGCGCAGCAGGCCCTCTCCGTCCTGCAAAATCCACGCGAGCGCGAGCAGGTCGAAACGACGTTGCGCGCGATCGCGGCCGTCGGCGTGCTGAGCACGCCCGCGCTTCCGGCGAGCGCCGCGACACCGGCCAGCGCGGCATCCGCCGCCCCAGCCGCGCTCACGACGAACGGGCTCGCGTCGATGCTCGTCCGGCAGGGGGCACATTGGGCCGGCGAAATCGGCGCCGCGCTGAACGAATCGCTGCGCTCGCTACTCGATGTCGGCTCCGTCGGCCGCTGGTGGCACGAGCGGCTGGTGCGAACCGACGAACGCGCGGACCTCACGCGCGCGATCCTGGTCATCCTCGCCGTGCTCGTGCCCGCGTTCGTCGTCGAATGGTTCGCGAAGCGGCTCCTGCGGCGCGCGCTGGCCGCCATGGGCACGCGTCGGGCCGAATCGTCGCGTCGGGCCGAGCCCGAGCCAGCCGGGCCGGACGACGCCAGCGCCGGCGCCGACGGCACCGCCGCGCCCGATACGTCGTCGCAAGGCCGTGGCCATGCGCGGCGCCACACCACGCTGCTGCGCCGGATGCCGCGCGCGCTGGTCAGCCTCGCGCTGCGCGTGGTGCCGCTGCTGGCGTTCGTCGGCGTCGCGAGCCTGACGATGTCGGTGCTCGACGGCGCCGGCACGCCGACCGAAACCGCACTCGAATCGCTGATCGACATCTACGTGATCTGCCGCCTCGTGACGATTGTCAGCCGGCTGTTCTTCCAGCCCGATGCGCCGCAATTGCGGCTGCTGCACGTCAGCGACGCATGGGCCGCGATCGCGCAGCGCTCGATCGCGCGGATCGCGATCGTCGTCGGCGTCTGCACGGCCGCGGTCGAGATCGCCGCGAGCTTCGGCCTCAGCGACGCCGGTCACGTCGCGCTGCTGAAAGCCGTCGCGCTCGTCGGCCACTTGATGATCTCGGCGCTGATTCTCAGGTGCCGCCAGCCGGTCGCCGCCCGCATCCGCGCGGCCGGCGACGATCGGCCGGCCTTCGCGATGATCGGCAACGCGCTCGCCGACGCGTGGGCGCCCGTTTCGGTATTCGTCGTGATGGCGCTGTGGTTCGTGTGGGCGCTCGACGTCCACAACGGCTACCGCGTGCTGATCACGCTCGGCGGCCGCTCGATCGCCGCGATGATCGGCATGCGGATCGTGTCGATCGTCGTGTTCGGTGCACTCGCTAGACTGTTCCAGCGCCGCGACGACGATCGCACGCTGGTCCACCTGCACGCGTACCGCTACTACCCGCTGGTGCGCCAGATCGTGTCGGCGGTGATCGCCGTCGCGACCGTCGTGGTGCTGCTGCAGATCTGGGGCGTGCCGATCTTCCACGCCTTCCAGACCGGCACGATCGGCCATCGGCTCGCGTCGGCGCTGATCACGATCGCGATCGCGGCCGTCGTCGCGCTGATCGTATGGGAAGCCGCGAACATCGCGATCGAGCGCCGCCTGCAGCAGTGGACACACGAAGGCAACCTCGTGCGCGCGGCGCGGTTACGCACGCTGCTGCCGATGCTGCGTTCGCTGCTGTTCATCATGATCGCGCTCGTCGTCGTGCTGACGGGCCTCAGCGAAATCGGCGTGAACATCGGTCCACTGCTCGCCGGCGCCAGCATCTTCGGCGTCGCGCTCGGCTTCGGCTCGCAGAAGCTCGTGCAGGATTTCATCACCGGGATCTTCCTGCTGATGGAGAACGCGATGCAGGTGGGAGACTGGGTCACGCTCGCCGGCGTGTCCGGCACGGTCGAATACCTGTCGATCCGCACCGTGCGGCTGCGCGCGGGCGACGGGTCGCTGTACACGATCCCGTTCAGCTCCGTTACGACCGTCAACAACACGAATCGCGGGCTCGGCAACGCAGCCGTCAAGGTCAGCATCGCGTACGGCCAGGACATCGATCGCGCGATCGAGACGCTGAAGGAGATCGGCGCCGCGTTGCGCGACGATCCGAATTACAAGGACGGCATCCTGTCGGATTTCAGCTACTGGGGCATCGACCAGGTCGACGGCGCGACGATCGCGCTGGCCGGACAGATCCAGTGCAAGGACTCTGCGCGCTGGGGTGTGCAGCGCGAATTCAACCGGCGTATCGCGGTGCTGTTCCGCGAACGCGGAATCCGGATCGCGAATCCGCAGCGCAGCCTCGTCGCGTATGACGACGGTTCGCGGCCCGTGGCGCCCGAGAACGATGAGAATGGTGGCCCTACCGCCGGCACCCCGGTCGCCGAGCCGCCACCGCGTGCTGCACCGGAGCGCAAGCCGGACTGATCGTGCGGATGCCGTTGACCCGGCCACCGCGCGTCGCGCCGTGCCTGTGCTCGTGCCATCGAACGACCGATAGCCGCGCTCGACGCGCGGCGGTTTTCATCGCGCGCTGAACGCGCTTCGCCGCATTCGCCGGGGCGGCCCGCTCGCCACCCGATGCGCCGCGCGGCACATGCCAGTGTTCGCGCAGAACCCGCGTCTGATCCGCAATGGTCGCCATCAGCAGCGCGCGGCACCTTCACCGCTAAACGATCCCAATCGAGCAGTTGCAGCGTGGAACGCGGCACGAGGTGGAATACCGTCAACTGGCCGAACGGACTCATCGCGCGCAACTGGTTGTCGCCGTGCTGGTCGTTGATACGTTGTGTCATCCGGTCGCTTCGCCGCGCGATGCGATCCATCACGATGCGCCGACCCACCCCGTTCTCGAGACGCTGTCGCTGGCTGGACTGCTCGCGACGAGCCGTCGATATGATCAGGTTGACTCGCCGGACGCGCCCGACGCGCGTCGAACCCTGCGTTCCGGGACGGAAAACGGGCACGGGAGATTCGAATGATTTCTCGAATACGGTTCGTGCATTACGAATCGAATCGAGAATTATCCGAAGGACGGAGCTGCAATTGCACCCGGTTTATGGTTTGAAAATTACAAAATACCTCATGACTTTTCAAAAACATTTCATCCAATTCCATTTAACTTTGTTTCATATAATCAGAAAAAGTTTGACACCGAACTTTCGTTCTTGATACCGTCCGATGCAAGCAATCCGACGAACTGCAGACCACGCAATCGTTCCCGCTCAACGCATCTCTCGCTTCCGCCGCACCGAAGTTCTCGCCGCCGACCGTCGCTTCTTCCGTTGGCGCATGCAACATCCCGATGCATTCATTGGGCAGCTGCCGTCCGGCAGCAGGCCGAAGGACCGAACCAGATGAGCAGGATACCGAAACTTTTGCTCTAGCTCGCCTGCATCAGGCCTGCCGGCGCGGCCGGGCCGCATCGCGGCGCAGCGCCCCCGTTACCGAGCATTCCAGCATTTCGCCCCCGGAGGATCACCACCCATCCGGTCGGGCGAAAGGCCCCGTCGCGTCCGCGCCATCCGCGCGAGCGCGGCGGATATCGGCGGCGCACGATCCGCGCCGCCGTCGACCGTTGTTGTTCGTGCAGTTCGATGTTCAACCGGAGGGGTAATTCAAAATGAATCAGGTTGCAGACAAGAAACTAAAACACATCCGCATCGCCAAGCTCGCCTTCGCCGCCGCAACAGCCGCTTCGTTCGGCATGACGGCCGCCCATGCCGCACCGGCCGCCGGCTGGACGGAAACGCGCACCAAGGGGTTCCTGCCGCTCGTCCAGCAAGGTGAAAGCAGCAGTACCGCCGGTGCTCCGGCTGCCAGTACCGCCGCCGCTGCCGCGGCTGCCACCGAGATGGCGCCCGGCGAATCGGTCGACATCGTGCTCGGGCTGAACCTGCGCAACGAAGCGCAACTCGACCAGTACCTGCACGATCTGCATACACCCGGCTCGCCGCACTACAAGCAGTTCCTCACGTCGGCGCAGTTCGCCGCGCAATACGCGCCGACCGACCAGCAGGTTGCCTCCGTCGTCGCGCACCTGCGCCAGGCCGGCTTCGTCAACATCGTCGTTGCGCCGAACCGCCTGCTCGTGTCCGCGTCGGGCACCGCGGCAACGGTCAAATCGGCGTTCCGCACGACGCTCAAGCGCTTCACGCGCAACGGCCGCAACGTTTACGCGAACACCGATGCCGCGCAGGTGCCGAACGCAATCTCAGGCATCGTCGGTGCCGTGCTGGGGCTGCAGAACGTCGAGCTCATGCATACCGGCGCGGGCAGCAAACCGCAAGGCAACACCAGCAACCTGACGATTCCGGCAGGCGCATCCGCGGTGCCGCACTACCCGACGGAATTCTCGTCGCTCTATGGCGGCGACGGCACGCCGACGGCCTCGCAAACCACCGTCGGCATCATCTCCGAAGGCGACCTGTCGCAGACGGTCAGCGACCTCAATACGTTCGCCGCCAACAACGGCCTCGGCACGATCAGCAGCAGCGTCGTGCAGACGGGTCCGTCAGGTAGTTCGTACACCGATACGTCCGGCACCGTCGAATGGAACCTCGACAGCCAGTCTATCGTCGGCGCCGCCGGCGGCAGCGTGAAGCAGGTCGTGTTCTACGTGGCGCCGTCGATGTCGCTCACCGCGATTACCGCCGCGTACAACAAGGCGGTGAGCGACAACGTCGCGAAGGTCATCAACGTGTCGCTCGGCGTGTGCGAATCGTCCGCGTACAGCACCGGCTCGCAGGCGACCGACGACACCATCTTCAAGCAGGCCATCGCGCAAGGTCAGACCTTCTCCGTATCGGCCGGCGACCACGGCGCATACGAATGCGCGAGCGGCACGCCGTCGCGCTCGACCTACACGGTGAGCGAGCCAGCGACGTCGCCGTACGTGATCGCGGTCGGCGGCACGACGCTATTCACCAACACGTCGACCAACGCATACAACAGCGAAATCGTATGGAACGATCCGAGCTGGCAGCCGGGCACCGTATGGTCGACGGGCGGCGGCTACAGCAAGTACGAAGCCGCGCCGTCGTGGCAATCGTCGAGTCTCACCGGGTCGACCAAGCGCGCACTGCCGGACGTCGGTTTCGACGCCGACCTGCGCACCGGCGCGATCCTCGTGGTGAACGGCCAGACGTCCGACACGCTTTGGGGCTCGGGCTACCTGAACAACGAAGGCGGCACGAGCCTCGCCGCACCGATCTTCACCGGCATCTGGGCGCGGCTGCAATCGGCCAACAACAACGCGCTCGGATTCCCGGCGTCGAGCATCTACAAGTACTTTCCGAGCAATGCGGCGCTGGTGCACGACGTGACGTCCGGCAACAACGGCAGCGGCACGTACGGCTACAAGGCGAAGGCCGGCTGGGACGCGACGACGGGCTTCGGCAGCGTGAACATCTCGAAGCTGAACACGTTCATCCAGAGCACGTCTGATTTCGCGCGCTGATCGCGCGATGAATGGTGCGGTTTCCGGGTGCGGGTCGTTTTGCGCGCCCGGAGCCGCATCAGCGCCAGTGCGCGCACGGCCTCCGGATCGACGCTGCGCGTCGGCACACGCCGCCCGCGGTCGTCGCGGGCAAGCGAAATCACAGCTGCGATTCGATCGGAAACAAGCCCAGAAACCACACTTCCATGCGCCGCGCCGCCGATACTTCCGGTTCGTGATCGAGTTCGGTCACTTTCCCGTCCGCGTCAGTCTGAATCCACTTGAGCCGCCCCTTCCCGGCCGGGTCGGTCCTCGATTCGACTCGCCACGCGATTTGATCGAGCCGCGGCTCCAGGTCCGCGGCGACTTCCGACGCAATCGCCGCGCTCTCGCAGTAAACGCCGATCTCGGTATTGAGATTCAGCGAGCGCGGATCGAGATTCATCGAACCGATGAAGATGCTTTTGCGATCGAACACATAGGTCTTCGCATGCAGCGAAGCACGCGACGAGCCGATGATGACCTGCTTCGAAATGCTCTTGTCGCCGGATGGCCGCCGTTCGTAAAGCCTCACGCCGGCTTCCAGCAGCGCACGCCGATAGCGCCGGTAGCCGGCATGCACGGCCGCGACGTCGGTCGATGCGAGCGAGTTGGTCAGGATCGTCACGCGCACGCCGCGTGCCGTGAGCGCGTGCAGCCGTTCGACCATGTCCTTGCCCGGCACGAAGTACGGCGACACGATCAGCAGCTCCTGCTCGGGCCGCAACGCGAGTGCGCGCAGTTGCGGCATGAGGTGCCCGTCGCTGTCCTTCGGCGAGCGTGCGATCTTCGCCGGATCGTCGTACAGGACCGTCGCCTGGCCCCAGGACAGCTCGGTGCCCTGCCCGTGCACGATCTGGTCGAGCCTGTGTCGCGCCTCGAGCACGTACGGATTGTCCTCCATCGCGCGCAGGTAATCGCGCAACCGTTCGCGCTCCCGGTCGAGGCCGCCCGGCGCCGCGTCGTGCCCGACCAGCGCATCGATCGGATACGCATACGGTGAATTCCAGAACGTATCGAATTCGGTCGAGATGTCGTTCACAACGGGGCCGTGCACGACCACATCGAGATCGCCGAACTCCAGCATCGACGACGCGCCGAAATATTCGTCTCCGATATTGCGGCCGCCGACGATCGCCGCCTGGTTGTCCGCGATCATCGCCTTGTTGTGCATGCGCCGGTTGACGCGCGAGAATTCGAGCACCGTGCCGATCTTCTTGAAGTGGCGTGTGGCGACCGGATTGAAGAGCCGGATCTCGATGTTCGGATGCGAACTGATCTCGAGCAGCTTTTGGTCGTCCGCATTCGTCCCGAGATCGTCGAGCAGCGCGCGCACGCGAACCCCGCGATCGGCCGCACGGATGATCGCATCCGCGAGCTCGTGCCCGGTCAGGTCGTCGTGCCAGATGTAGTACTGAAGGTCCAGTGAGCGGTCCGCGCGATCGGCGAGCAGCACGCGCGCATCGAGTGCATCGACGGGATCGCGCAGCAGATGAAACGCGTCCTGCCCCGGATGGGCGGCGGCCTGCTGGCGGAATGCGACGCCGAGGCGCGTGGTTTCCGTATCGGTAAATGCGTGCGTTGGCGCGCGACCGGCCTGCGGCGGCAGGCTGGCGCATGCGGCAAGCATCAGCAACGACAGAATCGCACTCCACGAACGCAACGTGATCATGATGGCCGCCCCCACTGTCGGGCGAAGTCTGTTTGTGTTTGTTCTGGCTGCCGGACGGAACGCGGCGCTGCCCTGCGGTTCGCGCACTCGACGATTCTCGATCGTGCGCGCCGACCGCGCTACAGCATACTTCGATTGATATCGGGACGGCACGCTCCGCGCGTTTTCCCGGTGGCGGCAATGCGACACGCGACGCCGGCGTGAACGCATTCAACACGCTCGACACATTCAGGCAGCGCACAAAAGAAAAACCCGCGAAGCCTTGCGGCGTCGCGGGTTTCGAGACTTCTGTGCCGTTAAGCATAACTCGTCCGCCATATAAAGCATAAACGGTCCTCGCGTTATGGCATTACCGGCAACCATATTATCTCCAAAAAACCATTAGTTGACCACTCGTGCAAATATAAAGCATATCCCGTCCGCGAAAATCACCGATAAAATAGTCTAGTTTTTCGCATTAATGCGACGCAAACTCGAATACCATGAATGACAGCGCAGTATCGACGGGCCGCCAAGGTGAGAGTCGACATTTTCCCGCCAGGCCCTCATTGGTGAACAGGAGATGCTCATGACTATTTGGAGAATCGCCCCAGTGAGTGAGGAACCTGGGGTAACGTTATCGCGCTGGAGAATCATGGAAACATCGAACGGGACTCGACATTTTGTCGGTGCAGACAACCGAGATCTCACCGGACGCGTCAGCTCCGAAGTCGTTACGTTCGACCATCTAGGCTTACGTGGTGAGACTCGCTCCGGCCGAATTTATCAACTTATCGGGGAGCCTGGCTGGTCAGATAATGCGGACTATGTGTGGAAGCGCTGGTGTGCAATCAACCAAGTGGCTGCATACGTTGACGTCACCAAGCAGCTGCTTGCCGGAGCCGAGGATGACAACTCCATATGAGCGCACGAAGGCCGTCATCGATACCCGCGTGCTCCTTCAGAGGCTTGCTTCCGCCAACCATTTGGATTGCCACTGCAACGTTCAATCAGTCGCGCAACGCCTGCTCAGGCACTACCCGCTGAACATTGACCTCGAGGTTTCGGCTGCGGCGTTGCCGGGAGTCTGGGCCGCCTCAGGGCTCTAGATCGAAAAAGCGAGCGCGGCATCGTGCCGCGCTCGACAGTTTTCAGATTCGCTATTGCCGGCGTGCGGGTTTGTCAGGTTCGCTGCTCGTGAGGTGACCACTCGCCCGGTGCTCCCCGTTTGCAAAGCGAGATGCAATCACGCATAGCAAATTACGCGCTACTAAGGCAAATCAAACCATCCCCCGCCCCCCACTCGAACATCGCCCGCATGTTTGTAAAGAGTTCATAGAAGTCCTGGTCCGCAAACCTCTTCGCGCGCTCGTCCCATTCCGCGAACTCCGCCGCCAGCTTCGCCGAAGCCTTCGGACCAACCGTTCCCTCTTGCATCCACATGAAGAAATCGCTGAAAGCGACAGGACCACCCATCTTCAGGAGTTCGTTCGTGCAGCCGACCATCTCCGCCAGCTTTATGACCCAGTCACGGCAAACGCGCCAGTGAGGAAAGGAGAAGAAGAAAACTTCCGCAAACTGGTAGGTGGCGCCAACCTCCACGCCTTCGGCTAGTTGCGGGACGTCCGGATTGCCTTCCACGACCATCAGGTCCGCCGTCGCGTAATCATCGTCCGTAAGCTCCTTTAACGCGGCTTCATCAAGCTTCGTCAACCCTCTGCCAGCCCAAAACAAAACGCCCAGAACGTACTCCATAAATGTGCGGATGCCGCGCAATCGGCTATTGTTCATCCGCGTAGTCCAGTTCAGCTGCTGCGACGGTAGATCGAGCAGAGTTATCGCCTCGATTTGTCGAATCGGGCATAGGACGTATAGTGTCGATCGAAGCGGATGACGCGACAAAAAATGCCCCTTAGATAGATGGAGTTTCCTCGAATGGCAAAAACAAGCGATAACCCAAGGGAGTTTTTGATTTAAAAATAACTGCCCGACAAATAAGCCTGTTTTCCGTCTCAGCCCCGCGAACACCAATGGATGTAAGTGACCTCGTGCGCTCCCAACCCGCTCGATGTCAGATTAAAAGGGCTGGATCATGCGGCAGGTCCGCTCCGCTCATGGCCTACAAATATGCGGCGCGCACGCTGTACTTGGGCTGCATGGCCCACAAATGTGGGGAGGCAAAATCGCCTCCCGCCGGATGACCGTGAGCTTTGACTGGATACGGATATGGGTACGCAACACCTGCCCGGCACGCCCGTGGCACAAGGCGTAACCGAATCTAATCGAATACGGTTTGGAACCCAGTCGAGATGCGCGGTCTCGTTTCCACCTGCACGTCAATAGGCTCTCAGCAAGATTAGCTTGGCGACCCAGACGAAATCTGGCCCCTCCTGCGTCGAAATTCTGCCGCGTGGGTTCTTTGGCTTTCGGTTCTCACCGATGCCAGCATGGGTGCAAAAGCCGATCTGCTCAATTTTGAGCAAATCATGCCCCTTCGGCGAACCTACACTCATATGCAGGCAACGCACGCCTGTGCGAGCAGCCGACCGGCTGGACTCGCATCCCAACGAACCCGAAAAATGAACAACTTTGGCGACAATGTGCATGCCGTAGGTAGTTTTGATTTTTTGGCGCGATTCTGGCGCAAGCGGAAGATGCCGAAAGGGCTCCCGTTCCACGTCTGTGCGCTGACATGTCCGATGGACGCCTCGGCCCTGGCCAGCCTGCCGCGGGACTTCTCGCCGGCGATAATGACTTTCGAGAGCCTGCAGCTTGGCTCGCATCCTGTCATTGACATGACACTGTCCATCGGCGACCTGGAGATTCACTGGCTTGCCAATGCGAAAACCCCAGATGTTTGGATGTACATCGCCCACTGGGAGGACTGGAAGGTCGTGCCGATTGTGGTCGGCGTCGAACAGGGTACTGACTGGGTCTACCGGCTCTATCTGCCAGAGATGCCGAATATCGCTCTGAATGCCGGAGAACTGATAGACACGCATTACGTTTGGGGAGACATGGAGCCGTGGCTCAGTATGGTGGAGCACGTCAAGAGCCATCGGGCTGCATACCCGCTCCTGTCTGCTCGCGTGCCACCATTGCCACGGCCCGATGGGTTTCGTGCAAAGTTCGTCTTATCCCCCACAGACATTTGAGTTGAAGCTGGAACAGCGCAGCGCTGAGCATCTTGCCCGGCGCCGTAGCCCTTTCACTGAGCTATGCCCTGACCTAACCACACCGACCACATTCGACGAATATGATTTATTTTACGGAAGAGCAGATAGCTAACAGAGAACTCCGAAACGCCGCATACCACGAAGCGGGCCACAAGATGCTCTACGAGCGCTTCGGCGGCGCTGGCGACGCAGTCGTGTGGAAAAACGAGAGTGGTAATCCAGAGGAGAGCGCGTGGCTTGGCCAGTTCCGTCCCCGCACCTGCCCGGAGGTGATGCGCAAAACAGCGTTGAACCATGGGTTTCCCGCTCCCGAGCTACCTGCGAACTGGAAGGTCCTCGTCGGCATGGCTGGCCTGTTGGCCGAAGAAATCCTGAGTGGCGAGACGGATGATACCGGCGCTATGGCGGACTCCTTGGCCCTCAAAATTTCCTTTGGAGAGGCATCGGCCTCCGACCTCGCGCTCATGGGCGTGACGGACATCGATAGTTGTGAACTGAGCTATGAGGTGGTCGACGAAGCCGTGAGGATGCTGCGCGAGGGATGGCCCGTCGTGCAGGAAGAAGCCGAGTATCTAATAAAGTTCGCTGCAAACTGAACCGGCGCACTGTGGAATGGTATGAGACATTCCCTTGTCGCGAAAATCACAGAACAGCAATTGAGCGAACTTGGCAGTCGCTATCCGGACATCTGGCGCCGGATGGCAAAAGAACTCTCGAAACGCTTGATCGAGCGCAACCAGTTCGTGAACGCGAAGCGCGACAAAATCCGCGTTTTCGTGATTTCGAGCGCTGAGGCGGTTGGCGTCGGGCACTTGCTCCAATCCATGTTCGCACACGACAAGTTCCTGACCGTGCCGTGGAACCAGGGTGTGTTCAAGGTCGCAAACTATACGCTAGACGATATCGAACGTGAGCTGGATCAGTGCGATTTTGCGGAGGCGATCACAGCTCCAGCGAGCGAAGCATGACGCGGTTTCATCAGCGTCCGCGCATGTACACCTGCGGACTACTCCCCATCTCGAGGCGAAATGCGTAAACAAAGGCGGACGTTGAGCCATATCCCAACTCCATTGCCGTGCGCGTAACGCCCAGCCCGCCGCCCAGCAACTCGATCGCCCTGAACAAGCGCATACGTCTCCGCCAAGAACGCAAACTCATGCCTGTTTCGGTTGCGAAGCGACGAGCCAAAGTTCGCGTCGACATGCCTAAAATGCTGCTCCACTCCTCAGGTCCTCGAGGGTCCGCCGGATCGGCGTAGAGTGCCTCGCAGATGCTTGACAGCGCCCGAGCTCGCGGCCAAGGAAGCGCTGCGGAAATAGGACGAGCACGGTGCAACTGATCGAAAATTAGACGAGTGACGCGGCCCACATATCCGTCGTCATCTGGCATTGCGCTTATCTCAGCAGCCTCAATAACAAGCGCCTTGAGCAATGGCGAGACACCGAATACGGTCGGCCCGGCCACGTTCCCGCCGTCGTCCATATCTTCTGCGATCCAGAGACTCCGAAATTCTGCGCCCAATAACGATCCGACGCTGTGACGCGCACCGACCGGCAGCCACACCGCTTGCTCTGACGAAATGACGAAAGACCTGCCTTCGGCGATCACCGTCAAAACTCCCGAGATCGCATAGACCACCTGATTCCACCGATGAGCATGCTCAGGGAAGTAGTGGCGGGCCGGAATGAACTGCGCGCGCACGGCGAGCGGCCTAGGCGGCGAAAGCCCTGCCGGGGCCTCGATTGGCTTCCATGTCATCGTTCTCTCCAATTGGCGAATATTCTATACAGTATGTCGATTCATCGAAATACGGCCACGTAGGAAATTGATCTAATGACGGGATGGTCAGCCCGCCCGCTCAACGAAATTGGCGATCGCCTCCCACCGAAGGCTCACGATCTCCGCTGGAGTTCGCTTCTCGTTTCGCTATTGCGAAGCGGCGAAGCGGCAAAAGCACGCGCGCTTCTTGACGAGATTACACCGGCGCCGGTCGCCGCGAGACTCGCGATGGATGAGGCAAATTGAAGCTGCTGGAGTGAGGTCGGCAGGTCTTGACTGCCCTTGAGCGAATACCCCGCCGAGTCAAATAAAGATGTGTCGCCTCGGTGGTCCGGGCCACTTGTGATCCTTCGACGGGGCACTGTCGAAGAACGATTCTTATGTTGGGGCCGTTCAAACCGGTTAGCGTCTCGTTCGTCGACCTCCAGAACGCGCCAGAAAGGGATGTGAAATGAATTCGAGCATAACGGTGAGGAGAAACGGGCTTCAACGGCTACTCGTTAACGTGCCAGGCCCGGTCGCCACAATCTCAATCGCTCAGCTTTTTGGCACTGCACTGTGGTTCAGCGCCAACAGTACAGCGGGTGATCTGATGCGCATCTGGCACGCGAGCGCCGCCGATATTGGCTGGTTGACTAATGCCGTGCAGCTTGGCTTCATCCTTGGCACACTTACGATCTCGTTAAGCGGTGCGGCCGATCGCTGCCGCGCGAGCACAATCTTCGTTTATGCCGCGATCGTCGGGGCGACGTTCAATGTTTGTTTCGCGTGGCTCGCCACTGGACTGGTTAGTGGCGCCATCTTCCGATTCGGTGTCGGCCTGTGCCTCGCAGGGATCTACCCGATGGGAATGAAGTTAATCGTCGGCTGGGCGCCAGAGCGGACGGGACAAGCGCTCGCACAGCTTGTCGCGATGCTGACCCTTGGCACGGCGCTTCCGCACGCCATGCGCGTCATGGGCGCGGGCGTCCGTTGGCAGCTAATCATCACTGCCTCGTCAGTGCTGGCACTGATCGGCGCGGCGCTGATCGGCGCACTGGGAGACGGACCGCACGCTCGGACTAGAAGCCAAACCACGATTGCAACGCGAACCACAAAAGCTCTGTCGCCATCTGTTCTCTGCGCTTTCCGGCTGCGTCCGTTTCGTGCGGCAACTCTCGGCTACTTCGGTCACATGTGGGAACTCTATTCATTCTGGACCGCCGTACCGCTGCTGGTTGCTCATACTTCGCTAGCGTCGCATTTCCCTGGACTGGGTGTTTCGGGCATTTCGTTCTGTGTGATCGGTGTTGGCGCGGTTGGCTCCCTCACTGGCGGCGTGTTGTCCCGGTATATCGGTAGCGCGAAAGTCGCCGCGGGAGCACTATGCATGTCAGGGCTTTGCGGGTTGATGTTTGCGATCGGTTGGCGCTATCTCCCGATGGAGGCCATTGCGGTCCTGCTTATTCTCTGGGGGGCATCTGTCGTTGCGGACTCTCCGCAATTCTCAGCCCTCGCTGCCAAAGCTTGTCCGCCCGGTCTAGTGGGAAGCGCGTTGGCCATCCAAAATTCCATTGGCTTTGCGATCACGGTTCTATCGATCGCCGCGACGACCTCCTTATTCGAACTCGTCGGCCTCGACGCCACATGGCTCTTGATACCGGGACCAGTGCTCGGTCTGTTCGGCTTCATATCGACCTCTCAAAGCGATGCTTCGCGACGTTCATCGAAGTGACTCGATAGCAGCTCGGCTGACGTCGTCTACATCCGCTAGGTGGGGGCCGTTTGACGGGCCGGCAATCAAGAGCACCCGTAACGTTCTTCCAAGCGAAGCAACAAAACGCCGACACGGTCCAATGGCCCCGAAAGCTTTGTCTGTCCGACTATTCGACATTGTGCATATATGAACGGACACGTTGGGGGATGACCGCCACTTCAGCCGGCTTCGCCGGCGAATTGCGGAGCCCCCACCGCTTCTTGCAGCGCCATTTCCCATGGTGGGATCGCTCCGATCTCCTCGACGAGGAAGTCGATGAAGCTGCGCACCAACGCGTTCGAATATTTCGAGCGATAGTACATCGCGTACAAAGTGTGCTCTGTCGCCGAACGATACTCCGGCACAACCGTGCGTAGTGCGCCCCGAACGATATCGGCCGCCACGAGATATGTTGGCAGACACGCGACACCGTGACCTCGCAGCGCGGCCTCATACAATGCGAGGCTCGAATTCGAGTCAAGCGCGGTCTTTACCGCAATCTGCTGCGCTTCGTTCTTCCCGCAGAATGTCCACGACCCATTCGTAGTCGTACCCGGATAGACCAAGCACCTGTGGTCCGCGATGTCGACGGGCTTGCGTATCGGCGCATGGGAGTCGAGATAGTCGGGCGCGGCGCAGTACATCCAGTGTATCGTCGCGAGCTTCCGGGCGGCGTAATTGGCGTCGGTCCTGCTGGTGATCCGGATCGCCAAGTCGAAATTTTCTTCTACGAGATTCGTCAGCCGGTCGTCCAACGTAATCGATGCGCTAACCGCCGGATGCCGGTCCAGGTACCGACCCATGATCGGCGTAAGCTGCTTCGACCCGAACGCAATGGAGCACGTTAACCTGAGGTTTCCTTGCAGTGTCTTCAGTTGACGGGCCGCATCAAGCGTACTTTCGAGATCGGCGAGAATGTCGTTGGCCCGTTCGAATATGATTCGGCCGCTATCCGTCAACGTCAGGCTTCGAGTCGTCCGCTTGACAAGCAACACGCCCAGCTGATCTTCGAGTTGCGCCAAGCTCTTACTGACAGCCGAAGGAGATAGATTCAATTCACGAGCGGCGGCGGATAGGCTACCCAGCTCGGCTATCCGGACAAAGATGGTGATCTGCGTAAGCGACGCGAAACTCTTCATAACGTAACCGAGACGTTATCGAACAACATACGGCCAACGGGCGTAGCTTGATTGAGCCGCGCCCGAGAGGAGGACCACGGAAAACGTGGTTTGAATGAATCGGCATGCGTCGCATTCTAGGCGCCGCATGCCGGTGGATCACGGCATATTTTCTATCCCAACGGACAAGGAAAACTTTACCGTGCATGTGACCTGAAGTCATAGGGTGTGGATCGTCTTCAGCACGAGTGAGTTTTTCTTTTAGAGCCCGATACTTTATCTCGTTTGCCGGAAGACGCAAATCGGCGAACAATTCGCTGCAGCAAGAATCAGCATCACTGGACACTGACGCAAGACATTTGTTCGCTCGCCGGATCGGGGCGACATCCCCTCCTCCAGTGTGCTGACTTCACCGGCATCCGTGCAGATGCATAGCAATGCGATCCCGGGAACCTCGATCACCCAACGCGTAATCAGGAGCAACTAAATGGTTTATCTGCAGATCATCCTAAAGATTGCTAACGCCAACCGTGCCGCCGCCGCGGGTATCTACGAGAAATACAAGGCACCGTTCCTCCACACAGTCACCGGCGCGAAGTCAAAGGAATTGCTGGTGCGCGATGAAGACGTGCAAGTGCTGCACGGTTTCGATAGCGCACAAAACGCAAACGCCTATTTGCAGAGCGAATTGTTTACTGCGGACGTGGTCGACAGCCTCAAGCCACTGCTGGACGCCGCGCCGGATGTGCGCATCTATCAAGCCCTCTAACCCTCTCTAACCCTACATAGTCCGGTGCCGACTGGCGCCAGGCATTCAGTCACTCTTCGAGGAGATATCAACATGATGCAAGATTGGAATAACTACCGCGCCTCCTTGCAAGCGCGCGTCGGCGACTACGCCGAACTTAGCCCCGACGTTATGAAGGGCCTCGCTGTCATCCAAAACTCACCTGTAAAGAATGGCACGCTCGGACCAAAGATTCACGAACTGATCTCGTTGGCTGTGGCTGTTACCACGCGCTGCGACGGCTGCATATCCGTACATACGAAGAAGGCAGTTGAACATGGCGCGACGCGAGAAGAGATCGCGGAAGCGTTGAGCGTTGCCATCGCAATGAACGCAGGACCGGCCTTGGTCTACTCAGCGCGCGTACTCGAAGCTCACACGCAACTGTCCAACGCGTAAGCGCCTCATCGACGCGGCCGGCTTTCGGCGTTTCAGCTGGTTGGCCGCGCGATGTTGTTTCCATTAAGACGTCCATGCTTGTAAATGCAGATTTTTCGCGCCGGGTCATCGTGACTCCAGAGCAGTACGAATGGATCACCAGTCCGCAGAGGGGCGTCGAGCGCATGATGCTCGAGAGGATCGGCGCAGAACAGGCCCGTGCGACGAGCGTCGTACGGTACGCCGCCGATTCGCACTTCCCCGGCCACGCACACCCCGGGGGCGAAGAGATTCTGGTACTGTCAGGCACGTTTTCCGAGAATGACGTGCATTATCAAGCCGGCTGGTATCTACGCAATCCGCCGGGTTCCGTCCATCGGCCGTCCAGTGCTGAAGGCGCGCTCATCTTTGTCAAGCTTCGGCAAATGCAGCCCGGTGATACCCAGCGCGTGCGATTGGACACTCGCGATCCCGCGCGGTGGCAGCGCGAAGATGGCCGGGAGGTTTGCCCGCTTTTCTCGTACGGGTCCGAACGGGTTTTTCTGCGACGTTTATCCGCAGGCGAGGTGTTATTTGACGGGCCCGTGGAGGGCATTGAATTGTTTGTGTTATCCGGTGACATAGTGCTCGGGGAGCAACCTTGTCGTCGCGGTAGCTGGATTCGGCTACCCAAGGGAGCGTATCCCGGGTTCATAGCCGGCGCCCGGGGAGCGACCTGCTATTTCAAGACCGGCCATTTGGCCGATCCGGCTGTCGAGGCGTGCGCATGAAAAAGGCACGCATTGCCATCATCGGCGGGGGGCTAAGCGGCTTGTATGCGGCGTTTCTTCTCGAGCAGCGAGGCATCGACGATTACGTATTGTTAGAGGCTCGCTCTGAGTTTGGTGGCCGCATCCTTTCGGCACCGGTTTCCAAGACGCACGCTCGAGCCGAAGACACGTTCAATGCTGTGGATCGCTTCGATTTGGGACCAACTTGGTTCTGGCCGACGTTGCAACCGCAGTTGGACCGGCTCATTGCCGATCTGGGCCTCGACAGACTGGAGCAGCATGAGGCCGGAAGTATGATCATTGAGCGATCGCCGCACGAAGTGCCCATGCGGATCGACTCTGCCTACACTATGTCCACGCCGTCCATGCGCCTAGCGGGTGGCATGGGCGCTATGATCGCAGCGCTGCGCCAAACGCTTGCGCAGGAGCGGCTCGTCATCGGCCACGCAGTCCGGCGTATTCGCCGCACCGAACAGCACGTCGAGATTGAGGCCGAGAATTCGCGTGAACAACGGATCACTTACGGCGTGAATTTCGTGTTGCTCGCCGTACCACCTCGCTTGGCTGTCTCCACAATCGACTTCATACCCGCGCTGCCCGATTCGCTATCTCTCAACTGGGCTGGTACGGGCACGTGGATGGCGTCGCACGCCAAATACGTCGCCGTCTACGAGACGCCCTTCTGGCGCGACCAAGGACTGTCGGGCGAAGCCCGCAGCGCCGCGGGACCACTGGGCGAAATACATGATGCATCGTCGCCGAGCGGCAATGGCGCACTGTTCGGATTTTTCAGCACACCCGCACGCACGCGCAAGCATTTGCCGGAGGAACAGCTTCGGTTGCACTGTCGCGCGCAGTTGCGGCGGATATTCGGCCCGCAGGCGGCGCTTCCCAAAGCCGAACTGATCAAGGATTGGGCTGCCGATTCCCTGACCGCGACACCGGCCGACCTTGACGGTATGGCTGGACATGGGGCGGCTCCAGCGGCAACAGCAGATTCGGGGCCGTGGCACGGTTGTCTGGCGGGGATTGCCAGTGAATGGTCACCTCGGTTTCCCGGCTATGTGGCCGGTGCCATCGATGCGGCCACGGTGAGCATACGTCACGCACTCAACGCAGCAGGGGTTGGCAGTTGAGCTGCAAGACGCTTTGGCAACCGTGCGATTGTGCGGCGCGGGATTAAGAATTCTCTGGGCACGAACGCCCTTTGCGATACGAAGATGAGAACCACATACCGAGCTATGCAGGTCACCCAGCCTGGAGTCCTCGAGCTCGTCGAGCGACCTACCCCATCCCCGGGAGCCGGCGAAGTCTTGATCGCGGTTGAGGCGTGCGGCATTTGCGGCGCCGACGTCTCCGACATCGAGCGCGCCGATGCAGCATTGAGGCAGCCGCGTGTGCCCGGGCACGAAGTCATCGGACGAATTGCTGCTATCGGAGTCGGCGTATCGTCAATGTGGAAGGTGGGTCAGCGCGTTGGCGTGGGCCGTCTCGGCGGCCACTGCAACGAATGCGATCAATGCCGACAAGGGCACTTCCAACTCTGCCGGAATCAGCCAGTGGTTGGGGTTACGTGCGACGGCGGATACGCCGAAGTAATGGTGGCCCGTAGCACTGGATTGGTTTCGATCCCTGACGAGCTCGACTCTGGAGAGGCGGCTCCTATCTTATGCGCGGGCATTGCAACGTTCAATGCACTCAAGAAATCGGCGGCTGAAGCAGGCGATCTGGTGGCGGTGCTGGGCATCGGTGGCCTGGGACACATGGCGCTGCAATACGCGCGACAGATGGGATTCAAGGTTGCCGCCGTCGGTCGCGGCGACGATATCGCCGCCGCGGCGTTGGCATTGGGCGCGCATGTGTACATCGACACGCATAAAGATGACGCCGTGACCCGGCTCAATGAGATGGGAGGAGCGCAAGCGATCATCTCGACAATAGGTGACGCCGCCGCCGTCACGACGCTAATGGGGGCACTCGCGCCGCGTGGCCAGATGATCGTGTTAGGCGTAGCCAAAGATTCGTTGCACATATCGAGCGGCCAGCTCGTCGCAGGAGAGAAAAGCATCGCGGGTTCGATTACAGGCTCTCCCTGCGAGAACGAAAAGACGCTGAACTTCAGCGTGCTGTCCGGCATACGACCAATGATCGAGACGATGCCATTGGAAAATGCGTTCGCCGCCTATGAGAAAGTAAAACGCGGCGACGTCAAGTTCCGTATGGTATTGACCACTTCATAGCGACGGCGATTCAGGATCTAACAGAGTAAATCTATGTCACAGGTAAATGCAGGCACCTCAACCGAGGTGCCATCGTATTCGCTTTACGCCAACGCGAAAAGCAATATCGCTAGGCTCACCGTCGCCCAGGCATTCGCCGGCGCGAACTCGGCGATCGTCTACTCGACAGGCGCGATCGTCGGAAATGCGCTCGCGCCCAGTCACGCGCTGGCGACAATGCCGATCTCCATGTTCGTAGTGGGGATGGCGATCTTCTCATTGCCGAGCGGCCTGATCGCTCAACGCCACGGCCGTCGAGCGGCCTTTTTGATCGGCACTGGGTTCGGAGTGCTCGCGGGTTTGCTTGCTGCATTGGCGGTCGTGCTAGCAGGTTTCTGGTTATTCTGCACGGCAACGCTCTTCGCCGGTGCGTATGCTGCTGTTGTTTTGTCTTTCCGCTTTGCGGCCGCCGATTGTGTTCTGCCGGAGCGTCGCCCGCGTGCGTTGTCCTTCGTCATGGCGGGCGGAGTCTTTGCCGGTGTGATCGGGCCACAGCTCGTCACCTTCACTATGAATCTGTGGCTACCCCATCTGTTCGCCGCGACGTTTCTAGCGCAAGCCGCTGTGGCCGCCGTGGCCGCATGCATCCTTGTCGGTGTGCGTTTGCCGAGGCCTTCGAAGACCGCGGTAGCTGCGGGGCGTCCTATGCGCACCATCGCTCGCCAACCCCGGTTCGTAACGGCCGTCGTCTGCGCAGCTGTCTCATACCTGCTCATGAACTTCCTCATGACAGCGGCCCCGCTGGCAATGCAGATTTGCGGCCTGCCGCAAACATCGTCCAATCTCGGCATTCAATGGCACATTATCGCGATGTATGGCCCTAGCTTCGTTACAGGACGGCTCATCACTCGGTTCGGACCGCAAAGGGTCGTCATGGCGGGCCTGCTGCTCACCGCGCTTTCGGCTGCGGTCGGTTTGACCGGCGTCGACGTTGCGCATTTCTGGGGCACACTGATCTTGCTCGGCCTGGGGTGGAACTTCGGCTTCGTGGGCGCGTCAGCCCTGGTGCTCGAATGTCATCGGCCAGAAGAAAAAGCCCGCGTGCAGTCGCTCAATGACTTCATCGTATTCGGGACGATGACCGTTGGCTCCTTCCTGTCTGGTGATCTTCTGACCACCTATGGGTGGAATACGGTGCTCGGCCTGTCGTTCATTCCCCTTGCCTTGGCCGTGCTTGCCCTGGTCATGTCTGCGGTAACTCGGCAACGCGCCGTTGCGGGTTGATCGAATCCCAAACGTGAGAGCGGTCATCGGTCAGTGCGCGGATGCCGCTTCTCGGATCAACCATTCGCGGAAGGCTGCGATTTTCGGTAGAGACGAGCACTCAGGGCGGTAGACGATGTAGTAGGCCAGTTCCGAAGTCCACTTCACCTTGGGGAATAATTGAATCAACCGACCCGCAGCCAGATCGTCGGCGGCCATGACGCTACGCGCTAGCGCAACGCCGTGACCCTCCACCGCCGCTTGCAGCACAGCGGCCGAATTGTTGATCCGCATTCCACGCCTCGCGTCGACATTCTCGACTCCGGCCCGCTGGAGCCAATCGTCCCACGACGCAAATCCAAGATGAGCATCGACCGACAGATCGTGTATCAGTGCTTTGCCGGCGAGGTCATTGGGGGTCTTTACTTTCCCGTTCTTGGCGAGCCATGCTGGCGAGCAAACGGCGTAGATTTGTTCGTCCATCAATTTTTCCGACGCCAGGCCAGGCCAGGAACCGCGACCGTACCTCACACCAATATCAATGCCTTGAGCGGCAAAATCGATTAGCTTAAGGTTTGTGTCGAGTCGAACGTCAGTCTCCGGACATATGTCGTGAAACCGCTCTATTCGCGGCAGGAGCCACTTGCTAGCAAAAGCAGGGCTAACTGCGACCGTTAGCACCCCGCTTCGCGTCCCCTCGCGCAGGCGGCTCAGCCCAAGCGAAAGTCGATCAAATCCTGCTCGAAGATCCGGCAGCGCACGCTCCGCTGTTTCGGTCGGAATGAGACGTGAACGGCCACTCGTTCCTCGATGAAATAGCGGCGCACCTAGCCACTCTTCGAGCGAGCGAACCAGTTGGCCGACTGCAGCTGGCGTCACGTTCAATTCGGCTGCGGCCGACGAAAAACTTTGGTGCCGCGCGCTCGCTTCGAACGCACGAAGCGCATTGAGATGGACGGGGCCCTTCATAAAAAGATCAACTCTCTGTCAAGCTTCAGGGTAAAAACTACGCTAGCAAGGGTGCATCCCCACGTACGTTCGGCCAGCGCCAAGTCTCGTGCCCAATGTAGCACGGCAGCCCACGCACTGCATAGATTTTCTTCTCGACGGAATCGCTTCACATTCAGAATCTCAGGGCATGCCCGGCGAACTATGCGCAGCCCCCACAAGGGTTGCACAAGCAAGAAGATTTTCTTTCAATCAAAGACACTTTATCTCGTTTGCCGACGAGACCAAAACAGCGAAGAATTACTGCTAAGTCGAAGCCAACCAGCTAGGCCGAGGTGCTATCCATTGGTCCAATGATGGCCGACTATGTAGTTTTTCTACTAGCGGCCGCCGGCTTCGACGGTGTCCCTAGCCACGGCAGAAAAAGCGGTCGCAGCCGACAGCACGTTGGACGATTCCGCTGTATCGGCGCGACTTGATGCACTCTTCCTGGCCGTGAGTTTGGCGCAGTTATACAACGTGAGCCTGCACCGCAGCAGGCAAAGGAATTCAGATGAACAGTCAATTCAAGGGCAAGAAGCTGCTGGTCGTTGGCGGCACGAGCGGAATGGGTCTCCAGACGGCACGTATGGTCCTCGCAGAGGGCGGTCGCGTGGTGATCGTGGGTCACCGTCCGGACAAAACCGAGCAGGCGCGCAAGGAACTGACAGCGCTCGGCGAGGTGGCTGCTCTGACAGCCGATCTATCCAGCGACGACGGGTTGGCCGCGCTACTTAAGGCGATCGACGAGCAGCACTCCGACATCGATCTACTGGTCAATGCGGCAGGCGTCTTCTTCCCCAAGCCGTTTCTCGAGCATCAAGGTTCGGACTACGACCAGTATATGAAGTTGAACAAGGCTTTCTTCTTCATCACCCAAAAAGTCGCTGCAAACCTGGTCGCCAAGGGTCGTCCTGGTGCGATCGTCAACATCGGATCGATGTGGGCCAAGCAAGCCATCGCAGCAACGCCGTCCTCCGCGTACTCCATGGCTAAGGCGGGACTGCATTCACTGACTCAACATCTTGCGATGGAGTTGGCGCCCAAGCACATCCGCGTCAACGCAGTGTCGCCGGCGGTGGTGCAAACCCCGATTTATGAAGGCTTTATTCCCAAGGCGGAAGTGCATGACGCGCTGCAGGGATTCAACGCCTTCCACCCCATCGGCCGTGTTGGCACGCCGCAAGATGTCGCCGAAGTGGTTTCGTTTCTACTGTCCGACAAGGCGAGCTGGGTCACCGGCGCGATTTGGGACGTAGACGGCGGTGTGATGGCCGGCCGCAACTGATATTCGGAAAGGGAGGGCACGCTGGCAGCGCGCCCGGCGCCGGGGCGAGAATCCGAGCGAGCCTGCCATCTCGCTCGATGGCGCTTAACGCTCAGCCCCCTATCAAGGGGGCTGCCACGCCGAAATCTTATCGCTCCACTGTCATCAGCAACGCATAAGTTCCAATTTAGAAAAAGATCTTCGAAAAATTTTCACAATATCCAAAGCAAGATTTTCAAATCGGTTTGATAAGATCGACGCACACCTGCTCTGCCTCTGCCGATCTCGGAAGCTCACGCTAGCTTCGACGCAGTGTCAGGGACGCGCCCCAACGAGTCGCACTCGCCCGCTATCGCGAGTACGCTTTGGCGCGCCAACCGGGTGCGACACGCCAACCCGAGTCACCGACTTGTAGCCATTGGAAACACTGTGAAGGCATATTCTCAATCTTTGAACTGCGGTGAATCTAACCAACCAGTCGCCTCCATTTTTGACGAAATCATCAATCGGAAGAACACGAACTCATTGAAATGGGAAGCCGGTGAAAGATTTCTAAAGGCAGACGAGCTAGAGGCGCAACCGCTGCCGATGTGGGTGGCCGACATGGATTTTAGAGCGCCGCAGCCGGTTATCGATGCACTTCGCGAAGCCGTCGATTTCGGCGTGTTCGGATACCCGCGCGGAGCAAGTCGCAGCTATGTTGATGCTGTCACACGCTGGCAAGGCAAGCGATTCGGGTGGGACGTGGCCCGCGAATGGATGATGCCGACGAGCGGGATCATCACTACGTTGAAGACGGCCGTGCAAGCGTTTTCCGCCCCCGGAGATTCTATTCTCATCCAGCCGCCCGTTTACGCGCACTTTCACGATGACGTCCTGATGAACGGACGTCATCTGACGCTAGCGCCGCTCGAACGGACGGAGATCGGATATCGGCTCAATGAGACCACGTTCGAGGCAGCGATTCGCGACGATACTAAACTGTTCATCCTCAGCAACCCGCATAACCCGACGGGCAACGTCTGGTCGGAGGACGAACTGCGCGCCATGGGAGAAATTTGTCGGCGGCACGGCGTGCTCGTGATTTCCGACGAGATCCATCAGGACCTGGTCATCAACCCAGCAAAAAAGCACGTTCCATTCGCTTCGCTGGGTGATAAATTTGCGCAAATGAGCATCACCTGCACCGCGCCGAGCAAGACGTTCAACTTGCCGGGGTTGCAAAGTGCCAACGTGTTCATCCCCAATCGGCATCTGCGCGAAGAACTGCGCCGTCAGTACGACCGGAATATGTACCCGTCGGTCAATACTCTCGGCATGGTGGCCGCGGAAGCGGCTTACACGCATGGCGAGCCTTGGCTCGAAGAACTGCTCGTCTACCTTCGTGACAATCACGCCTACTTTCGTGATGAGGTCCATAGCATGACGTCGAAAATCACCGTGTTGCCGGCCGACTCGCTCTATCTTGCTTGGATGGACTGCCGGGCACTCGCGATGGATGCGGAGGCACTGAGCAAGTTCATGCTGACCAAAGCTCGACTCTGGCTCGACAAAGGGCAGAAATTCGGTGTCGCCGGGTACGGCTACATGCGCGCCAACCTCGGTTGCCCCCGCTCGATGATCGCCGAGGCGATCAGCCGTCTTCGCGGAGCAGTGGCCGGGCTATGAATACACCGTAAGCAAGCTGTGCGGCAAGCACAACGCGAACGCGTCGGCCACACTCTAATCCTTGCGACCTGACCTGCGCAGTGTGCTTTGCAATGAAGCAGCAGCATCGCCCGCGTGATGGCTAGTCCCCGAGCAAGTTTGTCTTTGGACCGTAGAGCCTGCGCCAAGGCGAGCGCCGCAGCGCGACCATCACGCATCTCTGGAAGAGACGACCGGCCTGTGAAGAAAAACGGTCTGCCCGTACCCGAATTGAGGGCCGAGACTGTCAGGCACATCCCGTAGCGGAATCGCTTCCTGCTCCAACGTGGCACCGCGCATAAATATCGGCTGCGCCGTATCACTCCCGTCGCGTTGGCCGTCGCAGACGATGGCCTTGATAATCCTTGCGTCCGGCGACAATAAGCGCCGCGTCTCCTCACTTTGGAAAAGGTTCGGGGGTATTGCTTTTTGCAGTTGCAAAACTTCCCGGCGACCACCGATCCTGGAAAGCAAAGCGTGAAGGCCGCTGATCTGCCCACGGGCCTCGGGTGTATCGACCCTCAGGCGCGTGTACAGAAATACCCTGCTTCGTCCTGCCGCGTTGGTCAGCCAGAAGGCAACGTGATCATTGTCGGCATTGCCCCCCTTCGCTCTTGAGAAGTAAATGCCCCCATCCTCGCTCAGCTCAAATGCACAAACATGGATACTGCGGACATCGTCGCCGTTAAGGATTTGTGCGGTTACCGCACGTGCGAGCGACAACGGCCCGAGGGTTCCGTCATTGCAGCCGAACGTGGACGCGTACGTGTTCCAGTCCCCTAAGCTGTCGAAGGCGAAATTAATGCTCATCCCAGTTAGCGCCCACTCGCACTTCTTTAGATTAAGGGCCCTTGGGATGCCTTTAACGTTGCCCCATGGTTCGGCGCCCGTCAGGATCGATACCCGTGCATTGCTGAGCAGCACCGGGTGGTAACCGTCAGCACCGCCGAACGGGTAGAAACAGACGGACGAGTCGGAAAGGCTTTGCCGGATCTGCTGCAACTCGCGTGCGGTCACCGCTCTTTGTTCGGCGTAACGCTCCTTTTTCGGCAATTCGACGAACGCCGCATCGATTTGCTTGCCCAAAGCGCTCGGCACTCGAATGGAATCGGCGACCGATGGGATAGCGAGTAGCGCTTCCCGTTCATGTTCCACACCAATTGTCACTGGATCGGTTTGAGCGCGATGTGTCGGCGCCGTCGCTGCCGCGTGCGCGGCGCTCAAAGTTGCGAGTCGCTCTGTTGCCAAAGCCTGCGAAAGCTGTCCGGCGCCAGCGCTTCCTGCCTCTGTTCTGCGCCTCCTGTTGCCTCTCAGCGCAGTCAATTGGGCTAACGCGCCTGGGTCGGAACCCCGGTCAAGCCGGCGGTTTCCGTCGGTCCGCTCGCCCGCGACAGGGCGTTGTTCAGACCTTGCCGCGAATGACGAGTTACGATCGGAGTCCACCGACAGCAATTTTGAACCGCAAATTCCCAAAGCGAAATCTCCCATGAGTTGAGGCTACACGCCCTGGTCACATGTTGTACTCATCTTATTTGTGATGCCCAACGCTCTTGGTCCGAGAAACGAAATCTAGTCTCCGTTAACGACACGTCCTGTTCAGACCGCCTAACCCGCCGAAAACTGCAGCAGACTCCCAGACCACGTTCGAGACGATCGCACATCGCGCAAGCAGATCGGGCCTGAACTACCCGGCGCAACGCATCGTGCTGGACAACGATGACCTGAAACCGCCGATGTAAGCGATCACACAGCGAACGAATAGAAATGCCCGCCATACAGGCGGGCATTTCTAGGTCGGCAGCTCGGGATTTTGTTGTCAATGCCCCAGCAATTTAAAGAGCGGGGTACTGATCAACATGAGACCGGTGAAACCCACGAACCAGACGCTGGCCGATCGGAATTTCCTCAGGGCAGGAACTCGCCAGACCAAATAGCATGGGATCAAGCAAGACACCGTCCCGAAAGTCGGCGATGTCCACTGCAGCAACGCCATCGTAGAAATGTTGCTCCAGACCCAAGCCGTCAGCATGAGCGTGGACGCAACGGCAATCGCCACAGGCAAAATACGATCAAGCGTCTCACTGCGGGTCGTGAAGCGATCCAACACGTTGACAACGATCCCTTTCATCGCATCATGAAACCCGAGGTACGCGCCAAAGAACGCCGACAACATCGCCAACACGTTCAGCGCTGTGGCAAGGATCTTGACCGTGTTGCCAGGTATCACGCGGGCCGAGAGCGCCAGCGCCGAGATGTTCTGTGACACGGCGTATCGGGCATCTTCAGAACTGACCGAGAACAAAAACGAGAACGCAAAGAAAAGAACGCTCACGATCAAGATGATGTACGCGATCTTGCTTGCTCGCAGCGCGCGATAGGTCGCGATCGCGGGATCGGACTCCACCTTTCTGAACGCTACGTTCATGGGATTCAAGATCTGGATATACACAATCGAGAACACTGCAAACGGTAGCGACACCAGGACGTTTTCGATGAACGAAAAAATATTGTCAGGTGCAACGAAGCTGACGTTCTTCACGTTCCAATACGGCATCATGGACAAGCCAAGAAAGACCACAATCGCAAGCTTCGTGACAATCAGCGGTCCAGAAACCTTGAACAACACCCTCTCCCCGCACGAGGCGATGGCGACCATGAAGCCGATCACACAGAGCGGAAACCAATGCGTCGCCGCGAGGGACGCATGCGTCACACCGAAAACCTGCAGATATGAGGCGCCATCATGCGTAAGCGTGGTCGAATAGGCCAACATCGCCTTGGTCAGCGTGATGAAGTACACGATGCTGAGCGCTGCAGCCCAGTTCTTCCCTAAGTACTCCGTGATGATCCCGGTGTAGTCCTTGCACTGGCCGCTTTCAGAAAGCGATCGAATGTATAGGTTTGAAAGAAACTGAACTGCCGGATAGGCGATCGCAAGTGCTGCCGCTGAGACCCAAAAGCCTTTGACGCCCATTTGGAGAGGCATAAAGACGATGCCGGACCCAATTGCCATCCCTATGCAGAGGACGACCCATCCGGCATCATAGGCCGTGAACGGCACCGACTCGACCGCGCCGTCCTCCAGTTCAATTGAACTGCTACCGAGAATTCCCATGTTGCTCACCGCCTCTCAATTTGAACAGAATTTGGATCAACGCGTTATATTTTTTGCACCGGCTCGAATTCAATTAAAATCCGCACACCTTTGCAAAATAATATGGACTTTCTCGGCTCAGCAATGAATGCCAGTCGATTAATGGCAAGTGTAGAGGTGCATATTTCCACGTCCTATCCGGAGTCACCCTACAAATTAATGACAGCTGGTGAAGACATTTGTGAGAGATCGTCACAACAGGAGATCCTTTAGGACGTCTTTTGGGCGCCCCCTCTTATCGCGCGGCGGCAGACCGGCTGGCGGACACCGTTGGCGCTCAGGCGCTGGTCTGATCAGCCAATGAATTCAGCGGCTTATTTTTCAGATTAAAAAATATCAGACCACACTTCCTCAGCGAAAAGTTTCCCCTTCTTTCAAATAAAGATTATCTAATTTGCGAATTTCTCGATATTGAACGAAAATTTACATGATTATCTCACGTCGTGATATCACGCGATCCCACCCAACTCAGCCTGAACCCTGACGAGCGGAAAATAGTCTCGAAGGATTGCCTTTTGCAGCAAATCAATGGCGCGCAAAAAACCTACCCACGGTTTAACATGAATCGGGAGGACGCCCCCGGGAACTCAGCAACAAGGAATGCTGGATTTCCCCGGGGACATGGAGGATTCAAACATCTATATGGCGTTCCCTCCGGGCCGTCTTTCGAGGAATGGCGATGCAACGCAACGCTTGCCCACTCAACTCCCGATGAACGTTATCCGCGACGAGTTCGGCAAGCTTGGCCATCACGAGTTCGCCACCACCGGCCACATGTGGCGTGATGATCAGATTAGGCGCGCGCCATAATGCGCTCCCCTCGGGCAAGGGCTCGGGAACAGCCACATCAAGGCCTGCACCGCCGATGTGGCCGGAATGGAGCGCATCGGCCAGCGCGTCCTGATCGACCACCTCGCCGCGAGCGATATTAATTAAGAGACATCCGCGCTTGCATTCGCGCAGTGCGCGCTCGTTGATCAAATTGGCGGTATCGGCGCCGGACGGGACTGCAATCGCAGCCACGTCCGCCAGACGTAGGGCCGCGTGTAGTTCACTAGCCGGATAGATGCAATCGGCAAGATTCGACGGCTTCGGCTTACGCATCACAGCGACAATTCTCATACCGAACGCCTTAGCTCTCTGCGCGACCTGCTCGCCAATTGAGCCAAAGCCGACGAGCACGATGGTGCGCCCATGCAACGAAGTCATGCGCGCCATCATCTGCCGGTCCCAGTCCCTGCGCTCCTTTTGCCTGACCGCCTCTGGCAAGCGCTTCGCGAGCGCGAGTATTAGCGCCATCGCGTGTTCGGCTACGGAAACCGACCATGCATCGCCCGCGTTGGTCACTGTTACGTCCGGCGGCACGCCAAAGCGCTGCAGGTTTTCATAGCCCGCGGATAGCGTCTGGACCCAACGCAGCTCGGTCGCGCTGGCCAAGGCTGCGGCGACAGCCGGCGTGTATCCAGGGCCGACGAGCACTAGCCCGTGCGCTTGCGGAGCGACGGCTGCGAGCTGCTCCACGTCATCCGCATAGTGCACGACTGCGCCCGGAATAGCGGCGATGGCGGGGCCGACGACTTCACGTCCAAACTTGCCGAAGAAAACGATGTTCATCTCTGCCCTCGTTCGGCACATCACTTCGTTAGCTTGACGCATGACTTAGTCATGCGCTGTTCCGCGTCGCGCCTCAGGGTCATGCCGAATCCGGGCGCGGTAGGCACGACGAACTTGCCGTTTTCAGGCTGCAAGTCCTCTTCGAACAACTCCCGGTTGGCCCGCCTCAGCGTATAGGCGTGATTCTCATGGATATCGAAGTTGGGAATCCCAGCCTCGAATTGCAGCGCAATGGCCGTGGCCAAAGGCGATCCGCAAACATGCGCTTGCACGCCCACGTCGTATGCATGAGCGAGATGCGCCACGCGATAAGCTTCGCTGATGCCGCCCACTAGACACACATCGGGTTGGATCATGTCGATGGCACCCGCCTCGAGATAAGGGAGGAAACCCCAGCGTGTATAAAGGCGCTCACCGATTGCGAGCCGAATTGGCGATTTACGTGCCATCTTAAGGTGCGCGTGATCGCTATTGTTATGAGTGGGCTCCTCGATGAAGAGTATATCTAGATCCTGAACCAGTTCGGCGATTTGCAGCGCGCCGGCGGTGGACGTTAAAGCGTTGAGCTCGAGGATGATGTCGGCATCCGTTCCTAGGCCCTCGCGGACGGCCTCCATCCGCTTGCGAAACAGTTTGCGCTGCGCCGGTGTCAGTACGCCGCGCAGGCCGGTGGCGTACTTGCCCTCCTCGTCCATCATGATGGGATTCACTTTGACACAGTCATATCCCAACCCCCGGACGTGCGCCGCGGCCTCTCGGTATTGTGTCGGCTGTCCAATCCACTGCGCGTGCTCGCCCCAGCCCAAATGGAGCTGACTCGCGTAACAGCGCAGCGGCTCGGGTGTGGCGCGCCCCAGCAGTCGATGCACCGGCTGTCCGAGCGCCCGCCCCTTGATGTCCCACAACGCCGCATCGATGGCACTGATAGCCGCGAACACAATCGGCCCACCTCCGTCGGCCCAGACTGAGCGCCGCAGTAGGCTCTCCCATATCGTATCCGTATGGAACGGGTCCGCACCGAGCACGAATCGCTCGCCAAGCGTCAGGATCATCGGCGCAGCCGCGGGAGCGCCAGCCCCATATGTCACTCCCGCCTCGCCCAGTCCGCTGATCCCTTCGTCCGTATGCACTCGGACGAGTACGACCCTCCAGGATGCCATCCCGTCGCGCCCCGACAGGTCAGCCTCGAGTACTTCGATCTGCGTGATCTTCATGCGCTCTCTCCTCCATTACTATCGCCACGGTTTGCAGCACACAATGCGCTGCGTTCAGGCATTGCAAGTGCCAATGGCCAGCAGGGGCCATAACACGATGCGGTGTCACTCACATGTGCTCCCATCGTGCATACGCCATATTCGATTCGCAAACTAGTTCTACTACGCCGATCATAAAGAAAATCTTTTCGACGTGACCCGAGGAGGATTTGTGAAAATTCGTCAAAACTCCTGTTCCGAATTCGCGCTTCAGCATTAAGCGATGACGCGCACAGAATGTGTTACTTGGATCGGGCGTGATGTCTCAGATGCCGACAAAACCGCATTGATGGGTCGCCCCGATAGTTATCCCGAAGCTGCATCCGCTTCGCAGCAAATGCGGAACTTTCTGGGCCATCTCCGACGGTCGTCAAAGCATTTCCGTGTCCGGCCACCTGATTAGTTTTTCTTCTAGAAGGTTGGGCTCGGATGGAATGCCGCCCGCTTGACTGGCGCAATCATTAAGTGGCCTGATCCAATGTAGTCTGGCGCCATACAGCAGCAGACATTCAATCACTCTTCGAGGAGATATCGACATGATGCAGGATTGGAACAACTATCGCGCGGCTTTGCAGGCGCGCGTCGGTGATTACGCCCAGCTTAGTCCGGACGTGATGAAGGGCCTTGCAGCCATCCAAAGCTCGCCGGCAAAAAACGGTACGCTCGGACCCAAGATTCACGAATTGATCTCGCTGGCTGTGGCCGTGACCACGCGCTGCGACGGCTGCATTGCCTCGCATACTAAAAAGGCCGTCGAGCACGGAGCCACGCGAGAAGAGATTGCAGAAGCACTAAGTGTCGCCATCGCAATGAACGCTGGGCCGGCACTGGTCTACTCGGCACGTGTGCTGGAAGCATACGAGCAACTCCCCAACACCTGAGTCACCTTCAAATGCGGCCGGTTGTCGATGGATTCGGACACCGACCGCTCGTTCCTTCGATAGAGACAGCGGTTCGGGAGATGTAGTCGTGGCAATGCAACGCTTTAGTCACTGTAGTCACTGGGGCGCATACTCGCTCCTCGTTGACGATGGACGCCTGGTTGGCGTCGAACCTTTTGCGGGCGATCCCGCGCCGTCCCCCATCATTCACTCGGTGAAACACTGGGCCGACTCCAAGCATCGAGTCGGGCAACCCATGGTGCGCGAGCGATGGCTAAAGGAAAGGGGGCCGAACGATCGCCGGCCAGACGATCGCTTTGTCCCGGTATCGTGGGACGAGGCATTGCGTCTCGTCGCCACCGAAATCAATCGAGTGCGCCAAACCTTCGGCAATCGCTCTATCTTCGCGGGCTCGTATGGCTGGACGAGTTGTGGACGTTTCCACCACGCGTCGTCCCAGTTGAAGCGACTACTCAATTTGGTGGGCGGCTACACCGGACACGTCGACACCTATAGCACCGCCGCAGGGCCCGTTATCCTGCGTCACACGCTCGGCGACGCTGAAGCGTGCAACGGCGGGGCCACCACGCTAGATGCCGTCGCAGCTCATGCGCAGACGGTCGTCGTTTTTGGCGGATTGTCTCCGCGTACGGCTCAAAGTGAGGCGGGCGGCATAGCGCGCCATCAGTTAGAAATTTACTTGCGTGCAATGGTTGAGCGCGGCGTGCATTTCGTGCTGATCTCCCCACTACGCGATGACCTTCCGGAATGGGTGCCCGCCGAGTGGTGGCCGATTAGGCCCAATACCGACACGGCCGTAATGCTTGGTCTCGCCGGAGAAATCGTCGCGGCCGGCCGCCATGATCGCGACTTTCTCGCGACCTACTGCAGCGGCGGTGATCGCTTCGTCGACTATCTGGCCGGCAAGCCGGACGGAATCCCGAAGAATGCGACGTGGGCGGCGTCGATCGCGGATCTCGACGCATCGCGCCTAAAAGAGCTGGCCGCGCGTCTTGTCGAGACACGTTCGATGCTAACGGTGGGCTGGAGCCTGCAGCGCGCCGACCACGGCGAGCAGCCTTATTGGGCCGCACTCGGACTCGCCGCCATCGTTGGCCAGATTGGGCTGCCCGGTACAGGCGTCGGCTATGGCTATGGCTCGCTCGGTGGTATGGGCCCGCCGCTCGCGGCCTCGAATTCGCCAGCCTTTCCACAAGGGCCCAAGCCGATCCGCGATTTCATCCCATGCGCGCGAATTGCCGATCTCCTGCTCAATCCGGAAACAACGTTCACTTACGAGGGCGGGACCTATGTGTACCCGGACACTCGTCTCGTCTATTGGGCCGGTGGTAATCCTTTTCACCATCATCAAGATCTGAATCGGCTGCGCCGTGCATGGACACGCCCAGAAACAATCATCGTCCAAGATCCAATGTGGACGGCGACGGCCCGCCGGGCCGACATAGTGCTTCCTGCGAGCACGTCAATTGAGCGCAATGACATCGCGGGTGCTCGCCGTTCTGGACACATAGTTGCCATGCATCAGGCGATAGCGCCAGTGGGCCAAGCGCGTAGCGACTATGAGATCATGCGAGGACTCGCGGATCTGCTTGGCGTGGAACCCGCATTTAGCGAGGGGCGGGACGAGATGGGGTGGATTCGTCACCTGTATGAACTCTCTCGCAAAGACGCCCGCGAGCGCTTTGATTATCTTCTTCCGGAATTCGAACAATTCTGGGAGAAGGGTGTCGTCGAGGTTCCCACACGACCGAATTTCACCTATCTGGAGGCATTTCGTGGGGATCCAGAGGCACATCCGTTGTCGACCGGTACGGGCCGCATTCTGCTCTGGAGCGAAACCCTCGATAAATGTGGGCTCGACGACTGCGCGGCCCATCCCGCCTGGCTTGAACCCGCCGAATGGCTAGGACGCGCCGCGACGACCGAGTTGCACTTGATCTCTCGACAACCAGTTGGCAAGCTGCACAGCCAGCTTGACGAAGCCCCGGCGAGCCAAGCCACAAAACGCGACGGACACGAACAGGCGTGGATTCATCCGGCGGATGCTAGTCGTTTCGGCATAACCGATGGCGATATTGTCCGCTTATGGAACGCACGGGGACAATGCCTTGCCAGCGCAAAGGTCGTAGAGGAAATCCGCCAAAGTGTCGTCATGCTGCCGACTGGCGCATGGTACGACCCGCGGGACGATGCTGACGATTCGCTGGACCGTGCCGGCAACCCAAACGTCCTTACCCTCGACAAGGGAAGTTCTGGTTTCGGGCAAGGATGTGCGGCGCATACGTGCCTGGTGAAGATAGAACGCTATCTCGGTCAATGACCACGCATTTTGCCTGAGCGATTATTTCCGCCCCAGATATAGCCTTTTCGCCCACGGACCTCACCCTTCCCGTTGCTCGTCGACGAAGCGGTGAGTGCATCCGTGAGCAGCTTTTCACGGCTGCTATAGCCGATGGGCTACGATCTTTCCGTCGCGTACATGAAATTTTCCCGCCGTATCCGAAAGCAATTGCGCCTGCTGCTGTAGCGAATGCGTGGCGGCAGCCGCTTGCTCTACCAATGCTGCATTCTGTTGTACCGCTCTATCCATATCATTCACGGCTACGCTGACCTGATCCAGGCCGTTGCTCTGCTCGCGGGACGCGTCGGCGATCTCGCCCATGATCGAATGCGCACGAGAAACCGCTGCAATAAGTTCCGCCATCGTCCGGCCCGCCTCCTCGACCAGTTTCGCGCCGGTCTCTACCCGTGCGCTTGAATTGGCGATGAGCTCTTTGATTTCCTTAGCCGCCACCGACGACCGCTGCGCGAGAGTCCGCACTTCGGCCGCAACAACCGAAAATCCGCGCCCTTGCTCGCCCGCGCGGGCCGCTTCCACTGCAGCGTTCAGCGCGAGAATGTTGGTCTGGAACGCAATACCCTCGATGATCGACGTAATGTCCGCAACCGCACTCGAGCTCTCGCTGATCTCGTTCATCGTGCCAACGACTCGAGCCACGACTTCGTACCCCCGTTGCGCGATCTGCGAGGCGGACGACGACAATTCCTTCGCGTGCAGCGCATTTTCCGAATTCTGTTTGACAGTCGCTGAAAGTTCCTCAGTGCTGGATGCGGTCTCTTGAAGAGACGCTGCCTGTGATTCGGTACGAGTCGACAGGTCGGCGTTCCCTGCGGCTATCTCGCGGGTCGCGATTGCAATCGCTTCACTGCCCTCCCGCAGCGACACAGCTGTGACCGTGAGACTATCCTGCATGGCGACGAGCGCGCGCAACATTCGTCCCATTTCATCGTCCGTCCGTACCTCGATATCGCGGCTCAGGTCCCCGCCGGCGATGTGCTCGAAGTGGATGACGGCCTCGTTCACCGGACCGAGAATCGCACGACGCAAGTAGTACCAACTGCCAAACGCGCCGAGGAGGCCTGCCATGATCGCCAATACGCTTCCCGCGCGGAAGAGTTCGTCGCGATGCTCGGTTACCTCATAAGCTCGCTCCGATTGCTGGAATTGGTACCCCTTAAGGCGCGTCGCGGCGTTCTGCATGTCGGTGTACACCTTACCGACGACCACCATCTGCTTAAGAATCGCGTCGCGATCGGCCCGCATGGTTGCCTGCCGAAAAATATCGAGCTCACGTTCGGTCGCCTCGTATTGGGTCGTCACCTCGGACGCGAGTCGATCCTCCCCGGCGTCGCGCGGCAACGAGAGGTACTGCTTCCACGCTTTGCTAGCCGCAGCACTTACTTCTTTGTCTTTTTCGTACATCTTCGCTGCATCTTCGGAGCCGGGGTTTATGGCCGCGCGGTCGAGTGATGTCCGCTGGCGCCCGACATTGATGACCATTTCGCCAACGGCTATCGATTTCGGCATCTGCACGGAATAGGTGTGCCGGTTGGCGGCGTTGCTCACCGCCATGCCGGCCAAGCCGACCACACCGACTCCGATGAGCAATACCCCCAAGAACGCCATCGCCACAGCGAGACGCCCGTTAATGCTAAGACGCAAATGAGACACCTTGACTCCCCGAACAGGCCTATGGTTAGATCGCATTCATTTTTTTCAATTGACCGCACAATGCGATGTCATTTGGCGGCCTTGCGCACCTTCGCAACCTGCTCTGCGGTCACTGCTGGCGCATGGTTGCCCCAACTCGCGCGCACGAAAGTCAAGACGTCGGCAACGTCACGATCGCTCAGCCGCCAGCCGAAACCCGGCATCGCGTAGTGCGCCGGAGCGGCCTGCGTCCACGGCATCTCATCGCCAGCTAGGACAATGTGTATCAGAGACGTCGGATCGTCCGTGTTGACCACCGTCGACAGCGCAAGCGTCGGAAAGGTGCTGTCGTAGCCGCTTCCACTGGTACGGTGACACGCCGCGCAGTTGTCGAGAAACGTCAGCGCGCCGTTGCTACGATCGCTGCCCCTACGCAGCGCTTTGTATGCAGTGGTGTTGGCAGTCAACGCCCTCTTCGGTCCATCTGCCGGCGTCAGCGACTTCAGATAAGCGGCAATCGCCCGTAGATCCGCATCGGCCATAAGTTGCGTGCTGTCCTGTACAACCTCCGCCATACTGCCGAAGGCAGCCGAGTGTGCGGTGCGGCCGCTTTTTAGGAACGCGACGATATCCGTTTCTGTCCACTTCGCGAGTCCGTCGCTCTCGTCGCCCCGCAGGTTCTTGGCGAGATAGCCATCAATGACGCCACCCGAGAGGAACATCTTCCCATCGTCGGCAAGCACTTTTTCCTGCAGGGCGAAACCACGCGGGGTATGGCATGCGCTGCAGTGTCCGAGTCCTTCGACCAGATAGCGGCCGCGCGCGATATGGTCGTTCGAGGCAGGCTTGTCGTCGCTTACCACCTCCGGTGCGAACGCCATTCGCCAGAAGCGCAGTGGCCAGCGCATCGACAACGGCCATGGAATGTCGGCCGACATATTGGCTTCAGACACAGGCTGCACGCCGTGCATGAAGTATGCGTAGAGGGCCTTCACATCGGACGGCTTAATCTTCGCGTACGACACATACGGCATCGCGGGGTAAAGGCTCCCGCCATTTTTTGCGATACCACGACGCACCGCATTGTCGAAATCCTCGAATGTATAACCGCCGATACCCGTTTCATTATCCGGCGTGATGTTGGTTGAATAGATCTTGCCGATCGGCGAATCGATCGCGAGGCCGCCCGCGAACGGCTTCCCGCCCTTCGACGTATGACACGCGATACAGTCCCCAGCAACTGCAAGATAACGGCCTTTCTCGATCAGGGTACGAGTGGCGGCCGTGGCCGCGGGCTTTGCGATCGCCGTGTCGACGGCGGGGGCCGACGCCGGGCTCTGCGCGAACGCAAATGCAGTCCATCCGGCGCCAATGAGCACAGCGGACGACACGACGGTTGCCATCATTTTCTTCATCGTCATCGCGGTGCTCTTCAAGCTTGAACCAGCGCAACGCCTGGGTTCTTTAGATATTGTTCTCGGATCGCCTTTGCGCAGTGATAGGCGAGCGCAACCACCATCCCCGTCGGGTTGTAGCCCATGTTCTGGGGAAATGCGGAAGCGCCCAACACGAAAACGTTCGGCACGTCCCAGCATTGCAGGTACTTGTTCACGACACTTGTTTGCGGCGACGAACCCATCACCGCCCCCCCCGTCGTATGGGTTGATTGATATACACGCGTGTCATAGCGCTGTCCCTTTTTGCGGATCGCGCGGAAGTATTTCTCCGGTCTCATCGCCTTGGCGACCTCTTCTATACGCGTGCCGATGTAGTCCAGCATCGCGTACTCGTTGTCATGCCAGTCGAACGTCATGCGAAGGAGTGGCTGGCCATACTTGTCCCGATACGTCGGGTCTAAATCGAGGTACGCGTCCCGGTACGGCATCACCGAACCCGCGATAGCAATCGTCATATAGCGCTGGTACGCGTCGTTGACGCCCGCCTTCCAAGCGCTGCCCCAGGTTGGCGTGCCAGGAACCGTCTGTGCCTGCTTAATCGGCCGGCCACCGGTCCGGACATGGCGAACGCTGGCACCGCCAAGGAAGCCAAGCGGACCGTGGTCGAACTGGTCGCCGTTCAGATCATCCATGCTGACACCACCGGCGCCCGCACCGACAAACGGATTCAGTTGCGTTCCCTTTGGTAGCAAGACATTGATGCCCCCGTTCATCTGGTACGCGTAGTTGCGACCAACAACGCCATCGCCAGTCTTCGGTTCATAGGGCTTGCCGATGCCGGAAAGTAGCAATAAGCGTACGTTGTGCATCTGGAAAGCAGCGACGATCACCATTTCTGCCGGCTGCTCTACTTCGCGGCCTTGCGCGTCAATGTAAATCACGCCTGTCGCGCGCTTCTTGTCCGCCGTGAGCAGCACCTTGGTCACGTATGCTTTCGTACGGAGTTCGAAGTTTGGCTTCTTCAGCAGCACCGGTAGGATCGTGGTTTGGGGCGAAGCCTTGGAGTACATGTAACAGCCAAAGTCTTCGCAAAAGCCGCAGAAATTGCATGGCCCGAGACGAACACCATATGGGTTCGTGTAGGGCTGCGAGGCATTGGCGGCCGGTGCGGCATACGGATGGAAGCCGACTTCCCGAGCGGCCTTTTCGAACAGCGATGCTCCAAGGCCATTCTTGAGCGGCGGCGTCGCATATTCGCTGCTACGGATTCCCTCGAGCGGATTGCCTCCCGCTTGCAACTTCCCGTTCAGGTTGCCCGCCTTGCCCGATGTTCCGAATACCTTTTCGGCGAAGTCGAAAAACGGCTCCATTTCCTCGTACGTCACACCGAAATCCTGCACTTGCATCCCTTCCGGGATGAACTTCTTGCCGTAGCGTTGTTCGTATCGCGTGCGCAATTGAAGCTCTTCCGGCAGCATCCGGTAGTGCATGCCATTCCAGTGGAAACCAGAGCCACCCACGCCATTGCCGAGCAGAAATGAGCCGTGCTGGCGATAAGGCACAGCCAGATCGTCGACGCCATGGCGAATCGTCACGGTCTCCGACGAAAGATCTTGCAAAAGCTCGCCGCGCACCGCGTACTTGAGTTCGTCGATGACCTTCGGATAGTTGGCGTCTATTGGCGTATCCCGCATGGCGCCGCGCTCCAACGCGACGACGTTGAGCCCCGCGTCCGTCAGTTCCTGGCCGAGAATTGCTCCGGTCCAGCCAAACCCGACGATGACGCAATCGATCTTGTCTTTTTTGATTGCCACCGCGCTTACCCCCGCCTGCCGTTGATCGACACAGGGCCATACGGATACTTCACCCCGGGCTGCTCGATCCAGTCCTGAAAATCCGCGCGCGCGCCCGGGAAGCCGACCATCTTCCAGCCCACCATGCCCTTGTTGCCGCCGTACATGGGATCGGCGAGGAAGCCCTCTTTCGTATTGCCGAGTAGATACGAAAAGAACGTGCGAGCCGGGACCGCTTCGAAGTGAACCTTCTGGTGTTCGATGTCGCGTAGCACCGCTTCCTGATTGTGTGTATCAAGTTGCGTGAATGTCTTCCCGCCGTACTGTTTCGCGCAGTACTCGTCACATTCCTTGATGCCGTGGCGATAGATATCTCGCGGCGTCATATTGAGTTGATAACCCATTTCCGCCGCCTGGTCGGGATGGAACGGCCCTTGCATATACCAGAGTTTGCCGTGGCCGTACGGTGTTTCCATCTGGCGATCAATGTACTCCGGCACCCCAGCCTTCACCGCACCGGGGCCCAGATCATCTTCGGGAATCAATCGATCGACAGCAGCGCGAACGAACGCCCACTCCGTGTCACTGAAGAAAGTGGGATGGTAGGATGCGTCGTTATCTTCCGCGCTGGTGGCTGAGGCGGAAGCAGCGCTATCGTTGCGTTCACCGCACGCGCTTTGCGTCAGCGTTACCCCGGTCGAAACGGTCGCGACGGGCACGATCGCCAACACCTGCCGCAAAAAGCGACGACGCGGCTCCTCCTGATGAGACATGGCTTCACACCTGGTATTGTGAGTTATAAATGCAAGACGCCCCGCCGCTCAATATCAGTAGCGTCTAACGAATACCAACCAACGAACCGAACTCCGATCCCTCGCTCTGCAGTCCGAAAGTGTTGACGGTGCGCGCGCTATGGTCTAGCGCGCATTGTCTGGGACCGCTCACCGTCAAACAACGCAAAAAAACTTTAAATGACTGATAGAAAACCTTCTCCGCTGCGACCCGACAATGGATGGCAGTCTGGAAGACTGCGTGCCTAAAGGCGTCCGGAGCGCACTTCGAGCGCAAGACAAGCCAGAATGAAATGCGTCCCGCTAGTCCATAACGGGCGAGGGATGAGCCGAACTGCGCAGCGCGGCGTCTGGCATCTTCAGCGTGATCAAGAAGAGAAAGCAGCGACGAGGGCGCCGATCAAGTGCACAGGGTGGAAACCATGCCTTTCCATCACAGCGCGAGACAGCCACTTTCGTTTCACCCAGAATAGCGCGGGACACCACTTCTCAAATAGCCCGGTCCGTAACACGCGGATTGGCTCGCGATTGCACAGCATCACGGCATGCCCACTCGGCTGCTCGACTGGTCAGGGAGCGCATCGACTGCGCTCTGGTTCGCCGTAAATGAAGCGGTCGACGACGACAAGCCCGCAGCGGTCTGGATGTTCCCCTACACGGACAAGGACCTGATGACAGCGACGGAACGTGATACGCCGTTTGATGTTCCGCAGACACGACTGGTTCGGCCGCGCCACGTATCGCGTCGCATTGCTGCCCAAGACGGTTGGTTCACGTTCATCGCAATCCGCCCGAGTCCATCAGCCACGTTTCTCTCGAGACGAACCGCGGATACCGCGACCGTCTGCGCTATGTGACGATTCCTCACGCAGCGTTCAGTCCGATGCGCATGCAACTGGCAAATGCCGGCGTCACCAGCGCCGTTCTTTATCCAGATCTGGATGGTGTGGCGCAATACATTTGCCGCACGCACTTGCGCGCGGGCGACGAGATGTTGAGCCGGCTCGGACTCAGCCCGAATCTGTATGGAAAGCGTGCCAGACGGGGCGGAAGCGCTGTCGGCGCTGCGTTTTCGGCGCGACAGGGAAAGCTCGCGGGCATGAGCGTCGGTTGCCGCAAGCTACCCTGAGGCCCGGTCGATTTCAGACTCTCGACGGGGCTATGGACTGTGTTTTCGGGCGCGAGCCCCCACATTTGTAGTCCAGTTCGGCGCTCCGGCACGACTGAGATTCGGCAGCCGAGGACCCGCAATTTAGGTACGGTCATGCCCGGGCCGCGCTCCTATACTCGCCAAGCCCACTCCTCTCCACAAACCATGCAATTCCAAGCAACTCGAGAAGCCCACGCTGGAACCGTCGACGCGCTGGTCGCGTACATGCGTGACTGCCGATTCAATGCATCCTGCCTGACCGCCGCAACGCTTTCTCTGGCACTTGAGTACGTCTACAAGACTCATCCGCGCTTCTGGCGGGACTTCAACATCGCGTTCCTCGTTCGGGCGCTCAGTCTCCACATTCCCGATTGGCGTGCCGTAACGAACAGCGCCGGTCATGCCTCAGGAGGCGCGAATAGGCTGCTCGCGGACGTCGAAGAATACGTGCGCGTCAACGCGTTCGACGAAGCGAATGCGGAAATGCTGAGGGCGCTGCCGATGCACATGCGACCAATGGACGGAGCATCCGCTTTCGATTGGATTTCGGCCCAGTTGGCCAAGAAAGGAATGGCAGAGGAACTCGAATTCGCACGGCAAGACGGCGATGTCTGCGGCGACGGCGCACTCGATGCGCTGCATTGCATCGAGGAAGCGGCAGCCGGTCGAATTGTTGAGAGGACAGGAATGCTCGCGGCTCGAGTGTATCGCGATGCGGTGATGAAGGGCCACACGGCTCGCTGACCTGCCAGGACCAGGGCCGGCGACGTTCGTTTCTTCTTCATTCGCATATCCCTGCCTTTTACACCTCATGATATGCCGCGCCCACAAAATGGCTAGGTCCCGGTACTGCGGCGAGCCAGTTGGAGCGAGTGCTTATCATCTTGGGAGAGCTCAATCCTGACGTCAACGAATTGGCTTGCGCGTCGGAATTTCAATGATAGCTACGAATTCCCGTGGCAACCTGGCAGTGCCGCGAACGTGGTTTCCGTACCACGTTGCAACCCTCCTCGCGCCTTGGCCCTGACCAATCTTCGATCCGTTAAAGCACAGCTGGTCTTGGGATGCTGAAACTACGCCGCACTTCGCATCTGCCGTGCTTGCGCTGACGAAAGCCGGCGTCAATCCGCAGCTCCGTGAACCTACGGATCCTAAACCGGGCACAGCGTATTAAAGAAAGCTGCGGTACTTTGCGCGGCAGACCGTGCCCGCACAAGGGCAGAAGACGTGGTCTCGGCAGCAATGGGAGTCTCTATGACTAGTTGAATATCTTCTCGGAGTTCGTCAAGGATTCCGTGCAATGGGATAGCGCCGTCGCCGAGATGAAGCCGTGACGTACGCGCCTCAACTGCCAGTCCCTCTAGGGGCGGCGCCAGATGTGAACAGTCACACAATTGTGCGTATGCGATTCGCTTCGCCGGAATTTGCTTGATGTCCGATGGCGTGCCGCCTCCCCGGTAAAAATGCAGAACATCAAGAATCAGTCCGGCGTTGGACTTGCCCGCAGCCTCTACAAGGTTCAATGCGTCCCGCCACGTTCCGATATCACGGTACAACATAAATTCCACGCCTACGGTAAGGCCATAATCCGCGGCCAAATCACATAGACGACCAAAAAGATCAACGCGCTGCGCGTGAGATAGAAAACGCGCGTCGGACGCGAGTTCCGTGCCAATTGACGAAATATGTGACGCCCCGAGCTCTGCGCCGAGTTCGAGCGCTGGTTTGAAACGTTCTAGATCAGTCGATGGCGACAGAACAAATGCCTCGATGTCGAAAACACGAACCCCGGTTTCGCGTAGCGTCGCCTTAATTTCCCGGATGACTTCAGGTCTACCCAGCACTTCATGCTGCAGAGGTTGAGCAGTAGCAGTCATTACAAGCAGACCTGCTTTCCCGAAACCCGATTCTGCTGCAGCAGAGACAAGCTCGGCCTGTGGCGTGCGGCCAACCGTGAGGTTCGCCAACGACATGTTACGGAGCTCAATGTTTGCTTTCATGTGCGTCACCTATTCCCAGATTGTAGAAAACCCTACTTCATGCTCGGACCCGGAAATCTTTCCATCCCCGCAAACCGAAGAAGACGCTGCGAGACGGGGGCGGATCGCGCCATCCCGACGCCCGCTGGCGCAAACCTTCCAAGGCTGCTCTGCCCTTTTCACATCTCAACGGTTGGCTCGTACAGACAACGTCTCGGCCAGTATCCGGACCATCGCATGGAATAACATTCCATATATGATGGAATTCTATTCCAATTTTGCGTTGCGTGTGCCAATATTGCGTAACCGGTGGCCTGAGCCCGCCAACGTGGTGACGACACGTCGAACACGTTGCGCATAGCGGAGCTTCTCGACCATCGGACGACCAAACCAACGTTGGAGCAGAGGATGACACCCGACCTTAAAGCACAGGATCCGTCCCGTGCCCGCAACCAGCCTTCTTCGTCCAGAGCCGACACGTCCGCGCGCCGGGCGGCGCTTGCCGGCTCGCTGGGCGCCGTCATTGACTGGTATGACTTCTTTCTATACGGCACCGCCGCTGCGACGGTGTTTTCTCCACTGTTCTTTCCTTCCAGCGAGCCCGCAACGGGACTACTGATCGCCTTCAGTACGTTCGCGGTGGGTTTCCTTTTCCGCCCTATCGGCGGAGCCGTGTTCGGCCATTTCGGCGATAAGATCGGGCGGCGGACGATGCTCCTTTTGACCGTTCTCATCATGGGACTCGCGAGCACATTGATCGGAGTTTTGCCAACTTACCAAATGGTGGGTATATGGGCGCCAATCATGCTGGTGGCGCTGCGCGCAATCCAGGGCTTTGCTGTCGGCGGTGAATGGGGCGGCGCAGCGCTAATGGCAGTCGAAAGCGCGCCTCGGGGACGACGAAACTTTTTGTCTGCCGGCGTCCAGACCGGCTCTTTCGTTGGGTTGCTGATTGGTACTGCGGTCTTCTTCTTATGCCAGAAACTGACGACCCACGATCAATTCATGGCGTGGGGCTGGCGTATTCCGTTCTTGCTCAGCATTTTTCTGACGTCCGTAGCGTTGTGGATCCGTCGGTCCGTTCAAGAATCGACAGCGTTCGACGAAGTGAAGAAGCACCATGCTGAAACCGGCGCCCCCCTCGGAATCGTTCTCCGAACGAATCCGCTGCAGATTCTCGCAGTCATCGGGATGCGACTGCTCGATCAAAGCACCTATTATCTGGCGTTCACTTTCGCATTGGCCTATGTGACGAATTACACACACGTCCCGCCCAGCAATGTGATGATTGCATCGATGATCTCGATGGCGCTCGCCATGGTCACGCTGCCCACGTTCGCCAAGCTCGCGGACCGCTTTGGGATACGTTGGTTTTATGCGATCGGCTCGGTCGTAGGGGCCGCAGCAGCAGTTCCGTTTTTTCATGCATTGCATACAGGTTCGATCCCGCTCATCACGCTCGGTTTTTTTGCCTTGATCAACGTCTGCCATAACATGGCGACGGCTGTTCAGCCTGTCTGGTTCGCCGGCATGTTCGATACAAAGGTTCGCTACAGCGGTGCTGGCTTCGGCTACGCTCTTGCTGGTGCGGCCGGTGGATTCATGCCTCTAGTCGCGACCGCATTGGTCAACCGTGCTCACGGCTCGTACCATCCTATTGCACTCCTGCTCGGTGGGCTCTGCCTCATTGGCGGGCTAACCAGTTTGTTGTCGTACCGCTGGGTGAATTTGCGCGACTGAGCGGCGTTGATGGCGCAAGGAGACTACCGCAGGCTCGTATAGAAAGAAGTCAACACAGGAAGCGCGCCCGGACGAATGCGTACTATCGACTTGTTCTGGCGGATTATGGCATCCGGCATAACCCGTCAGGAACATGTCACCCTAGCAGCAAGGTTCGTAGTTGTTGCGCAAAACGTTCAAGCGCTCACCGCAGGGAAACTTTCGTGGCAGCGCTTGGGCGAGATTAACTTTGGAGAACAAAGCATATGAAGGATGCACATTCGATTCAAACAGCTCTCGTTACCGGCGGTGCGCGCGGCCTCGGTCTTGGCATCGCGCAACGACTTGCAGCCGATGGCAGGCGAGTCATCATTTGGGATGTTGACTGTAGCGACTTTGACGCCGTTCAAGCAGGTTTCAGTCCCCTTCTGACGCAGAAGGTAGATGTTTCAGATCTGAATTCAGTAACGACCGCCTTCAACGAAGCATTGAAGGCCGCAGGTCGCATCGAAATACTAGTCAATAACGCCGGCATTAACGGACCGATTCACCCAACCTGGGAATATCCGGCGGATCAATGGCATCGTGTACTCAACATTAATCTCACAGGCGTTTTTAACGTCTGCCATGTCGCCATTCCGCAATTGCGCGCCGCCCAATACGGTCGAATTGTCAACGTTGCGTCCATTGCAGGGAAAGAGGGAAATCCAGGTGGCAGTGCATACGCGGCGTCCAAAGGTGGCGTCATCGCATACACAAAGTCGATAGCCAAGGAACTTGCGGAGTCGGGAGTCATTGCAAACTGCATCGCTCCAACGATGGCAGAAACCGATCTGCTGAAGCAAATGACGCCGGAATTCATCGCATCAATCAAAGCCAAGATTCCAATGGGCCGTTTCGTGACGATCCCAGAAGTCGCCGCGATGGTAGCCTGGATGACAGGTAGCGAGTGCAGTTTTACGACCGGCTTCACCTTCGATCTCTCCGGTGGACGCGCCACGTACTGACGGTGCAAATGCGCATGGCCGCAAGGCCGGGACAGGAACTCGATCTGATGCGCAGCGCAGAAGCGAGGCACATGCACGAATCGGCAGCACACACCGATCGAGCGACTGTTGTGGCCGACTGCAATGTCATGTGAGGCAGCGCTAATCAGCGACCTTCACGCGGTCGCGGCTACTCGAGGTGCGTCACTGGATGGCTCCATGCGTCATCCTGATGTAAAAGTACGATGCCGCAATGGTTGATTGCACGATGGAAGAAGCGAAACCGAAGCATACAAGCACGGTCGAATATGAACGCGGGCAAGAATCTCCGCTCGTCGTCGTGGCCGGCTCGAAACTGCCCCGCATTCCGGATGTGTACACCCCCAACAATCCGCCTTGTGCCCCCTAAACCGACTGGATTACTGCGAGCGTCGCCTCACGCAATCGGCGCGCGCGCTCAGGTGCCGGAGCGCTCCGCGCCCAGCGCTGGTTGGGAACCTCCACACTTACTGGCAGATTCATCGGCAGAGCGCGGAGAATGCCCTGAAGGTCGATGCCGCCCTCGCCAGGAATCATGCGTTCGCAACGGGCCTGAAAAAGCAATGTCTCGAGGTCAGTCGGGCGTTGTGGGCGGGCATCACAAAACTGCAGATAGCCAAAGTACTCGCGTGGCAACGCGCGTAGTACGTCGACTGACGTGCCGGCACGATCGAAGTGAATCGGGTCGACGACTAGTCCTGTATTCTTGCGGCCCGACGCACGGACGATGCGCGCGCCCGCCTCGATATCTTTGACGTCCGTCCACGGCATCGGCTCGACGCATGGGTGAAGGCCCAGCGGCTCAGCAAGCGTACAAAGTCGCGAGAGATTGTCGACCAGGCGGCTCTCATCTGGATCGTTCCCGGCCACCAACACGTATCGTGCGCCAAGTTCAGCTGCGGTCTCCAGCATCGGCAGATAGGCGCATACATCAGTTTCGGGTTTCAACCGCAATATCTCCGCATCGAGAACGCGCACCCCCGTGTCGCGCAACGCAACGAGTACTTCGCGCCGTAGCGCAATATCGCCTACAAGATCGTGATGTACCTCAGTTTCCGTCGCGGGCACCAGTCGCAAACCGACATAGTCATATCCGGACTCGAAAGCACATTGAACCATCTGTAGCGGTGTCAGTTCGAGAACCGTCAATGCAGCCAGCGACAATGGTCGAGATTCGTGCACAATCACCTCCTGCTCGATGAGGTTGTTTCTGAACTTCTGACCGCTAGGCAGTCCTGCGAGCCTTATACAATCTGCACGCCATCGGGACCGCCACTCGCCGCCGCTCGCTCACTCTCCTGATTGGGGTTGGGCATTTCGGGGGCCTCGGCATCGCCGCTCCTTAGCATGCTGACACGCGCAGCATGCTGCCCCGCGATGTATCCGAACGTCATCGCCGGACCAAGATTGATCCCCCCAGACGGATAGAAGCCTCCCATGACACTGGCCATATCGGTACCTACTGCGTAGAGACCGACAATCGGCCGATCGTCCTCGTCCAACACCTGCGCGGCGCCGTTGGTCTTCAGTCCAGCGAATGTCCCGAAACTGCCTGGCAATATCTTGACCGCATAGAACGGTCCGTGTTCGATCGGCGCGACACAGGGATTGGGTCCGTCATGCAGCGGATCCCCTCCTTTGCGGTTAAATGGTGTTGAACCACGCCCGAATATGGGATCCTCCCCACGCCGAGCATGCTCGTTGAATGTGCGCACTGTCTGTGCAAGTTCCTCGGGGTCAATACCACACTCGTGTGCCAACGCGCGGATCGAAGCCCCGCGCTTCAGATAACCGCTGCGGATGAACCGGCCAAGGGGCACTGGAAACGGTCGAGCATAACCAAGCCCGTACCGCCGTTGGAAACGATGGTCGCAGATTAGCCACGATGCGACTTCCTCTCCTTCCGGAACTGCGTCGATCATCGCTTTCGTATAGTCGTAGTAGCCATTGGCCTCATTCACGAAGCGCTTGCCATTGCGTAGTACGCCAATGATTCCGGGTTTGGCACGATCGATGATGTGCGGAAAATGGCCGACACGCCCATCCCGATAGACAACTTGCGACACCGGAGCCCACGCCGCAGGCGACGCGAGGTCCGTCACGAGTCGCCCACCGACTGATTCGCCCAGCATGATGCCGTCTCCGCTGCAGCTCGCCGGTGGCAATGCGAGATGTTCGGAGGCAGTAGGGTTTCGTGGAAAGAGAGCTTGCCGACGGGCAATGTCATTCGCAAAACCTCCAGTGGCCAACACCACGCCCTTCGCTGCATGGATCAGCACGTCGCCTTCCATGATGGCAACGACTGCACCACGTACGGCACATGCGTCACGAATCAGATGTTTTGCAGATGCCGATTCCATCATGGTGACGCCCAAGTTCTCGGCAGATTTCGCCAACCGGGCGACCAGAGCGACGCCGTTCACCAACTGCATTGCTCGACCATGGACGGCGAGGTCGAACAGGTGTCGGGAAATGCGCCTCGCAACATGAAACAAGGATTTCCAGGAGCGCGTCACCGTGAGAAACGCAGAAAGATCAGCTCCGGCCATGATGGGCATGCCCAGGACCGACGTCTCTGGCATGGTCTTTCTCAGACGCCTGATGAGCGCGCCAGTCTTCCGCCCATCGTAAGGCGCGGCAATAACCTGATGCCCTCGAACGGCGGCCCCACGCGTGTGGCCGTGCATGTCTGGAATCTCGTTGCCGTCTACGAACTTGAGCTCGGTGTTGGTCTCGAAGAACGAGACCATCTCTGCGCAGTGATTTAGGAATGCATCGACGCGTGTCTCGTCGTAGCGCGCACCGAGCTCGTTACGCAGATAGATCCGCGGCTGTTGTGGGTCTTCGTGAATACCCGCCCGTTTCGCGAGCGGATTTCCCGGCACCCACATCCAGCCGCCGGACCAAGCGCTCGCGCCTCCCAGAACCTCGTCCTTTTCGATGACGATGACGCTCAGGCCATGCCAGGCAGCCGTGACGGCCGCGGCTAAGCCAGATGCCCCGGAGCCAATCACCAGCAAGTCACAGCGCAGCTCGCGCTCAGCCATCTCCGCCTCCTCTTCTTACCGAATCATGAAGCAAGTATAGTGGAAGTTTGTTCCGTTGTCGCTGGAACACATTTCCACTATTGGACAGTGCTCGTAGCTACACGTCCCGGTGCAACTGCGCCGCAAGAGGGGCGGGGGCTCGCGAATTGCAGGGGGTCGAATCGTTCGCCGTGGGAAAGCGATTCGGAGGGAAGGCCGTTCCACACCAAGTGGAATAAAATTCCAATATAATCGCGTGATTGGTTCGTCTACGCAGGGAGGTATAGATGGCAAGCGGGGTAACATCGCACGAGCCCGGCTACTCGGGATTGCTCGACCGAGGGCTGGCGATTCTGGAGTTGCTCGCGGGCAGCGAAACGGGCGCGTCGCTCACCTCTATCTCTGAGCAATTGCGTATCCCGCGCAGCGCGACGCATCGCCTGCTGACCGCTCTTTCGGATCATGGCTATGTGCGCCAGGAGCAAGACCGAGGAGTGTATGTTTTGACAACGAAATTGCAGGTGCTGGCGTTTCGTCACCTTGCATCGAGCGGCTACGTTGATGCGGCACAGCAGGTACTGGACCGATTGGCTATGGCGACGGGCGAACTGGTCCGTCTCGCTGTCGCAGATAACGACCAGTTGACGTGGGTCGCCAAGTCGCAAGGTGCGCGATCCGGGCTGCGGTACGACCCTGACATGGGCATGATTGCAAAACTATCCTGCTCTGCGACCGGCTACGCCTGGTTGTCGAAAATGAATGATGACGAGGCCATCAAGATCATCGAAAGTCAGGGGTACGGAAGCCGCGACGAATATGGTCCCCGGGCACCAGAGACAGCCGCGGAGGTGCTCGCGCACATTCATGACGCGCGCGAGCAAGGTTACGCTATTGCTGTGCAGACCTTTACCGACTGGATGGCGGCGATTGCGACTGCATTAATTCATCCGCTCACGAAAAAACCGATCGGTGTCGTCAGTGTGGCGGGTCCTTTTTCCCGACTGCCGGAAAAACGGCTGCATGAGTTCGCTCCTCTGTTAATTGAAGCGGCTCGTGAAATCGCTCAGCTGATTCCAGGTTCCCCAGCTCTAACGAGTCCCGGTATTGCCGCACTAGCGGCTCGCGAAAGCGCCATTTCGTAGCAAGACCGCTGGCGGTATTCGCTTTCGGGAGGGTCCGCGGAGAACCTCAACGATAGCGGGCACACGCTTTCCTGCCTTGGCCGCGCCAGAAGGTTTTTTGGTCTGGCTCGCCCTGTGACACTTCGCGTCGCACCGACATGACCACCTGGGACGCGCGGTTTCGACACGAAGTTCCGAAAACTCCATTTTGATCGTACTGCTCACCCGGGGCCCGCCCTCCTTCGCGAGCACGCGCGCAAGACCGAGCAGCCCAGGCTTGGCTGTCACGTATGGGGCTTTGAGCGGCGACGCCTCGTGCGAATGCACGGAGCCGATGTAGACCACGACGCCCCCGCGGTCGTCGCGATACATGTCCGCGAGCGCGGCGCGTGTCGTGAGGAAGGCGCCGTCCAGATGGATGCCCATCATCTTCTTCCAGTCGGAGAAGGCGAACGATTCCATCGGGTTCACGATCTGTATCCCGGCATTCGATACCAGAATGTCGATCGGACCGAGTTGTGCGACCAACCGACGCCCGCCGCAATGCCATCGAGTTCGGTCAAGTAATCAGGGAAGTACGCTAACGCCGCGTCTCGCATCTGCTTCACAAACGCATGACCACGCCATCGCTGAACAGCACGCCAAGCTGAACTTTGCTCCATGTACGCGTCGAATACCGGGCGCGCCAACTCGCCGAGCCGACGGCCGATTTCAAATGGCTCGCCTTCTATCCGATGCAACTCCCAATCCTGCTTCGACATACGACACCTCGGCTTCGGTCAACACGTGGTTCTTATTCTACATTCAAAACAACATATGTTGATATAAGTGGAAATTCGCTTCCGGTTGTTGTGTGACGCGAGCCGGATCAAATTGTCCACTTCCCCTCCGCGCGTCATCTCGATCATTTCGCGGCCAATGCCGCGGTCTACCATGTGGTTTGCACAAATGACGACGCAGCGGGCGCATGGTTCCTGCACGGTCAGCGCGCGAGTGTCGGCGCACGTCATGAAGTGCGGATACGTCTGCAGCGGCAGATTGACCGGCTTGCCTTTTTCGAGCGTCGACAGCCGCGCCCACATCCGGAAGTGCGAAGCTGTGTGCGACGGACTCACGCTGACCATCCGCTGGTCGACGACCATGTTCAGACGGTGCGGCGCCGGTCGGTGGTGACGTTTCACAACGGCGCGGAACGTGACCCGCACGAGCCGTCGCACCTCATCGGGAATCACGACGCCGTCCCGCATGGTCAACGGCACCGACAGGGTCTTCCAGGAGCGCCAACGATTGATGAAGTGTGAAGTGCAACTAATGCTTGAGCGGGGGTTCGAGTGACAAACCGATCTGCTCTGACTTCATGCGGGACGAGAACCCCCGCCAACGCAGACCGGCGGTACACCGCTCCTCTGGCCAGCAGCCGCGCAGCGGCCGCAACACTCAATAAGCGCGCCAACGGGGAGGATATGCTCACGTAAGCATATCTTTTCGAGAACCGGGCATATCCATGGGTGAGGATATGTTTCCTTGAGAATTGCTTGTGAGGAGATCCTCACGTGAGCAGAACCGGAATAGCCGGAGCCCCTGCCAGCTGTCGCTCGCCGCCCTTCCACCATTCCGAGGTCGAATAGTTCCGACAGACATCCGGGTCGCGGCTCTGTCTTCGCCACCGCGCCGGACTGTCTCAACCCTCCCCCCGTGGTCGTCCGGTTTTCCCCAGCGCGCCACCGGTCATGCCCGTCCGCGCCAGCGGTCACTCACCGAAGCCCTTCATGCGGAAGGGGCGGCCCTATCGTCGGGCGGCTCGTGCTCGGCCGACGCGTGACAGAGAGGTATAGCGCCCAAAAGCATCGCGTCAACGTAAACTCGACGGAAAGTTCGGCCTCCGAATGTACACCGCTCAAAACTCCATTATTCGACGAGGACTTACGCAAAAAGCATCGTCAGAATTATGTGCGCCGCATCCTTGAACGAGCCCCATAAATCTACTAGTTTGTTCAAAGGCGCAACGCCAACTTGACCGACGTCGCACAGTAGCCTCCGCAGCGGAACGCCGGATTCCGCCGGTCCCCTTTTTATGAAAGGGTACGATGGCGGGGGACGCGATGCGACAGGCAAGAACGGAAGGCGGTCAGGCTCCGATTGGACAAGCTGTCGCCGGACCCTGGCTTTCGCTAGAAAACGGGGACGAACTCAATCTTCATCGCGACCAGGCAGGCCAACAGGAACGCCGCCGAAAACCGCTTCCGGTTGATCTTGCGGTTTATCCGGTCAGCATGCTCCTCTATTCCATACGGCTCCAACAGCCTGGCCAGGTCCTTGTAGCTCAAGTTCCGCTGCACCATTGCCGAAACGACCAACTCCCTCGCGCGGTCCTCCCATTGCGCGTAGGGGGACTCCTGCACGTGATCCTCGGGCGACATCGCTCCCATCCTTCTCTCTCCAGTTTGTGCCGACGCTCCACGGCCGTCTCTGCAACATTCTCTCAGACTGAAATCAGTCGTATACGACCGATTCGGCGTACATGGGTAGCCGGGGTTCCTACACGTCCATATCCACCATTTTTTTGGACGACGTGATGCTGGACAAGGCTCAACTGACCGGCCTCTTCGACCGACTGGGCACGCCGCCCGCCGGTCAAAAGCTTATTCTCGACGCCCGAATCCAAGCACCGGTTCGCCAGGTGAAGTCCGATGTCGGCAATGTCATCACCATCCTGGCCAGTCAAAAAATGTGTCGTGACATCCGGACGGAGAGCCGCCATATCGAATTTGCTGCCGCGGTGACCAAGGAGCATGCGGCTGATGTGCTCGAATACTACGCGCAGCCGTGCGAGCTGAAGCTCTCACTGATTGATGAGTCGACTGGCGAAATCCGGTCCATCACGCACGTCCCGGATTTCCTCACTATTCGCAACGATGGTTTCACGCTTGAGGAATGGAAATCCGAGGCCAAACTCGCACGATTGGCAGAGCGGTATCCCTATCGCTACGCCAAGGGCAGTGACGGGCAATGGTACGCCCCGCAAATTGAGAAGCAGCTTGCCAGACTCGGTATTCGGTATCGCGTTTGCAGCGACGAGTCCATCCCTCGCCGCCGGGTCGAAAACCTTCTGTATCTGGCCGATTACCTTCATCCGGGTGCAGAGCCATGCCCGGCGGATGTTGTGGCACGGCTCCATGAAGTACTTCGCGAGCAGAGCTCCTTGTCCTTCTGGGAACTGCTTGCTGCCCCGTACGAATTCGACGCGGACGCACTGAACCAGGCCATCGCCGGCAATCACGTGGCAACGGACATCGACCGGGAGTCGTTCAGCGACAAGCGGCGGTTTCGCCTCTATCGTGACGAGGTGCTGCGTGACTTCATGCTTGCCGATAGCCAAGTCGGCCAGTTGCCCGGCGTCGACCGGTTCGCCTTCGATGTCGCCGAAGGATCGAAGTTCCAGTTCGAAGGCCAGGAGTTGACCATCGTGATGGTGGGCGAAGAAAACGTCGTCTGCAATCGACAAGACGGGTCCAGCATCCAATTGTCCCGTTCATGGCTCGAGGACGCTCATGAGAAGCATCAAATCACGGTCGTCCAAAGCAATCAGAAACCTCGTGCGGATTTGAGCCGTTACTCCAAGGAAGACCTGGAACTTGCTCTTCAGCGGCAGTCACTTCTTGAATCTCGAGAGGTACAGAAGGTCGTCACGTCACGCACGCTCCGGCGCTGGGAATCACGCAGGCTTGCCGCTCTCGCCAACGGTGACAATGAAGTCGTCGCGCTGGTGCCGCGGACCAGCGCCAAGGGCAACCGTACCCCCCGCTTGAGCGTGGACCAGCTCGAATTGATGGACCGCATTATCGATACTGCGTGGCGCGACAGCAATGCCATCAACTACAAGGCATGTCACCTGCTATTGAAAGTGGCATGCGACAAAGCCGGCGTGACGGCTCCGTCATATCCAACCTTGATTGCGCGAATCAAGGCACTGGAGACCAACGAGGACATCCATACGCGTCACGGGAAACGTATGGCGTATCAGAAGAACGTCTTTGTGGACGTCCTTTATTACGACACACCGGCGCATGGTAGCCGGCCGTTCCAGTACGTCCATATCGACCATACTCTGCTCGATATCGAATTGATATCCAGTCGAACGGGCAAGCCACTCGGCCGTCCCTGGCTGTCGCTGGCGGTGGACGCCTGGTCGCGGCGCATAGTTGCGTTCTACTTGACGTTCGACCCACCGTCTTATCACTCGGTCATGATGGTTGTCCGCGACATGGTGCGCCGCTTCAAACGTCTCCCCGAGTTCATTGTTGTCGATAACGGCCGCGACTTCATGTCACAAGCGTTCGAGTCGTTTCTCCGCGTGATGGGCACGCATCTGCGTTTCCGTCCCGCAGGGCAACCGCGGCACGGTGCCGTCCTTGAGCGTATGTTCGGTCGGTTGCACACCGAATATGTCCACAACCTGGCCGGCAATACCAAAGCGACGAAGAACGTACGGATGGTTACTGGTTCCCATCTGCCGGAAAAGCTCGCCCAGTGGACACTCGAGCAACTTTATTATGGGATTGGGCACTGGGCCTGCGAGTATTACGACGAAGCGACTCACCCTGCTCTTGACGAATCTCCACGAGATGCGTACTTGCGTGGCTTGCGCGAGAGCGGCGCGCGTCCTCAGCGACAAATTCTCTTCAACCGGGACTTCCTGATTGCCACCTGCCCACCCGTCGACCGCTCTGGCGTCCGAGAGATTGATCGCCAACGCGGCGTCAAGGTGAACAGTCGGCTCTACTGGAATGAGACGTTCAAATCTGCCCATCTCGGCGGCCAAAGCTTGCCGGTCCGTTACGACCCGTGGGATGCCTCGTCGGTCTATGTGCGCGTAAAGGATGAATGGGTGCGGGCCGTTTGCCGAAACCTGCACGGCCTGGGGCAACTGACAGACGTCGAGCAACGCGCCATCACTGCGGAATTCAACCGTCGCAGCGGCACATCTGCTGGCGACGAACGGGCTGCTCAACGACTTCGGGAGTTCGTGTCGACGTTCACACCGGAAGGTGCGTTAGCCGTCGAGTTCGAGCGTCAGTCTGAAAACAAGGCTCTATACAGCAGCCTTCAATTCGGAAATATCGAACCGGTCGCTCCCCCCCGCCGATTCCGACTCGTCGATGAATCCTTGACTACAACCAGTGCCCCGGAACAGCCGGAACCAACGATGCCTCTTTCGCCGATATCCCAGCAAGAGGCCTCAGGCGACGACGATCTTCCTGACTTTGAAGAATTCTAAGGTGGTTCCATGCATCAACAAAACCATACATCCCCGCCGGCGCGAAATGACTCTGCCAATGCGCTCTCGTCCAAACGCATCAAGCACACCCGTGTCGGCGAAGTAATGGCCGACCTCGGCACCCTGATTTATCCGGGGAGCCAGGACAGCATTCTTCTCGTGTGCGGCCCAACAGGTGCTGGCAAAACAACGCTTGCCAGGCATATGGTCGACACCGCGCTTGAACATGCCTACCCTCAGATGGAATCGAATGCGGGCATGATTCCGGCCATCTACGTTGAAGCGCCGGCCTCTGGCGAGAGCGACTTCTCGTGGCGGCTGTTCTACCAGAGGATTCTGGCTCAGCTCGGGGATAATCTCGACTCGCCGAAAGTGACATACGGAATCGATTCACAGACTGGTCGGATGTTGCGCCCTCGTGGTAGCGGCAACGGAAGCAGCCTCGCCGCGTTGCGCACCGCAGTCGAACGCGGATTGCGCGAGCGTCAGGTGCAGTTTCTCGTCATTGACGAGGCCGCTCACATCATTCGCCAGACGCGAGGTCAACACAGGCTGGAAATCCAGCTCGATACGCTGAAGTCATTGGCAAATCAATGTGGCACGCAGATGGTCCTGGTGGGCTCCTATGACCTCTATCAACTGGTCACCCTGTCTGGACAACTCGCGCGACGCACACATGTACTTCATTTCGAGCGCTATCGAGAAGATAAGCCAGAAGACGTGCGCGCCTTCCAGCGCTGCATCCAGGCTTTCGAGAAAACATTGCCCGACCTTTGGGGAAACGAGCTCTCGCGTCACACCATGGCGCTGCTCGACAATACGTTGGGATGCGTTGGCACGTTGAGCAGCGTTTTAGTCCGTGCCGCCAAGCTGGCCGACGCAGACGGTGCGTGGTCGGTCGAAGCCCTGAAGCGCGCGCTGCTCAATGAAGCACAACGCAAGCGGATACTGGAGGAAATCCTCGACGGAGAAGCCGCTATCGGTCCAAGCCTTACTCGTGTCATGCCGAAGCCGAAGCGTCCAGTGGCAAGTTCGGGCGGGAGCACTGAATGAGTACGCAACCGGTAACTCCACGTTCGATGCTGAACCCCCTCGCGCCGATCGGGATAGGTACCCCCGAAATCGAAAGCCTGTTCAGCTATTTCTGCCGCCTGGCGGCATCTCACAGCATCTCTGCTGCCGAGCTTTCACGCGTAGTCGCAACCGCTATGGGTTGGCGAATTGCGGAAAGGTACGATTGGAATGCTGTTAATCTCAGCGGGATGGCCGACGCAGCGGCCGACTGGTCCAGTGCCCTATCTGCATTGACTAGCGTTAAGCGCCTAGACAAGCTGACCCTGCTAACGTGGCGTGACGTTGTTGCCCAGCAGGGCGTGGCATCCGCGTCGCATCACTGGTGTCCACAATGTCTGGTGGAGGACCGTGCTACAGGTCAGAAACCGTATTTCCGGCTAGCGTGGGACATCGGTACCGTCACGGCTTGCCCTCGCCACAGGACGAAGCTGGTTCACGTCTGTCCGGACTGCGGCCGTCCAGATGCACGGCACAATTCTGCTTTTGTCATTCCCGGATGGTGTGCGCACTGCGGCGCATTCCTCGGCGACGTCGAACGCCTTATGCCTGCCTCCCCGGAAGCAACGTGGATAGCGTCTCAAGTCGGTGCAATGCTGGAAGTACAAGCTACATTGGATAAATTTCCGACGCGTGATGTACTGCAGGATACCATTCGTGAATTGGTCACCCGCTTGGATACCGGGAAAAACGCGTTGTTTGCCCGACGCATCGGGCTTAGCAAGGTCACCGTGCACTACTGGCTGAAGGAGAACTGCGTTCCAAACCTGCCTGGCCATCTGCGTATTGCCTCTCAGACCGGATTAGCGCTTCCAAAGCTTCTGACTGGCGACCTTTCTGACTGGCCATCAGCCAAAGCCGAAATCCATTCTTTGAGGTCGCTATTTCCTGACCACAAGAAGCGTGCGGCGCCACGCATTCTGGATTGGGACCGTGTCCGCGCGGAGCTAACCGCGCTGAGCCAATTGCCGGTTACCATCAGTGTTGAGGAGGCGGCGCGGCGCCTCGGCATCGCGAAGAGTCAGCTCTATCACAATGCCAACAGAGAGACCCGCATCCTCGCAGAGCACGCGAAGCACGGCAGGCAGCGACATAGTGCGCAACGCCAAGAAACTGCGCGTACGATTATCGAAACCGCATGCCGAGATATTCTGGCTGACGGGAAGGGCCTCAATCTGCGAGAACTAAAAGGACGGGTCCCCAATGAGGTTCTCGGCAGTTTCAGAGGGGTCATTGGACTGCTGCAGGAGACCAAGAGCAAGAGCGGACAGCGTTGAGTTCATCTTCGAAAGGTGCGGCCCGCCATGCGTCGGCCGTCACCTAAGGCGCTTTCGCGTCCGCCAAGGCCCGCCGTTGCGGCCGCCAGTCATGAACTGCGCATGTCCTGTCAATTCCTGTCCACGACATAGTGTCTATTAGCGAGGCGTGTTCGCATCTGCTGGAACTGGCGGAGGAAGTGGTTGCCGGTGCAGAGAAGGTTCTGACGAGGAACGGCTCAGCGTACGTCGCGAATGTTGATGCACGGAAGCTCGACTGTTACCGCGCCTCGAGGCAGAGCACGACCGGCTAATCCTGTTGGGCGATGCCGAGCAGGGGCTGAAGGACGCGCTGGCAGGCAGGGTACTGTCCGAGGAAGAGTTCCGCAAATCGCTTCCGCGCTCTGGTCGAGATCGCCGGGGCCGGCTCATCCTTATCGCAAGAGAATCAACAGGCCGCAGCCCGCTCCCAACCACCCTGCCGGCCAGAGCAGCCGACACCCGGCGAAAGCATCCCACCGCCGAACCACAATCGATTGTTTTCGTCGCCGGCAAGCGCCGCGCAGCTTTTCCCCTCACCGCCCTCCGGTCTGACAGGTCTTGCTCGACGAATCTCGAGCTCCGGAGACATCCTGGCGAGGTAGCACCATCATTTGCGCAGATCGGGCTAGCAGTACGAAAGCGGCGACGTCATCCGCCGAGCGTTGCGCGACCCAAGCGTCAACTCAAGATCGCCCCCCAGTCAGAGCCACGCTCGGAAATCGAGATGACTGGCGGAAGGCTTGACGCACAAAAACACATTGATTTGCAGAGAGAGTTTCGGGGAAAACGTTTCTTTTCCAAAAAAGACCGAAAATCGTTGGAAAAATCACGATCATCACTCCACGGTCGCACTATACCCTTCCAGTCGATCACTCGCATGCAAAATTGCATACACACTTGTTTCTGCCGCTCATGTCGCTGAAGCCTCGGCAAAGCGACGGACATCGAAATTCGATATTGGATAACCAGTTTTGGAGATGAAACCATTATGGAAGCTTGCTTGCAGTTCAAGATTGCGGGGTATCCGGTCGCTTACATGAAGAACAGGGGTCTGCCGTGGCAGTTCGCTCTCGAATCTGGATTTGTCCCTACGCGAGCCACTCCGTCTTCGAGCGGCGTCAGCGAGCATCTGTATCTCTCGACTGCAGGCGCCCTACGCCGCCGCCTCAATTCAGCCGGCTACGACCGTAAAGCATTGGAGTTCGAATACCTGAAATACATGGACCAGGTTTTCAGCCGCTGGGACCCACCATATTTCTTTCGAGACGACAAAACCAGTAACACTACGACCGCAGTTCAACGCGCAGAAGCATTTAGATTCGCGAGCCTTGATGACTGGTTTTTCGCGCTCAAAATGGCCATCAGGTTTAGAAATTCCGGACATTTGGTGCGCGCCAAACACATTGAATACTCCGACCCTTTTATAGACATAAATGCGCTGGTCGATATCGTTATGGGACCGGAATCTCTGCCCAGCAGTATCAAATTGCCGAGTCATGTGGTTGGCGGCTTCCCCTGCATCAGCGTGGAATGCATGGCACTTGCAATGCTGGAAGTCGTACCCGATGACGCGGAGTGCGTCCTAGACGTTTTTGAACTCGTGCCTTTTTCTGACGACCTGACGTCGACACGAGAGAACGCCGTCTGATGTCGGCATGCGCGAAAATCGCGCGTACTGATATCAAGGTAGGTGTGCCGTGCGTCATGGCTTTTAGATGCGGGGTGGGTCTTCCTCAATCGGGCAAAGCGGCGATTTTTATGCCTTCATCAGACGTTCCCGCGACTATACGTACCTATGAAGCGTCGCGATTCGGTGATGGCGTGCAGATCAACGGACACGCGCAACATAGATAGACAGCGCACTTTTGTAGCATCCACTTTCTGCAATGAGGGTAACTATGCCTCTCCACGCTTTTATTAAAATTGGTGGCTATCCGATTGACTCCATGAGAGACCAATATCGTCGATGGCTCTTCGTACGCGATGACAGAATCATTCGAACGCGGACAAAAGGTCAACGGAATCTAATCACTCACGCCTTGCCCGATGACCCGTATGACTGGAACAAACCGGAAACAGACTATCTGTATCTCACGAGAGCAGACACACTTCGTCGGCGCCTTGCAACCGCCGGCCACGACCGTTCGTCACTGGAACTTGAGTTCCTTAAATACAGAAATATGGTATTTAGGCATAGAAATCCACCATATTTCTTTCAGGACCACTATCTCGAGACTGAAAAGACAGCGCAAGCCCGCGCCGAGGCCTTCAGAAAGGCAACGCTTGACAATTGGCTCGACGCACTGGGAGACGCGGTTAAATCTGGCATTCATTATTGGACGCGAAGCCGCGAAGGCCTCACACCATCGAACCTACTGGTCGACATCATTACCGGTCGCGATTCCCCGAATTTTGACGATATAGAGCCACGACACCTGCTGTCTGGATTTCCCTGCACATCCCTGGAATGTATGGCAGTCGCAATGCTAGAGATTGTTCCGGATGACGCAGAGTGTGTTCTTGATGTGAGCGACATCGTCGAGTATGGCCCCACATATTGTTTTGAAGACCTCATTCTTTCCGGGAGAAGTGCAACGTAACTCATCTTTCGCTGTGACGTGCCGCATACGAATTTTATTGCTCGCCAATGAAATTACCACACTCGCCCAAGCAAGAACAATTCACATGAAGAAGACCAACATGCAACTTAAAGCCGCAGACCTTCACGCCGGGACGACCGATGCGCTGTACACGTATATGGCGGATTGCCAATTCAACGAAGCCCACCTGACCTCGATGTGCCTCTCGTTGGCATTGGAATACGTGTATCAACCACGTCCGCGGTTCTGGCAGAATTTCGACCTGATGTATCTCGTCACTGCAATGAACCGATGCTGACCTGCCCCCGGTTTTAGTCCGAACTGCAGTTAGAGTCCGAGGTTAAAAACTGCTGCTTTGCATCGTGCGCCCGA
>NZ_QTQD01000030.1:0-95611 GCF_003858025.1 Burkholderia sp. Bp9004 | reverse complement strand
AAACGTGCCCAGGTGGCGGAATTGGTAGACGCACTAGGTTCAGGTCCTAGCGGTGGCAACACCGTGGAGGTTCGAGTCCTCTCCTGGGCACCATCTGTTTTTGAAAAGGTCGGCTTCATGCCGGCCTTTTTTCATTTCAAGCCTTGCATTACGCGCGCTGGCCGCGCCATATGCCCGTCGTTCCGATCGATAGCAGCATTGATCGGTTATCGATTGCCCTCCCCGCTGGTGCGTCAGCCGCCTTGCTTTCAACGAATCCAGCGAGGAACACGGCCCATGACGTCGATGACCCGCCGCGCGTTCGCACGTGCGATGCCGGGCCCGCATCCCGGCGCACGCCGAGAACACCCCATCCACGCTGCGCATCGGACATCAAAAATCGTCGACGCTCAAGACGCGCGGCACGCTCGCGCCGCTCGGCCTGCGCGTGTCGCGCCATGAATTCGCAAGCGGCTTGCCACTGACCGAACCGCTCAACGTCGGCGCGGTCGATTTCAGCGCCGACGTGCCCGACACGGCTCCCGTCTTCGCGCAAGCCGCGCATGCGCGCTTCGTCTTCGTGTACGTCGCGCAGCAAGCGCCGTCACCGAAAGCGCAGGCCATCATCGCCAAACGCGACAGCGCGCTGCCCACGCTTGGCCGATCTCAAGAGCAAGCGCATCGCCATCACGAAGGCTGTCGGCAGCCGCTACCGGGTGCTTGCCGCCCTCGCACACATAAAGCTCGCCCCCCCCAACGACGCGGCATTCCACTACCTGACGCCGGCGGACGGCCGCGCAACGTTCGAACGCGGAAGCGTCGATGCATGGATCACGCGAGATCCTTACATCGCATCGGTCGACGCGAACGACGTGCGAATTCCGCAGCCTCTCAGAACTTCGGTGGGCATCAGAACATCGCCGATACGTTCCGCGCAGCAGCTTCGCTGCCTGCCCGCGGCGACACGGCTGAATCGCCGCACTGGAATTTCGCTGCAAAGCGTGCAGTTCCGCTCGACGCGTGATGCTCCGACCATGCGACGGGCGAAGGAATTTTTATCGCCGTCGCTCGAATTGTATTGACAGACTCTCGAGACACGCTAAAATAGCGGTCTTCGCATCGCAGCAAGCGAAACGTGCCCAGGTGGCGGAATTGGTAGACGCACTAGGTTCAGGTCCTAGCGGTGGCAACACCGTGGAGGTTCGAGTCCTCTCCTGGGCACCACTTATTTAAGAAAGGCCGGCTTTTAGCCGGCCTTTTTCTTTTTCAGCCTCAGGAGGCAAAGCGCTGCGCGCTTTGCGTGAGGGCTCGAAAAGCTGCATTTTCAAGCGCAACTCGGGGGCGCGCCCGCGTTGCCAAGCCCCCCCCTCCCGTGCGCCATCCGGTTTCCAAAAACCAGCGGCTTATCCCGGCCTTTCGTCATTTCCGACTCAAGCAACGAAGCAAAATCGGGGGGCGCGAATGTCGCGATGCCCGGCGAACTCAGCGGACACGCGACAACCACATGGCCTCTTCACCGATTCAGCAGCCGAACGGCCCGACGAGAATCGAGACCGGCCCGCCGCCGACCTCAGGCGCCGTTCCAGCGTTTCGCGGCAATCGCGACACGCTCGCCCAGCACTTCCGCCGTCTTGCGATCGCTCTCCAGAATCGCATCGCCGCCCTCGTCTGCATTTGCCTGCGCCATCGCACCGAGGAACGACCCGAGCCGATTCAGATCGTTGACTGAACCCGCACTGCTGTTGTTGCCGGGCATCAGACCGAGGCTGACCCACAGCATCTGATGCTGGGCGGCGAAGACCGCCAGTTGTTGCAACGTCGACAGTTTGTCGCCGCTTTGCGAAGCCGACACCGTGAAACCGGCCGCCAGCTTGTCACGCCACTTGCCCCAATGTTTCGACGATGCGTCCATGAAGCCCTTGAACTGAGCGGACGCACTGCCCATGTAGGTCGGCGAGCCAAAGATGATCGCCTTCGCATCGCGCTCCAGGTACTCCCAGTGTTCGTCGATCGCGTCGACGGGGATCAACTTGACCGACGCGCCGTCGACTTTCTCGACGCCGCGCGCAACTGCGTCGGCAATAACGGCTGCGTGGCCGTAGCCGCTATGAAAAACCACTGCGATTTCTGACATGACGAACTCCTCGGCGCGGATCGTTCCGCAATAAACGTTACCGCGATAGTAACAGAAAAGATCGAAATACAACCGACTTCGCCCCACATGCGCCGCACGCGCCATTGCATGCCGACATCTACATGCACACGGCCCGCCAGGCGAGCGGACAATCGCTGCGATCGCATCCCATAACCGCAGGACAGCGCGCACGACAGGATGCCATCGACAACAATTTGCCTGGCGACACACGTAAGTGTGCATTCGGGAAATTCGCTCGATCCTTTCCGGCAATGATTCCCTCACACCCGCATCGACCGACCACGGCATTCAGACGCGACAACCCCGGCGCGCCCTTTTTTACACCCATCCAAACGATCGCACAAAAATCTGTTGACACGCCCTTCGGGCACGCTATAATTGCGGTCTTTCGCGATGCAGCAAAGCGAAACGTGCCCAGGTGGCGGAATTGGTAGACGCACTAGGTTCAGGTCCTAGCGGTGGCAACATCGTGGAGGTTCGAGTCCTCTCCTGGGCACCATCTGTTTTTTGAAAAGGTCGGCTTTATGCCGGCCTTTTTTCATTTCCGGCTCCGGAATCACTGCGGGCGCCCTTGCGGATACACCGGAGCCGCAGCGCGACTCGCACCAGCCCGCCAATCCGAACCGAGTGCCGGGCGGGTTCCACGCCGGCCCTCCTGCACGCGGATCACCTCACTCCGGTGATTCGCTCCGCCCTTGCCTCCTCCCCGCCACGTCCATCGTCGCCCCAGAACGAAACCGGGATTTCCCTAGGCTGACACGCCGCCGCTCACGCGGTTAAATAAATCAACGTGATTTATTTAATGCGTCGCAACCGACGCGCCCATGGAAGGAGACGCCATGAGAAGTCCGCACATCGGCCAGGGAAGCAACTCGGCCAACGTGCGCCGTTACAACGAGCGCCTGCTGTTGAAGACGCTGCGCCGTGCGGGTAGCGCGTCGAAGGCCGACCTCGCCCGTCTCGCGAACATGACGGGCACGGCGGTCGGCAGCATCATCGCGTCGCTCGCCGATGCAAAGCTGATCGCATTCGCCGGCCGCACCGAAGGCCAGCGCGGCCAGCCGGCCTCGCTGATCCGCCTCGATCCGCGTGGCGCGTTCGGCATCGGCGTCCATCTCGACCGGATGCGCATCGAGACGGCGCTCGTCAATTTCGCGGGCGACGTGCTCGGCCGCCGCTCCCATGACACGTTGCTCCCCCCGCCGGCCGACGTGCTCGAAATCGTGCGGCACGACATCGATGCGATGCAGGATCTGCTCCCCTCGCATGAGCGCGCGCGCCTGACGGGCGTCGGCGTCGCGCAGCCGTATAACCTCGGCGCATGGATGCGCGAGCTCGGCCTCGCGCCCGACACGTTCCGCGCATGGGAAGACGTCGACTTCGCGAGCGACCTCGGGCGCACGCTGTCGCTGCCCGTGTTCGGCGAAAACGACGGCAACGCGGCCGCGATCGCCGAACTGTTCTACGGGTACGGCCGGCAGTGCGACGACTTCGTGTACCTGTTCATCGGTCCCGCGATCGGCGGCGGCATCGCGATCGACGGCGACTGCCTGCGCGGCGTGACCGGCAATGCCGGCGACATCGCCGTGATTCCTGTGCCGCCGAGCCGGCTGGCCTCCGCGCCGCCGCCTCGCGGCCCGTGGGACATCCTCCTCGCCCGCGCATCGCTGCACGCGCTCGTACGCCACCTGCGCCATCACGGCGAGACGGTCGAGAACCGCGCCGACCTCGAGGCCTGCATCGCGCGCGGCCTGCCGGCGGTCGACGAATGGATCGACGACTGCGTCGACGCACTCGCCCCGGCATTGCGCGCGGTGCTGTGCGTCGTCGATGCGCCGGTGGTCGTGCTCGATGCCGATACCGACGCTGGCCTGCTCGATGCGCTGATGACCCGCCTGCGCGCGGCGCTCGTCGCCACCGCGCCGGAAGCGCGCGGCACGCCGACGCTCGTGCGCGGCACGTTCGGCGCCGACGCCGGTGCGATCGGCGCCGCGACGCTGCCGATGTTCTTCAACTTCTCCCCGCGGGCCGGCATCCTCAAGGGCGCCCGCACCGAATCGCAGGAGGTCAACCATGTCGCATTCTGAGTCGCCCCGGCCGCTGCTCGAGATGCGCCGGATCAGCAAGACGTTCCCTGCCGTACGCGCGCTCGACAACGTCAGCCTGACCGTCTATCCGGGCGAGATCCACGCCCTGATGGGCGAGAACGGCGCGGGCAAATCGACGCTGATGAAGATCCTGTCGGGTGCGTACCGCGCCGACGCCGGCGGCGAAATCCTGATCGACGGCGAGCGCATCGACGTCGACGGCCCGCTCGCCGCGCGCGATGCGGGCGTCGCGGTGATCTACCAGGAGCTGTGCCTCGCGCCGAACCTGACCGTGGCGGAAAACATCTACGTCGGCCGCGAACTGCGGCGCGGCAACCGGCGCTGGGGCACCATCGACCGCGCGGCGATGGCGCGCGGCTGCCAGGACGTGCTCACTCGTCTCGGCGCCCCGTTCGGGCCCGACACGCTCGTCGGCACGCTGTCGATCGCCGAGCAGCAACTCGTCGAGATCGCGCGCGCCGTGCACACCCGCGCCCGCATCCTCGTGATGGACGAACCGACGACACCGCTGTCATCGCGCGAGACCGAGCACCTGTTCGGCCTGATCCGCCAACTGCGCGAGGAAGGTCTCGCAATCATCTACATCAGCCACCGGATGGCCGAGATCTACGAGCTGTCCGACCGCGTGTCGGTGCTGCGCGACGGATCGTACGTCGGCACGCTCGAGCGCGAATCGCTGTCGGCCGAACGGCTCGTCGCGATGATGGTGGGGCGCGACATCTCCGGCTTCTACAAGAAGGAACATGCGCCGTACGACCCCGGCCATCTGCTGCTGTCGGTACGCGACATTGCCGACGGCGACCGCGTGCGCGGCTGCAGCCTCGACCTGCATGCGGGCGAGGTGCTCGGCATCGCCGGGCTCGTCGGCGCGGGCCGCACCGAGCTCGCGCGGCTGATCTTCGGCGCGGAACCCCGCACGCGCGGCGACGTGAAGCTGGGCGATCGTACGTTCGGCGCACATACGCCACGCGACGCGATCGACGCGGGCCTCGTCTACCTGACGGAAGACCGCAAGCGCCAGGGCCTGTTCCTGGACATGAGCGTGCGCGACAACATCAACATCTCCGTGTGCAACCGCGACGCGCGGCTCGGTGCGCTCGATCTCGCACGCGGCGCCGAACGCGCGCGCGACGCGATCGCCTCGCTGTCGATCCGCGTGCCGAACGCGAACGTAAACGTCGGCGCGCTGTCGGGCGGCAACCAGCAGAAAGTGCTGCTGTCGCGCCTGCTCGAGACGAAGCCGCGCGTGCTGATTCTCGACGAACCGACCCGCGGCGTCGACATCGGCGCGAAATCCGAGATCTACCGGATCATCAACGAACTGGCCCGTGCGGGCGTCGGCGTGATCGTGATCTCGAGCGAGCTGCCGGAAATCATCGGCGTCGCCGATCGCGTGCTCGTGATGCGCGAAGGCGAGATCGCCGGCCAACTCGGCGGCCACATGCACACGCCCATTACGCAGGAAGCGATCATCGCGCTCGCCACCGGCTCGCAGGCCGAACTCGCCGACGCGCACTGACCACGGCCCCTTCATCTCCCTCTTACGTCCAGGTACCGACATGATCAACCCGACCAAGCAGCGGAACCTCGCTTCCGCGACGGCCCATCCGGTGGCCAACCGTACGCCCCTGATGCGCGGCGCCGATCATCGCGCGCGCATGCAATCGCTGATGCGCACCGCCGGCATGCTGCCGGTGCTGCTGGTTCTGTGCATCGGCTTCGGATTCCTGACCGACGGCTTCTTCACGCTGCAGAACCTGTCGATCGTCACGCAGCAGGCCTCGATCAACATCGTGCTCGCCGCCGGCATGACCTTCGTGATCCTGACGGGCGGCATCGACCTGTCGGTCGGTTCGGTGCTCGCCGCATCGGCCGTCGCCGCGCTGCTCGCGTCGACCATTCCCGGCTGGGGCTGGCTCGGCGTGCCGATCGCGCTCGCCGTCGGCCTCGTGTTCGGCGCGATAAACGGCGGCCTGATCTCGTTCCTGCGTCTGCCGCCGTTCATCGTCACGCTCGGCGCGATGACGGCCGTGCGCGGCGTCGCCCGCCTGATCGGCAACGATACGACCGTCTTCAACCCGCAACTGCCGTTCGCGTTCATCGGCAACGGCACGATCCTCGGCGTGCCGTGGCTCGTCGTGATCGCATGCGCGGTGATCGCGCTGTCCTGGTTCATCCTGCGCCGCACGGTGCTCGGGATGCGGATCTATTCGGTCGGCGGCAACCCGGAAGCCGCACGCCTGTCGGGCATCAACGTGCGGGCGATCCAGCTGTTCGTGTATGCCGCGTCGGGTCTGCTCGCGGGCCTCGGCGCGGTGATGTCGGCCGCGCGGCTTTATGCGGCCAACGGCCTGCAGCTCGGCCAGTCGTACGAACTCGATGCGATTGCCGCGGTGATCCTCGGCGGCACGAGCTTCGTCGGCGGCGTCGGCTCGATCGTCGGCACGCTGATCGGTGCGCTGATCATCGCGGTGCTGACCAACGGTCTCGTGCTGCTCGGCGTGTCCGACATCTGGCAATACATCATCAAGGGGCTCGTGATCATCGGCGCCGTCGCGCTCGACCGCTATCGCCAGCGCGATTCGGCCCGCACCTGACACGCATTCCTCACCGCGCATTTCTCACCATTCAACCATCAGGGCGCAGGCAGGTCCTCCTGCGCCCGTCCGCCAACGGACCTTCCGGAGACACAACGACATGTTCAAGCACAAAGCCGCCCTGACCGCCGTCGCCTGCGCGCTCGCCTTCGGCGCCGCCACCGCCCACGCAGCCGACAAGCCGCTGAAATCGATCGGCGTCACGGTCGGGTCGCTCGGCAACCCGTATTTCGTCACGATCGTGAAGGGTGCCGAAGCACGCGCCAAACAGCTCAACCCGAACGCGAAGGTCACCGCGGTTTCTGCCGACTACGACCTGAACAAGCAATTCACGCAGATCGACAACTTCATCTCCGCGCACGTCGACATCATCCTGCTCAACGCGACTGATCCGAAGGCGATCGAGCCGGCGGTGAAGAAGGCGCAGGCGGCCGGCATCACGGTCGTCGCGGTCGACGTCGCGGCAGCCGGCGCGAACGCGACCGTGCAGACCAACAACGTGAAAGCCGGTGAGCTGGCGTGCGACTACCTCGCGAAGAAACTCGGCGGCAAGGGGAACGTGATCATCGAGAACGGCCCGCAGGTATCGGCCGTGATCGATCGCGTGAACGGCTGCAAGGCCGTGCTCGCGAAAAACCCGGGCATCAAGCTGCTGTCGAGCGACCAGGACGGCAAGGGCTCGCGCGAAGGCGGGATGAACGCGATGCAGGGCTACCTGACGCGCTTTCCGAAGCTCGACGGCGTGTTCACGATCAACGACCCGCAGGCGATCGGCAGCGATCTCGCGGCGAAGCAGCTGAATCGCCCGAACATCGTGATTACGTCGGTCGACGGCGCGCCGGACATCGAGGTGGCGCTGAAGTCCAACACGCTCGTGCAGGCGTCGTCGAGCCAGGACCCATGGGCGATGGCGCAGCAGGCCGTCAACGTCGGCTACGGGATCATGAACGGCCAGAAGCCGGCCAACCCGATGATCCTGATCGAGCCGATGCTCGTCACGCGCGACAACGTGAAGGGCTACAAGGGCTGGAGCAGCCCGCGCTGATCGCGCGACATCAACCGCGATCCCCGGCGGTGCCGGGCCGCCTCGCCGCGCGCGGCGCCCGGCCCTGCCCGTTCCCTCGCCTCAACCTGGTCGTGTCGAAACAGCCGCCCGACTATTTCTTCATCGGCGACAACAGCGCCGATCTCGCGTTCGATCCGGCCGACTTGCCCGACGGCGCGCTCGACGCGGCCGAGATCGTGCACGTCGGCTCGCTCGGCGTCGTGCGCGAGCCGCTTTCGTCGCGCCTGATCGAAGTCGTGCAGGCTGCACGCGCCGCCGGCAGGCGAATCTCGTCCGATCCGAACTATCGCGCGCCGATGGCCGCGCCGTCGTATCGCGACACACTGCGCCGGCTGGCAAGTCTCGCCGACTGGATCAAGGTCTCCGACGAAGATCTGCGCGGCCTGTTCCCCGAACTCGACGAAGCCGCCGCGCTCGCGCAATTGCGCGCGTGGGCCCCCGATGCGAGCCTGCTCGTCACGCGCGGCGCGGCCGGCATGCAGCTCCTGCATCGCGATACCGCACTGTTCCAGCCGGCGTTCGCGACCGAGATCGCCGATACCGTCGGCTGCGGCGACGCCAGCATCGGTGGCTGGCTCGCCAGCCAGCTCGCGCACCCCGGCGCATCGGCCGCCGATCATCTGCGCTACGCGGCAGCCTGCGCGGCAGTCGCCTGTGCGCATGCGGGCGCGTACGCGCCCACGGCTGCCGAGGTAGCAGAGGTCATCGCGAATCCGGCGACCGCCGAATCGGCCGACGCCGCGCTATCGCACTAGGCAGCACCTGAACGCGCTGGACGGCGCGTTCGCCTCGCATCGTCACGCATCGCCCTGCGCGCCCTTCCCACCATTGCCGCCATTGCCGCGCGCCTGCAGCAATTGCAGGCTCTCGTCGACACTCAGTTCGGACATCGCGTCGTCGCGCAGCGTCTCGTCGGCCGCGCGGCGCAGCGCATGCAGCGCGTGCTCCTTGAGCCGCACGATCGCGAACTGCAGCCCGCGGGCCGCGCATTCGGCCGCGAACGTGCGCAACGACTCGATCGTCGTGCCGTCCACGTCCGGCGTTTCCTCGAGACTCAGCAGCACGGTACGCGCATCGGGCGCGGCCTTCATCAGCACACGCACGCGATTGAGCATCCGGTCCGCGTTCGCGAAGAATAGCTGCGCCTCGGGCCGCACGATCAGCACTCCGGGTACCGGCTTCGCATCGGCGTGATTCGCGACGTCGACGAAGTCGTGCCCGTCGCGCAGCCGGCCGAGCACGCTCACGTTCGGCTCCGACAACTTGCGCAGCGTCAGCAGCAGGTTCACGCCGATGGCCGCGAGCAGTCCGTGCAGCACGCCGAGCACGAGCACCGCGAGCAGCGCGGCGATCACGACGAGCCGGTCGCGATGCCAGACCCAGTACGGCCGGAACACCGACGGATGCAGCGAGTGGCTGACCGCGAAGATCACGATCGCCGCGAGCACGGGCTCCGGCGTGCGCGCAAGCTGCGGCAGCAGCAGCCACACGATCAGCGCGACCACGCCGGCCGCCCACAAGCCCGCGAAACGCGACCGCGCACCGGCCGCCTCGTTCGCGGCCGTCGCCGAATAGCCGGCGCCGACCGGCATCCCGTGCAGCAGCCCCGACACGAGGTTCGCGCAGCCGAGCGCGACGAGGTCCCGGTTCGCCGACACGCTGTCACCGTGCTTCAGCGCGAAGTTGCGAATCGATCCGTACGATTCCGCATACAGGATCAGCATCAGCGCGAAAGCAAGTTCGACCGTCTGCATCCATGCATTGCGGTCGAGATGCGGCAGCCCGAATTCGATGTGCCGGAAATCGATGTGTCCGACGATCGCGATCCCGTATTGCTGCCAGTCGACCATATACCCGGCCGCGATCGACAGCACGATCACGACCAGTGTCGCGGGCACGCGCGAGCGCCGGCCGAGCACGAACAGCAACGCGAGCGCGGTCGTGCCGAGCGCGACGCTCGCGAGGTTCGCGTGCGATGCGCCGGCGACGAGCTCGAGCGCGGCATGCGGCGCGTCACCGTGCTGCACGGAGATCGCGAGAATCTTCGGCAGTTGCTTGATGACGATCGTCAGCGCCAGGCCGAACGTGAAACCGCGCAGGACCGGACGCGCGACGAAATCCGACATGCCGCCCAGTCGCGCGGCGCCCGCCAGGATGAACAGCACGCCCGTCATCGTGACGAGCGCGGCCGCCAGCGCGAGCTGCGCGGCAAGCGCCATCCCGGACTCGGCCAGCACGGTCGCGGCGAGCACGGCCGCCGACGACGACGTCGACGACACGATCGCAAAGCGACTGCTGCCGGTCAGCGCATAGACGACGAGACCCGACAGCAGTGCGATGAGGCCGGCTTGCGGCGGCAGGTTGGCGAGACCCGCGTACGCGACCGCCTCGGGAATCAGCAGCCCGGCGATCGACAGGCCGGCCAGCGCATCGAGACCGATGCGCTGCGTGGGCGACGGCGTTGCCGCATCGAGTGCAGCGAAATGCCCGGGATGCTGCGGGCCGGCATCCGGATGGGGGGGGACGGTCGTCATGAACTGGCAGGCGCCGGGCGCGTATCAGGGTTTGACGGCGATGACACCCGACCAGCCGGGCAGATAGCGGGCGTCTTGCTCATGCGCACGGCGCAGCGAGAGGTCGAGCGCCTTCGAGAAGTTCTTGCGGATCTGGTCGAGCGTCACGTGCTGGCGCAGGTAGTCGGCCCACAGGAATTCGCTGAACGGCGTCGCATCCTTCGCGTAGCCGCCGGCCGTGCGCAGCTCGCCCGCGAGGCTCCGGTACGGATCGTCCTCGAGCCCCGTCAGCGCCTTCGGCAGATGTGCGTATTCGCGACGCGAACCATCCGTGCCGAACGGATGCACCCACTGGTTGTGTTCCATCATCCGCCAGAAGATCGTGTTGTCGAGCCAGGACAGATCCTTCAGCAGCATCACGTTCACACGCGTCTCCCCTTCCTCGATCAGCGCGAGGCCGAGATGGTGATGGTCGGTGATGTAGTGCAGCCCGTCCGGGCCGAGGACGGCCGGAAACCAGTGCGACTCGATCGCGGCCTTGCGTGCGCGCTTGTCGAGCGTCTTCCAGTGCTTGCGCTTCGCTTTCACTTCGCGATAGCCGACCGTCATTTGCGTCGGACGCAGTGCGTCGAGCCGGACGGGAATGAGATGAACGTCGTTGCCGAGTGCCATGGTCGTGCCCCATGTTACGAATTTCCGGCAACGATACTCCGGATCTTGCGAGCCGTTAATACGTCGCGGCCTCGATACGCATGCGCTTGACCATCTCTGACAACGGAGCGCAACACTATGCACGCAGGTCGTCGCGCTCGAGACGATGACGAACGTAGGGAATTCCGTCATGAACGACGCTCACGCGCCGCATCCCGAGCTTGCGTGCGACGTTCAGCGAACCCGTGTTCGCCTCGGCAATGTCGGCGATCACGCGCGGCAGCCGCACGGTGTCGAACGCATGACGCACGACGGCCGTGGCGGCCTCGCATGCGATGCCGCGCCCCCACGCCGCGCGCACGAGCCGCCAGCCGATCTCGACGTCGCGCGCGCCGCCCGCATAGTCGGGAATCAACAGGATCCATCCGATGAACGCGTCGGGCGCGGCCTTCTCGAAGATCGACCAGTAGCCGAGGCCCGGCGGATACGCGCGTGTGATCCGGTGCGTGACGAAGCGGCGATGTTCGTCCGGGTCGTGCCACGGGCCCGAAATGTAGCGCGTGACCTCCGGATCGCGATCCATCTCGATGCTCGCGTCGAGATCTGCCAGCACGCGCGCGCGCAGCCACAGCCGCCCGGTCTCCAGGACGGGCAATGCGGCAACGGAGGGTTGGGGCATCGGGACTCCTGATTCGGTGGCGATGCGCATCGCGCACATTACATAACTGATACAAAAAGCCTTCCGGCATGATACAGGCGCCTGTCGCCTGTCTCGTGCACGCTCATTTCGGTTTTCTCAACAGCCCATTTCATAGGGATTATTCCCGATTCGCGGTTATCGCCCCCCACATCGTACGGTGCCGCGGCCTACACTCGATCCATGCCCCCGCACCGCGCGCAAGCCGGGCCGGCATCCGCCTGCGGATCGTGAGCGCGCAAGCCAACGAGGAGACCTCGGACATGAGCTGGACCCGCGAACAACGCAACGTCACGATCGCCGCCTACCTGGGCTGGACACTCGACGCGTTCGATTTTTTCCTGATGGTCTTCGTGCTGAAGGACATCGCCACCGAATTCGCGTCGACGATCCCCGCCGTCGCGTTTGCGCTGACGCTCACGCTCGCGATGCGCCCGATCGGCGCGCTGATCTTCGGCCGGCTCGCCGACCGCTTCGGCCGCCGTCCGACACTGATGGTCAACATCGCGTGCTATTCGCTGCTCGAACTCGCGTCGGGCTTCGCGCCGAGCCTCGCCGCGCTGCTGGCGCTGCGCGCGCTGTTCGGCATCGCGATGGGCGGTGAATGGGGCGTCGGCTCCGCGCTGACGATGGAAACCGTGCCGACCCACGCGCGCGGCTTCGTGTCGGGCTTGCTGCAGGCTGGCTATCCGAGCGGCTACCTGCTCGCGTCTGTCGTGTTCGGCCTCTTCTACCAGTACATCGGCTGGCGCGGCATGTTCATGGTCGGCGTGCTGCCCGCGCTGCTCGTGCTGTATGTGCGCACGCACGTGCCCGAATCGCCGGCCTGGAAGCAGATGGAAAAACGTGCGCGGCCGAGTCTCGTAACCACGATCCAGCAAAACTGGAAACTCACGATCTACGCGATCGTGCTGATGACCGCGTTCAACTTCTTCTCGCACGGCACGCAGGACCTCTACCCCACCTTCCTGCGCGAACAGCATCACTTCGATCCGCATACCGTGTCGTGGATCACGATCGTGCTGAACATCGGCGCGATCGTCGGCGGCCTGTCGTTCGGCGCGATCTCGGAGAAGATCGGCCGCCGTCGCGCGATCTTCATCGCCGCGCTGATCGCGCTGCCGATTCTGCCGCTCTGGGCGTTCTCGAGCGGCCCAGTCGCGCTCGCCGCCGGCGCGTTCCTGATGCAGATCTCGGTACAGGGCGCGTGGGGCGTGATACCGGTTCACCTGAACGAGATCTCGCCCGACGAGATTCGCGCGACCTTCCCCGGTTTCGTCTACCAGCTCGGCAACCTGCTCGCGTCCGGCAACGCGACGATGCAGGCGTCGCTCGCGGTTTCCCAGGGCAACAACTACGGTTTCGCCCTGGCGCTCGTGGCCGGCATCGTGGCCGTCGTGATCGCCGTGCTGATCCTGTTCAGCCGCGAACGGCGCGGTATCGACATGACGCAATCGGTCAATACGCGTACCACCGTCGGGTGAGCCTGCATATTGCCGCATCGCACCATCACGCGTGCCCCGTCCCGCCGGGGCCACGCGACATACTTTCCGCATCTGCACATCGAACTAGAGGAATTTGTCCAGATTCCTCGCTTGCCCGTGCTGCCCGCGTTTTTTTATCTTAATAAAAACGGCTGTTTGAATCAGATAATCAAATCACCTGTTCGCGGCCGGGCGACCGGCATTGGGAGGCGGGACATGGCAGTCAGTCAGGAGGGGCGACCGTCGGCGGGACGGCCGTCCGGGACGCGGTCATCCGGCAATCGGCAGACCGGCGGGACGAAGGCGCGCATTCTCGATGCGGCCGAGGACCTGTTCATCGAGCACGGCTTCGAAGCGATGTCGATGCGGCAGATCACGTCGCGCGCGGCGGTGAACCTCGCCGCGGTCAACTACCACTTCGGCAGCAAGGAAGCGCTGATCCACGCGATGCTGTCGCGTCGGCTCGACCAGCTCAACCAGGAGCGCCTCGGCATCCTCGACCGCTTCGATGCGCAGCTCGGTGCGCATATCACCTGCGAACACGTGCTCGGCGCGATGTTCATTCCCGCGCTGAAGGCGTCGCGCGACCCCGACCGCGGCGGCCCCGCATTCCTGCGGCTGATCGGCCGCGCGTACACCGACCCGTCGCCGTTCGTGCGCAACTTCCTGACCGCGCACTACGCGAGCGTCGCCGGCCGCTTCTTCGACGCGTTCCAGCGCGCGCTGCCGCATCTGCCGCGCACGGAGCTCGGCTGGCGGCTGCACTTCGCGATCGGTGCGCTGTCCGGCGCGCTGGCCGGTGCCGAAACCGAAAGCCTGATCGACGAATTCTCGCAAGGCCGCACGATGAACGACGTGCAGATGATCGCGCGGCTGTCCTCGCTGATCGTCGCCGCACTGAAGGCGCCGATGCCCGACAGCGCGCAGCTGTCGATCTTCGCGGCCGTGCTCGACGATGCGGGTGCGAGCGAGGCGTTCGGGCTGTCCTCGAGCGCGCCGGCTGCCGATCCGGCGACGGTGCATTCGGCGAGCTGATCGCGCCGAGCCGCTCAGGCGGCGATTCACGATTTTGGCGGCCCGGACCGGCGTTGATGCGCTGGCCCGGGCCGAACGAATGTCATGCGGCGGGAGCCAAGGTGGCTTGCGCTCGTCGACAAAAAAGGCATGGCGAGAATATCGCGTTGAAGCGTCGATTCTCACTGACTGCAAAGCACGGGGTGAGAGCACGCGCTGAAGCGTCGACTCTTGCCGACCGCAAAGCATGGGGTGAGAGCAAGCGCTGAAGCGCCAACTCTCGCCGACCGCAAAGCATGGGGTGAGAGCAAGCGCTGAAGCGTCGACTCTCGCCGAACGCAAAGCATGGGGTGAGCGTAAGCGCCGAAGCGTCGACTCTCACCGACCGCAAAGCATGGGGTGAGAGTAGGCGCTGAAGCGCCAACTCTCACCGACAACGGAGACACATCATGTCATCATCCGCAGCAACCGCAGCGGCCCAGCTCCCGCCGAACACCGATGGCATCTGGTACGCGTCGTATCCGCCCGGCGTGCCGCACGAGATCGACGTCACGCAATACGCATCGCTCGTGCAATTCTTCGACGAATGCACGACGCGCTTCGCCGAGCGGGTCGCCTACGTGAGCGCAGGCGCATCGATGACCTACCGCACGCTCGCGCAGAAAGTCGATGCGTTCGCGTCGTATCTGCAAAGCACCGGCGTGAAGCCGGGCGACCGCGTCGCGATCATGCTGCCGAATACGTTCCAGTACCCGGTCGCGCTGTTCGGGACGCTGAAAACCGGCGCGATCGTCGTCAACGTCAACCCGCTCTATACCGCGCGCGAACTCGCGCACCAGTTGAAGGACAGCGGCGCGCAGACGATCGTCGTGTTCGAGAACTTCGCACGCACCCTGCAGGACGCGTTGCCGGAAACGCAGGTGAAGAACATCGTCGTCACCGCGCTCGGCGACCTGCTCGCAGACGGCTTCAATGCAAAGGGGCGCCTGATCAATTTCGTGCTGAAGCACGTGAAAAAGCTCGTGCCGCCCTACACCCTGCCGCAGGCGATCCGGCTGCGCGCCGCCCTCGCGCTCGGCGCACGCGGCAGACCGCAACCGGTGCGGACGACGCGCGACGATCTCGCGTTCCTGCAATACACGGGCGGCACGACAGGCGTGGCGAAAGGCGCGATGCTCACGCACGGCAACCTGATCGCGAACCTGCTTCAGGCCAAGGCGTGGATCGCCGACCAGGTCTCGGGCGACGTCGAGACCGTGCTGACGCCACTGCCGCTCTATCACATTTATTCGCTGACGGTGAACGCGTTCATCTTCATGGGGCTCGGCGGTCGCAACATCCTGATCGCGAACCCGCGCGACATGAAGATGGTGATGAAGATCATCCGCAACGAAACGTTCACCGGAATCACCGGGATCAACACGCTGTACAACGCGTTCCTCGACAACGAGGAATTCCGCAAGCGCGACTTCTCGAAGCTCAAGCTCGCGATGGCGGGCGGCATGGCGATGCAGCGCGCGGTCGCGGAGCGCTTTCACGAGGTCACGGGGCGGCCGGTCGTCGAAGGCTACGGGCTCACCGAATGCTCGCCGATCGTCACGATGAATCCAGTGAACCTGAACGACATGGCCGCATTCAGCGGCTCGATCGGCCTGCCCGCGCCGTCGACGCTCGTGCGCTTCCGGCGCGAGGACGGCACCTGGGCCGGCATCGGCGAGCCCGGCGAGCTGTGCGTGCACGGCCCGCAGGTGATGCGCGGCTACTGGCAGCGGCCCGACGAGACCGCGAAGGTGATCGACGCCGACGGCTGGCTCGGCACCGGAGACATTGGCGTGATGGACGAACACGGCTTCATCCGCCTCATCGACCGCAAGAAGGACATGATCCTCGTCTCGGGCTTCAACGTGTATCCGAACGAGATCGAGGAAGTGCTGGTCATGCATCCGGGCATCAGCGAAGCCGCCGCGATCGGCATCCCGGACGAAGTCCAGGGCGAACGGATCAAGGTCTTCGTCGTGCGCCGCGACCCGACGCTGACGGTCGACGACGTGCTCGCGCACTGCCGCAAGAACCTGACCGGCTACAAGATGCCGAAGTTCGTCGAGTTCCGCGACGCGCTGCCGCAGACGAATGTCGGCAAGATCCTGCGCCGCGCGCTGCGCGACGAGGAACTCGCCAAGCTCAACGCCGCGAAGCGAGGCTGAACGATCCATCGCCCCGGGAGACGCTGTCGATGAACGAAGGAACGAAGCGCCGCACGCGGCACGCCGCCGCGGCCATTGTGTGCATGCTGTCGCTAGCTCAAGCCGGCCTGCATGCGCAGGAAACCGCCGCTGCCGCGAGCGCGGTCCAGGAGGGCGCACTGCCGGCGGACCTGGCGAAGGTCACGCGCGAGCCGGTCGCGCAGCAGGCGCGCTGGCTGCGCACGGCCGCCCAGCGCGGCACGCTCGCACAACTTGACGACGCGACGCTCACGGCGCTGTTCAAGACACTCGATCCGCTCACCGTTCCGCTCTATATCCGCAATGGTCCCAACGGCTATCCGTCGTACCAGTTCACGATGGTGCGCCAGGAGCGCATCAGCGGGAAATGGTCGGACACGCCCGACCGCATGCTCGTGAAGACGACCCGCGAACCGTTGCGGGTGTATGCGAAATGGCTGCCGGACGGCGCGCATGCGGGACAGGAGACGATCTACGACACGACCCGGCGCAAGGACGAGATGTACGGCCATCTCGGCGGCCTGCTCGGCAAGATTCCGCTGTGGACGGCGCTCGACGGCGCACTCGCACGCGCGCAGTCGAATCACCAGGTGAAGGATCTCGGCACCGAGTTCATCACGAACCTGTACCTGACCGAAGGGAAGAAATACCAGGAAGCCGGCGTGCAGCGGCCGACGCAGGTGGAAGCGAAGACGATCGGCGGGGTGCGCGTCGTCGCGCTCACCTACGAGACGCCGACCGGCCGCCCGCAGTTCTATGCGAAGAAGGAAACGCTCGGGCTCGACCTGCACGCGCCGTACTTCAGGACTGTCGAATCCTATGACAACGACGGCAAGATCTTCGAACGGATCATCATCGAGAAAATCGCGCCGGCGACGCTCGACGAATCCGCGTTCGACCCGAAGAATCCGGATTACGCGTTCTGATCGTCACCGGCGCCGCGCGGGTCGCGCTCAATCGTCGTCATCGTCGTGATGCTTGTGCCAATGCCTGTGATCGTGCCTGCGCCATCTCCGATAACCGTCGTCGTCCTCGTCGCCGTAGTAGCCGTATCCGTAACCCGGATAGGCGACCACCGCCGGCTGCGGCGCCACATAGACCGGCGCCGGTTCGGCATAGACCGGTGCGACCGGCACGCCGATGCCCACCGACAGGTCGACGTGTCCCGCCATTGCACTGCCGGAAGCGAGCAACGCCACACTCCCGATCCACACCGCAAATCCCTGCTTGTTCATGTTCCCCTTCCCGGATCCGCCGGCCAGCCCGGCACGCGCGTCGAATGTAATCGCGCCGCGCACCGCCAGGTGCTACGCCGCTGCGAGAGTCGTAACGCGACGTAACGAAACGGCACTAGCCATTCGACCGAATCGCGCAAATGCACGGGAACGTCTATAGTGGGTTACGGTTCGACACAATCGCGACTGCGCACTGGTGGAACGAACAGGGTAAAATCCCGCCAAACACTTGGTGGGCGACCACGCCACACACGCACAACATATTCTCTGACGCAGGCTCCTGCCGCACCTCAATGGCCAATCCCGCAGAATCCCATCCGCAAAACGACTTCATCAATTCGGCGCGCAAGGAACGTAAGCGTGTTGAAATCTATCTCGTCAACGGCATTCGTCTGACGGGGTGTATCGAGTCGTTCGACCAGTACCTGGTGATGCTGCGCACCCCCGTGGGTCTGCAAGGCATCTACAAGCGTGCGATTTCCACGATCCAGCTCGACACGGGCGGCTCGCGCCCGGGCGGCGGCGGCCCCCGCGGCCCGCGTACCGGTGGTCGGCCGGGCGGCCGCGAAGGCGGCGGCCACAGCCCGTACGGCTCGCACGGCGGCGCCCGCGAATCGCGCGGCGACGGCGGCGGCTACGGCTCGCGCGAACCGCGGGAAGGTTATGGTTCCCGTGAACCGCGCGACGGTTATGGCGCGCCGCGCGAGCCCCGCGAAGGCTATGGCGCCCCGCGCGAAAGCTACAGCACACCGCGCGACGCCGGCGACGCATCGGGCAACACGTCGCCGTCCGACACACGCGGCGGCAATGGGCCGGTGATCGTTACGCGCCGCCGGCGAATCGTGCCGGACGGCCAGTAAAACGAAAGGGCAAGCCAAATGGCTTGCCCTTTTTTCTGGTGGGTCGGCGCGGCATGTCGCCGCACCGGCCGTGCCGTGATCGCTCAGTGTGCCGTCGTCGGCAAGCCTGCGTCGGCCTCGCGCTGCAGCGAACGCACCTGCTGCTGCAATGCGCGCAATTGCGACTGAAGCTGCGCCTGTTGCGCCTGCAACGCCGCCGTCTCGGCGCGGACGCTCTTCTGGCGATCCGCGACCGTTGCCTGCTGCTCGCGTGCGATCGAGATGTCCGCCTGCAGACGCCGCGCCCGCTCCTGCGTGACTTCGATCTGCCGGTCCATCTGCGCCTTCTGCGATTCCAGCTTCGCCGCACGCAGTTCGTTGACGGCCAGCCGTTCCGCCTGACGCGAGAAATCGCGATAGATCGTTTCCGCCCGCGTCTCGTCGTAGGTCTTGATCACACGCCAGAACGCCTTCTGCTGGAACAGCGCGACGAAATAGGAACCGTCCTTCACGCTGAACAGCAGGCTCGCGCCGTAGCTGCCGTTATAGCTGGTGCGCATTTCCGTCAGCGAATGCGCCTGGATCTGGCGCTGAAGTTCGTCGACCGTGCTCTGCCCGGTCGTCTCGCCCGCCTGCGGCTGCACCGACGTCTGAACCTGCTGGTCGATCACCGGAATCGCCGCCACCGGTGCCGACGCCTGCTGTACCGCCGGCGATGCGTTGCCGGCCAACCCCTGCGCGAACGCGCCCTGCATGCCTCCCATCATGGCGAGCAACACACACGCCCGCCCCAACCCCGTCATATGGCTCATGAATATCAATTCCCCGCCCGTGTCGTTGTAATTCAGCGCGATTTTATCTCATTAGTTACTCGCTTTCGCGGGTCTCGGGCTCTTCGTCGAATATCTGATATTTGCGCATCTTTTCCCACAGGACCTTCCGGCTGATGCCGAGCTGCTGAGCCGTATCCTGGCGCCGCCAACCGTTTGCGTCGAGGGCAGCGATCACGCGGCTGCGCTCGTTCATGTCCCACTTGCTGCGGTCGACGAAAACCTCTGCCGCACTCTCCACCGGCACGGGCTGCGCCGAATTGCGCGCATGGGCGATCAGCCGCTGCAGTCGAGCGGCATCCCAGCCGCCCGTTTGCCGCACCGTCACCCCGACGCGCTCGGCAAGGTTGCGCAGTTCGCGCACGTTGCCGGGGAAATAGCTGTCCGCTACCGCGTCCGCGAGCCAGTAAGGCAGGTCAGACAATTGCGCGAGCCGCTCGTCGCCCACCACCTCAGCGACGAACGACTTGAACAGCGCGATCTTGTCGACCGCGCCCCGTTCTTCCAGCGACGGAATGCTCAGCTCGATCACCGCGAGCCGATAGTAGAGATCCGCGCGGAACAGGCCTTCCTTCACGAGTTGCGGCAGCTTCTTGTTGCTGGCCGCGACGAGACGGAAATCGACCTTGATCGGCGTCGTCGCGCCGACCCGCAGCACGGTGCCGTCCTCGAGCACACGCAGCAGCTTGACCTGCTGGTACAACGGCAGGTCGCCGACTTCGTCGAGGAACAACGTGCCGCCCGCCGCCTGCTCGAAATAGCCTTTATGCGCAACAACCGCGCCGGTGAACGAGCCTTTCGCGTGCCCGAAGAACAGCGATTCGAACAGGCCATCCGGAATCGCGCCGCAGTTGACCGGAACGAATTCGCCGTTCCGGTAGCGCGAATGCTTTTCGTGAAGCAATTGCGCGATACGTTCCTTACCGACGCCGGTTTCGCCGTGCAGCAGCACGTTGGTGTCGCAGTCGGCGAACGTATCGACCTCGCGCAGCAGCGCCTGCATCGACTCCGAGTGCGCGACGAGTTCGGAAGGTTGCAGCGTATCGGCCGCATGCGCGCGCAGCTGCGTGACGAGCTTGCCGATCATCCCGCGCAGTTCGGCGCAGGTGAAGTCGAGCGGCAGGATGTGCGAATAGTCGGGCGGATACTGCGACGCGTCGTGGTCGCGCGCCGCACCGACCCAGACGACCGGCATGCCGATGTTGGCCTGCCAGTCGCGCAGGAATGCCGCGCCGGTTTCGATCATCGTCACGCTGATGATCGCGAGCGACGGCCGCAATGCGGCGCGCTCCGGCGAGATTTCCGCATTGTCGGCGCGGATCACTTCGACGTCGAAGCTCGCCATGCAACGGGCAACGCGGTCGACGATGTCCGCCTTGCCTTCCCAGACGTACAGGTCGAGTTCTGCGATTGCGGAAGTGGTTCTCATGATTCAGGTGCGGCTACGGTTATTGACGAGTGATGCGGCACTGCGGGCCAAGCGCGCGGCATGGTCGGAAGCGCTGCCCGCGCTCCCGACGCAAGTGGACGCCGCGATCTTCATTGCACGAGCATCGGATTGCCGCATTTGATCGAGTCCGGTGTATTTGTGACATAGGCATTCCCCAGACTCAAGCCGAGCAAGCCGGTGACCGAAGTCAGCAGGGAATCGATCGGCTGCAGGAGGAGCGGAACGAGCGTCGTTCCCAGCGCGGACAAAATCGGCCCGAGCACGACGTTCAACACTGGCGTGACGACCAATCCGAGCAACGAAAGCAAGCCGCTATTCGCCGTCAACTGCACCGACAGGCCACTGTTAAGCGCACTTTGGACCGCCGGCGACAGGAATTGATCGGTTCCTACGCTCAACATGTACGGTGATGCCGGACTGCCGGGATAGGTGAACGTCAAGGGCGTCGGCGTTTGATTGGCGACGGGGATCGTCAGCTGCCCGGGCGTCAGGTTGATGTTGACCGAGATCTGGGTCAGGTCGAGGGCGCCGAAGGTCAACACGTTGACCAACGTCGTCAACCCGGAAATCAATCCGCCGAGGTTCAACAGATTGAGCAGGCTCTGCAAGTTGACGGACACGAGCGTGATCGGCGGTGCGGTACTGGGCGCATATCCGCTCGGAGCGTTGAGATTGATCGGCGTATTGGCCGCCCCGCCGAGATACACGGCCACCACCCCGGTCTGCACGTTCACTGTCGCACTCTTCGTGCCGTTCGCGGAACAGGTGACGGAGGCGAGCCCGGCTTTCGCCGGCGCGACATACGCGGTAATCGGCAGTTGCACGGCGGCCAGCGGCGTCGCCTTGCCTGACGGGCAGGTGCCTCCCGGATAGACCAGGGATCCGTTGGAGCACGTCGACAGCAGCGATATCGACGTATTCAGGAACACGTTCCCTTGCGCTGTCGACGTATTGGTCAAGCAATTCGACGTCCCGCAATTCGACGGTCCGGGCGGGCCACTCGCGGTGGCCGGCGGCGTTCCGGCGAGTACGACGGAACCCGACACCGTCGCGTTCAGCAGCGGCGCGAGCGCGGTCGGTGTCTGGACCGTGATGTTCGGGATGGCAACAGGATTCGTGCCGTTCGCGACCTGAAGCGCGGTCGACAACAGTCCGAGCGCGTTGACGCTGGCGTCGACGGCAGAGCTTCCATTGGCCACCGCGGCTGAAACCAGCTGGTTAAGCGCGATCTGCGGTCCACCGCAGACACTGCCGGAACAAAGTGCAACGACGATCGCGTTAAGCACGTTCAGGTTCGCGCCCACCAGGTTCTGTTGGGTCGCCGCCTGCACCAACGCGTTGGCCAACTGACCAAGGGTCACGGAGCCATTCAGTACGGCCGTGCTCGAGCCGACCGGCAAATTGGCAAGAATGCCCGCCAGCTTCAGGTTGACTTGTGCCAGCCCCTGGTAATCGACAGCGTTGAGGCTCAACGCATTGGGCGAGCCGGTCAGCGTCTGGAGCAATTGATTGGCCAGCCCGCCATTCAACGCGGCGAGCGACGTAGTCAGCGTAAAGGTATCGGTCGGCGTGCTCTTCGCCATGGCCGACGCACTGATCGACTTTACGCCGCGGAAAAAGCCTGTCACCGGTTCGGAAACGCTCACGCACACGGCGTTGGCCGACTGGCCGGTCGTTGATCCGGCAGGTCCTGCCGACAAGCCGCCGCATTGACCGTTGATCGGATCGCCAGCGGTCGGCGTAAACGTCGCCGCACCGCCGCTGGTTTGAGGCGCAGTCCAGACGCCGCACGTCACGGAAACGGTGGCGTTTGCCGGTACGGAATTCGCCGTAGGGCTCGCGACCTGCTGGGCCGCCGTCTTCGCCGCCGAGCAGGTCGTATCCGCGCTGGCTTTCATGACCGAGGACAGCGCGGCCAGATCGGCAGCCGCCTGCATATGGCGCCGTTCGGAATAAAAGCGGCCGATATCGATCCCGCTGAGTACGATGACGGCAACCGACAGCCAGATCGCCGCCATGATCGCGATGGAGCCGTGCTGACGCTGCCGTGCCGGCCCGCCGGTGCCGTATCGCCGCCCCACCCGTGACTGATTCGCGCGCATCGCCATGTCGCTTACTGCGCGCCCGATCCGTTACCCGACATGCCACCGGACGAACCGAGCTGCGTGCTCATCGACTCAGGAATCTTGTTCTTGAACGAATCGAGATAACGCTGGTAGATCAACGATGCGACGTCGCCCAGCAACGGTTGCGTCGGCGCTGCCGCCCGATTTTCGCCCTGCATCGTGAGCCAGTCCCTGGTCGAGCGACCCACGTCGGACGCGACCGGTGCCGTATCCTGTTGCTGCGCGTATGCGGTGACGGTTCCGAGTGCCACGCAGGCAATTGCCCCCAGCATCGCAATCCGCCCCGCACGCATGTTCCGACGATCATTGTTGTTCATGTCGTTCCCCCGCCTGTTTGTTCTGTTCATTGTGCAAACCGTTGCAGCAGCGGCACGGTCTGGTCATAGCCGAAATTGTTTGCCATCGGCGTGATCGGCGCGGTCGCGGCGTGCCGCGATACCACCGGCGGCGTCGCGACCGCACGCTGCTGTGCGCGTGCCGCGGCTGCAATTTTTCCGGCATCGCCAATGATGTCCTTGCGGATATCCGCCGGCAAATGCTGCTGATTCATCAGTCGCTGCGCATCCTGCGTGCGCCCGGAAGCGAGCAGATACAGCGCGAGGTTGCTGACGATCTTCGGATTGCGTTGATCCAGTTCCGCCGCCTTCATCAACGGCACCCGCGCGCCGACCACATCGCCGTTACGCAATTTCGCATAGGCGAGATCGGACAGCAGCGACGCGTCGGTCGGCGCAAGCTCCGACGCCTGCGTCAGTGCCTGCACAGCCAGGCCGAAATCGCCGGCCGCACCGGCGATCAACCCCAGCCCCCGGTAACCACGCGAGGCGAGCGGCGTCTTCAGCAACTGCGTGTACGCTGCCGCGCTGGCAGCCGGTTGGTCGGTCATCCGCAGCGCGTCCGCACGCAGCAGAATCGTGTCCGGCGACACGCCGTAGGCCTTGTCGTAAGCGTCGATATGCGCGAGCGACGCGTAATAGAGGCCCTGCGCCTGCATCCGCTGGATCAGACCGAGATACATCGCAGGCGTATCCGGCACCGCCTGCTTCTGGTCGGCCGCCTGAATCAGCGCCGCGCGTTCTGCCTGCGCGTTCACGCCGTACCCGCCCTCCTTGGTCGCACAGGCGCCGAGCAGCGCTACCACCGCCACCACGCCAGCGTGCCCCGCCATTTCGCTGATCCGCTTCATCGTCTTTTCTTCCGTCCATCAATGATGATGCGCCGTCAGCGCACGCATCACGGCCAACAACCCGGGGCCGGCCGTCACGATCAGCAGTGCAGGCAGCAACGTCACCACCATCACACCGGTCATCTTTACGGTCAGCCGACCGATCCGGTCGCGCAGCATCGCGCGGCGCGTTTCCCGAAGCCGGTCGCCGAACTGCTTGAGCGGCTCCTGTACCGCGCCGCCGTGCTTGTCGACCTGCACCATCAGCCGCGCAATCGCGCGCAAGTCCTCGTTGTCGAATCCGCTCGATAGCCTCTGCATCGACTGCTCGCGCGTGCGGCCCGCTGCGAATTGACGCTGCGCGATCCCAACCTCCGACGACAGAACCGGCATCATCCCGCGGAAATCGTTCGTCACGACCTGCAGGCTTTGATCCAGTGACAATCCGACGCCCTGCAACAAGCGCAGCATGTCGACGAGCAACGGCAGTTCGTCGATGACACTCTGGCGCCGTGCGGCGGCACGACGCTGCAGGTAGAGCTTCGGCAACATGAAGCCGAACCCGAATGCGGCGAACATGCCGATCATCCACATTCCGCTCGTCGTTCGTCCGCTCGCGAATATCGCGAACAGCAACGGCAATGCAATCCCGCATGCAATTCGCGCGATCAGGAACAGCCCGCGCGTACGCGCGTCGACGTAACCACATTGCTCGAGCAGACGACGGTCCTCGTCTGCGACGATGTGCTTGCCGAACCCGGTATCGAGCCAGCGCATCCCCGTTGCCGAGAATCGCGCAAGCATGCGCTCGATGCGCTCGCGCCCGCGCGTGTCCGGTTTCGCGGATGGAGCATCATCCGCAACGGTCCGAGCCTTGGCTGCTTCGAGCGCTGCCATGCGCTGGTCGAGCGCATCGGCCAACGCACGTTCGGCACGCGACGCCGCGCTCGCACGCAACAACGCGATCATTCCAAACAACAGCACGCCCAGCGCGCCAAGTGCCAGTGCGACCGATCCGATCTGAGTTGCTGTCATCGCATCACCTGAGTCGAGCCATTCGATACAGCCACACGCTACCCGCAACCTGCGCCAGGAACGCGAACAGGAGGAGCATTTGTCCGCTCGGATCGTTCCACATCCCTTCCAGGTACTTCGGATTGGTCATCACGACAAAGCCGCCGATCCCGATCGGCAACATCACGAGCACGAATGCCGACAGCCGCGTCTCCGCCGACATCGCCGTCAGCTCGCGCTCCGCTTGCTCGAGGTCGCGCATGAATACGGCCATCCGTTCCAGCATGACGTCCGCGCGACCGCCATACTTCACCGACAACCGCAGTACCGAGCCGAGCAGTTCGAACTCCTCGGTACGGTAGATCCTGGCGATATGAAGCATTGCGCGGTCGATCTCGACACCCGTGCGCAGCATGCGCGACACGTGATCGAGACACCCCCGCAGCGGCTCCTCCGTCGTCAGCAGCGCAGCCTGGAATGCAGCCGGCACGCTGTTGCCGAGCGTCACCAGTCGCACGATCCCGTCGAGAAATGAGGGGATCTGTCGGACGATTTTCAGTCGCCGCTTCTGGATTCGCGACGTGAGCCAGACGCCGAAAATCGCGCCCCCGCACGCAAGCGCCGCGAAACACGCGAGCGCGCCGCCGCGGCTGCCCGCGATCGCCGCAACCGCGACGAGAACGGTCAGCGCGACGATCGCCTTGCCGCGTGCGCCTTCGATCCCCGCACGGTTCACGAGGTTGGTCAGATACTCCGTTGCAACTGCATGCCAGTGCGCCCAGAAAGCACGAGACGCGGCATTGCGCGCGCCACCGGAAGACGACACGGCCCGTGATGCAGCCGATGCCGCCGATCGTGCAGCCGGCGCCGCCACGCGCACGCCCGGTTCGAGCCGACTGTCGATGAAGCGCTTCGCATCGGTGCGTACGCGCCGGGTTTCCGCATGTCGCCATAGCATCAGTGCCGATGCCACGCACAGCATCGCGACCGCGAGTACCCAGATCATCGCGCTATACATTGAAGCCCCCGCCGCGGCCGAAACCGCCGCCACCAAAGCCGCCACCGAAACCGCCCCCGCCCATTGCGCTGTTCGTCAGTGTCTGGCGGAAGCGCGCGAGCTTCGGCGAATGCGGATGGATGCCGAGCGATTCCCAGTGATCGATTTCCTCGCCTTCCGGCGTCACGCGCGCTTCGTAGCGATACAGTTCCTGCGTCGCGATGATGTTGTCGGACAGACCGGTCACCTCGGTGATCGACAGAATCCGGCGGCGTCCATTCGACAGCCGCCCGATCTGCACGATGAAGTCGATTGCGTTCGCGATCTGGCGACGCAAGCTCGACTCGGTCCCCTGGAAGCCGGCGAAGCCCGCGAGCATCTCGAGACGGTACAGACACTCGCGCGGCGAACTCGCGTGCACGGTGCCCATCGAGCCGTCATGGCCCGTGTTCATGGCCTGCAGCATTTCGAGCACCTCGCCGCCGCGCACTTCGCCGACGATGATCCGGTCCGGACGCATCCGCAGCGTGTTGCGCAACAGGTCGCGAATCGTCACGACACCGCTACCGTCGAATCCGCCCGGGCGGCTTTCGAGCCGCACGACGTGCGGGTGATTCAGCGACAGCTCCGCCGTATCCTCGATCGTCACGACACGCTCGGCCTCCGGAATGTGGAATGCGAGCGCATTGAGCAGCGACGTCTTGCCCGAACTCGTGCCGCCCGACACGAGCACGTTGCAGCGTGCCTCGACCGCCGCCTCGAGCAGCGCGCCGATCTCGTCGTTGTACGTGCCGTTGCCGAGCAGGTCCGATGGCTTGAGCGGATCCTTGCGGAATTTCCGGATCGACACGATCGGGCCGTCGATCGACAACGGCTCGATCACGACGTTCACGCGGCCGCCATCGGGCAGTCGCGCGTCGACCATGGGATTCGATTCGTCGAGACGGCGCCCGATCGGCGCGAGGATCCGGCGCACGATTCGCAGCAAGTGCGCATTGTCGGTAAAGCGCACCGGCAGTTTCGCGAGGATCCCGTGCCGCGACACGTACACGTCGTTGTAGCCGTTGATCAGGATGTCCTCGACCGCAGGATCCGCGAGCAGATCCTCGATCGGCCCGAAGCCCGCGAGTTCCTTCGTCAGTGCCTCGGCGATCGCGCGCACCTCGTTCTCGTTGAGCGGAATGCGGCGCAGGCGGACGAAGCTGTCGATCTCGAGATCGACGAACTGATTGATCGCCTGGCGCGACCATCGGCCGAACTCGGCGCCCAGTTCCTCGATCCGCGTCAGCAGGTGTTCATGCGCGGCATTCTTGATGTCGTGGAATTGCTGCGTCTGGGAGAACGGCGCTGCGCCGTCGGCGAATTGAATGTCGTGTGCCATCGGTTATGACCGCTTGGACGAGGGTTGAATGAAACGTTTGAGCGCCGACAGGCCGGGCGCCGCGCGCGACGCGCCCGCCATGCCCGAGATACCCGGCAGCCGCGTGGCGAGGGATTCGAGTGCGCGCACATACGGGTCGCGCTCCGCCGCGTCGACAATGAGTCGCCCCTGGTTCGCCGCATGGCCGATCGCGACGCGACGTGCGGGCAAGGTGCCGACCAGCGACAACCCGAGACGCTCGGCGATCTGCCCGGGCATCAGGTCCAGCGCGGAATCGTACTGGTTGACCACGAGCTTGACGCGATCGGTATCGACGCCCGCATCGCGCAGCCCGGTGAGCAGGTCGGCGGCCGAAACGATCGACGCGACGCCCTGATCGCAGACAAGCCACGCCTCGTCGGCCGATGCGGCGATCTGCGTGACGAACTCGCGATTCGAGAACCCGCCGAGATCGACGACCTGCTGGTCGAAGAACGCACGGAAACGGTTCAGCAGCCCGATGCATGACGCATAGGACACGTCGCGCAACCCGCCGAGGTCCGGCGGCAGCGTCGTCAGTGCGACGCCGCTCTGGTGTCGCGTGAGCGCGGTGTTCACGAACGTGCGATCGATGCGGCGCAGATTCTGCACGGCGTCGATGAAGTGAAATTCGCAGCGCGTGTTCAGGAACAGCGCACCGTCACCGGCCGGCAGCCCCAGGTCGATCAGCGCGGTCTGGCGCCCGGCCGGCGCGCCGCCGTCCGGTCCCCCCGTCGCACCCGGGCCGAGCGCCCGCTTCTGCAGCCAGACCGCGAGATTCGCGGCAAGCGTGCTGACGCCCATGCCAGCGCGCGCGCCGAGCAACGCGACGACCTTGCCGTGGCGGCTCGTCGGCTCGCCCACGTCGGACAGCAACCCACGCGTCGTTCGCAGCGCGTCCTCGGCCGATGCCGACACGTCGATGAAGTCGCGCACGCCCGCACGCAGTGCGGCGAGCGCGCTCTCCGGCTGGGTGAGCGAGCCGAGCGCGACGATCGGCATCCCCGGATGCGCCGCACGTACCGTGGCCACGGCTACGCTCGCCGCTTCGCTGCGCTCGGAGAAGTCGATGAATACCAGTGCCGGATTGAGCCCGGTGATGCGCTGTGCCAGCACACCCGGTTCCAGCGACGCGGCCTCGACCGCACCGGCCGAAACCAGCGTATCGGCCAACCAGCGCACATGCGCTTCCTTTGTCGACGCACAAACGAAGTAGTCGGTCACGGCGGGTTCACACAATGATTGGGTTCGTGCATTCATGTCGAACACCCCCGATTACGCATGGCGTAGCGATGTGCCGCGACGCGCAATGCTTCAGATTCATTTCGAAAAACCCGGTGCTGCATCCGGCGACGCCGCACCGCCCAGATAAGATCGCCACACCGGCCCGTCACGCTGCTCCGACAGCTCGCCGGGCGTCGCAGGCAGTACCGCCCCCTTCGCAATCGGTGCGACGAGATGCGGTGTCACGATGATCAGCAATTCCTTGTCGTTCTGCTGGTAGTTCAGGTTCTTGAAGAACGTGCCGATGATCGGCAGGTCGCCGAGCAGCGGCACCTTGCTCACGTTCGACAATGTCTGGCGATCGATCAGGCCGCCGATCACGAAGCTCTCGCCGTCACCGAGTTCGACTGTCGTATCGGCACGACGCGTCGTGATGCCAGGCACTGCGACGCCGCTGATCGTCACGCTGTTCACGAAGTCGAGCTGGCTCGATTCCGGAGCGACCTTCAGCGCGATCCGGCTCGGGCTCAACACCGTCGGGGTCAGCGACAGCCCGACGCCGTATTGCTTCCACTGGATCGCGGTCGAGCCGAGTCCCTGTGGGGACGGCACCGGGATTTCGCCGCCCGCGAGGAAGCTGGCGCTCTGGCCGGACAGCGCGACGAGCGTCGGCTCCGCGAGCACGCGCGCCATGTTGTTCGCTTCGAGCAGCGACAGGTCGGCGAAGATGCCACGTCCCGCTGCATTCACGACCAGATTGAAGGCGGACGCAACCGGTGCGCCAAGCGTCGGAATGTATGAGCCCGTGCCCGGGCCCGCTGCACCGTTATACGATTGCACGCCGCCCGGCGCGAACGAACCGAACGAAAAGCCGTTGCTTTGCTTGAAGAAATTGAAGCCGATTTGCTTGAGCACCGACCGGCTGAATTCCACCACCCGCACATCGACCTGCACGACGTTCTTGCCGGCCAGCGTCGAGCGATCGATCACCGCTCCTTTGGGGCTCATGTTTTTGGCGACCGCCGCGGCCCGTTCGTGCGCATCGAGCGACGCCGACGTTCCCCGCAGCACCGACGTCCCGCCGTACGCCTTCACCTGCGGCGTCGAACCGTCGAGTACCGCTTGCGCCGCCGCGTCGACAACCTCTACGCTCCACACCGTCGGCTCGTCGCGACCACGCTCCCACAACATCACGTTCGTCGCACCCGGCGCTTTCGCGGTCAGCAGCACCGAACCGGAACGACTGCCCTTCATGATCAGCACGTCGGCGATCGCCGGATCGCCGACGGCGACCCGCTGCAGCGCGTGGCCGGCGGAAATCTGCCGCTGCGCGCCGACCGCGAGCTCGATCGTGCCGCTCGCGCTTGCAATGGAGGCGAATGTCAGGGTCCAGAGAGCAATCGCGAATGCAGTCAGTGTATTTTTCATTGTTTGTTGGACCGTCGCACGGCCTTTACTTGTCGTCGCTGATATCGATGGCCATCGATGTTGTTCAATACGCGACCGTTTCCGACCGGCCGCCGCGGATCACCTCGATGCTGCCCCCGCCTCCGCTGCCGCCTGGTCGCGTCGCCGGTGGCAGGCGCGACGGCAGCGGCGGCACGTTCACGTTGGCCACCGCGGCCCTCGACGTGCCGGACAGCTGTTGCAGCGACACGCCGGCCGCGGCAAGCGCCGACGGCGACAGCTTGTTGTCGGTGCGCACCGCCACCGTCTGCGTCGCAAGCTCGTCGTCGCGCGGGTTGCGCAGCGCGAGCGTCAGCCGGCCGCTCGCCTCGCCGAGTGTCAGCGCATCGACCTGCGCGGTCGGCACCGCGAGTACCGCGATGCGCGTGTTGGTCGGCTGGCCGTTGTTGCCGTTCGTGTTGTTGCCGCTGTCGCGATCCGGCGTCGCGTCGCCGAACGACAGCACGCGAATCCTCGACATCAGGAGTCGTGCCTGCGTCTGCGAGACTTCACCGTCGAACATCGCGCCGCCCCCTTCCCGCTTCAGGTTCAAGAACACGTCGACGAAATTACCGGGCCGCAGCCGGTTACCGACCGCATTGGTCTCGTCGACGCGAACCGCGATTGCGCGTTCGCCCGGCTCGACGTCCTCGGCAAGGCCCGACACCAGGGCGCTCGAGACGACAGGCGCCGATGCCGGAATGTCGCGCGCCGGTACGCGACCGACCAGTGTGGCCGGATCGGAAAACGCCCCTGCCGGCGCTGGTGCGGTCGGCTGAATCTTCAATGCGTCTGCGGCAATCGGCTGACCGACCGACAGCGTGCGTGTCGCGACCACAACCGGCACCGGATTCGCGGCCGCCGCCGGTTGCGCCGGAACAGGACTAGACGAACTGCGCCCGAGCATCCATGCGTAGATTCCGAGCAGAACGGCGATCGCAATCAGCAGCCCCGCGATGATCTTCGTTACGTTATTGGCCATGTTGTCGTATGGATACCGGATAAGGTCCGTTCAAATCTTTTTATCTGACAATTAGCACGACAAAAAACCGCCTCGTCGCGACGCGCAACTCATTGAAGCAACGACTGCGAAATCTGGACGACCGCTGTGCTTGTCAACGGCTGGGTCAGAATGGTGCCCACAAAGGGCATGGTCTTTACCCAAGCTTGCGGTGAATAGCTCACCGTCACCGACAGGCAATACAGCGATCCGTCGTATTTGCATGCAGGTGCCTGCACGACGACGTTCGGCGCACTGATATTTAGCCAACCGACGACGTTTTGCGCGGTCGCCTGCGCCTTCGCGGTTCGAGTCGCCAAATCCGGGGCGTAATTCAGGCCCGCGCGCGCACCCTCACTGGCGGCGAACGTCAAGCTTTGCTGAATCACGAAAATCATTCCGAAACAAATGATCCCGTAGCAGATCACGAAGAAAAGCGGAAATATGATTGCGAATTCAACTGCAGTCGCTCCGCGCTGCCGCCCGTATTCGCACCGCTTTCTCTGCCGTTTCATCGCACGCCCCCTCCCGCAACGAGGCAGACGAGCCATACAGCCGCAGGGATGGCAAGGCACGCGCCATACGGTGTCGCGCGATATCGACCGATCGTCAATGCCGGTGGGCCACGCCGCCACAACGTACCGAGCGTCGTGCGAGACAGCAACAGCACGGCGAGCGCGTGAATCCCCGCCGCAAGGCTCGCGGCGATCCAGAGCCACATCAGGCCATGAACGCCGCACCACGCGCCGAGGACGGCAAACACCTTCACGTCGGCCGCGCCCATCACCCCCAGGAAAAAGAACGGAAGAAGGCCGACCAGACCGACGAACGTGCCGAGCAGCGCCTGAACGCGCACGATGCCGAACGGATTTGCACCGCAAAACGCGCTTGCAAATGCGGCGACCAACCCGCCGACAACGAGCAAATTCGGAATACGCCGGGAACGAATGTCACTGGCCGTGACGAGCACTGCCCAAGCCAGGAACGCCCCGATAGAAAATAGATATGCCATCGCGCCAGACCGGTCGCGGATATAAGTCGGGCGGCTGGCCGGAGCAAGCCGCCCGATATCACGCTAAAAGACAATGATTGGGACTGCTTAGCCCAATTTGCACGCCGCGGTAGCGCCCGAGCTACCGACCGTGCTGACGCACGTGCCGATGGTCGAGAACATCGTATTGAGATTGCTGCCGAGCGACGATACACCGGCGATGATGGCGACGGCGACCAGCCCCGCGATCAGTCCATACTCGATCGCGGTAACCCCGTCTTCTTCCTTCAGGAAGCGCTTGATGAGTGCTTTCATTTTTTAATTCCTCGTGCCTGTATGTACGTTTTTTGGCCTTTTATACGTTCTACATCCCCGCATATCCGGCCCTTGCCCCGCGCCGTTCGTCACATCAGGTGTAACGACAACCGGGTGCGCCTTCTTTATATGTCACCCCGAAGGGTGTGTATCAACATTTGATGCAAGTTAACATTCGCGATAGCGACCCTCCTCGAACGTCGTGTACCGAACTGTACATTTGCTTACATCTGCTCCGGATTCTATATCCGTTCCTATTTAACTTCCAACCTCTTTTAAGACCGGGTCGAAAAAACTTTCCGGGAGCACGACGTATTTGTACGGCGTTTCGGTACGATTTACACATAGGATTTACGATAGGTTAGATGTGCACACCTAGTCCACCAGTAAAACAATCAGACCGCCCGCTAGCCCTCTTCGCCGCTCACGTTACGCCGCACGCGTAACGCCAATGTTGTGACGTTACGTTACGAAACGGACGAAACCGTTCCCGTTCGACTGTTCTTAAACAGATTCAACAATCTTTCATTTTGCCTAAATCCTTTTTCCAACAAGGAATTGGCTCGTTTGAAACCAATCGTCGACCCGACGACCGTCGAAATGGCACGACAGTTGCAGAGTAATCCCCGCATCACTCAACACAACATCAGCTTCAATGCGAGGACGAAATGGACATTCAGGTTATCCCTCATGGCACGCTCCGGACGACTATGATCGCGGCCACCGTGGCAGCCATGCTTTCCCTCTCCGCGTGCGGCGGTTCCGGTTCCATCAGCAAGGGGCTCAGCGGTGGCTCCAGCTCCGGCGGTGGCGATTCGATCTCCACGTCGGGCGGCGGTACCTCGGGCGGCACGTCCGGTTCAACGAGCGGCAGCACGTCGGGGAGCACCAGCGGCTCGACCAGCGGTAGCACGAGCGGCTCGACGAGCGGCAGCACCAGCGGCACCACGAGTGGAACAAGCAGCGGCACGAGCGGCACCTCCGGTGTGTCGTCAAACGCGGTGGGAACCGTCCTCGCAAGCAGCGGCAATCTCGTCACGAATCTCGGCGGCACCGTATCCGGCCTCGGCTCCGTGATCGGCAGCCAGTCGCTGCCCGGCGTCAACCCGGCCACGACGCAGGCCGCAGGCGGCATCGTGCAGAACGTCGGCGGTGCGGTGACTGCGCTCGGCAATGGCCTCGGCAACGGCCTCGGCCAGCTCGGCGCGACGAAGGACCCGGTCGGCGTCACGGTCGCCAGCACCGGCGGCGTGGTGAGCCAGCTCGGTGGCGCGGTCACGCAGACCGGCAACCTGGTCACGAGCCTCGGCAGCGGCCCGCTGTCGCCGCTCGCTCCCGTCACCGGCGCAGTCGGCGGCCTCGTGACGCAGGTCGGCAACGCCGTATCGAACGGCGGCACCACGCTGTCCAACGTGTTGTCGACCGGTCCGATCCAGCAGGTTACGCAGACGGTCAGCTCGGCGATCACGCCGATCACGACGATGGTCGGCCAGACGACGCAGACGATCGGGACGGCCACCGGCCTCGGCGCCCCGCTCAACATGCTGCTCGGCACGATCGGCAACGGCCTGAACCAGGGCGGCGCGCTGATCGCATCGACGGGCGGCAACCCCGTCACGACCGGCCTCGGCAATACCGTCTCGTCGGCCGGCAATACCGTGAAGACCGTCGGCGGCCTGCTCACGGGCGGCACCGGCGGCGCAACCAACCCGCTCGCGCCGCTCACGGGCCTCCTCACGACGGTCACCGGCACGCTCGGCGGCGCAACGGGCGGCACCAGCGGCGGTCCGCTCGCCCCGGTTACTGGCCTCGTCTCGACCGTCACCGGCGCACTCGGCGGCGCGACGGGTGGCACCAGCGGCGGCCCGCTCGCTCCGGTCACCGGCCTGCTCTCCACGGTCACCGGCGCACTCGGCGGCGCGACGGGCGGCACCAGCGGCGGCCCGCTCGCTCCGGTCACCGGCCTGCTCTCCACGGTCACGGGCGCACTCGGCGGCGTAGCCGGTGGCAGCAGCGGTCCGCTCGCCCCGGTTACGGGCCTGGTCTCCACGGTCACCGGCGCGCTTGGCAGCGCAACGGGCGGCGCAGGCGGCGGCAACCCGCTCGCCCCCGTGACGGGCGCGGTGTCCTCCGTCACCAGCACGGTCGGCGTACCGGCACTGAGCGGCACCACGGGCGGCGTCACGAATTCGGGCTCGGGCTCGAATCTGCTCGCGCCTGTCACGTCGCTGATCGGCGGCCTGCTCGGCGGCACGCACGGCAAGTAATCGAACATCCATTCATCGACAAGACAGCGAGGAGTCCATCATGTCCCAGCAACGTTCCATCACGACGGCCGTCCTGCGCCAGTGGCGCGCGCCCCTCACCGCCTTCGCTGCAGCGTGCCTGCTGGCTGCCTGCGGCGGCAACAGCGTCAGCACGCCGCCGTCCAGCAACAACGGCGGCAGTTCCAGCGGCACGAGCGGTACCAGCGGCACGAGCGGCACCAGCGGCTCGTCCACCGGCACCAAGGGTGCTGTCAGCACGATCGGCCAGACCGCAACCGATCTCGGCAGCACGATCGGCAACATCAGCGTGCCGGGCCTCGGCGACGGCGTGACGAAGGGCGTCGGCAGCACCGTCTCGAGCACCGGCACGATCATCAACGCGGCTGCCGATGCGTTGAGCAACGGGCTCGGACAGACTGGCTCGATCAAGGATCCCGTCGGCACGACGGTCGCCGGCCTCGGGAACGTCGTCGGTGCGACGAGCAACACCGTGTCCGGGCTGAGCTCGACGGTCAAGGCACTCGGCACGGGTCAGCTCGCGCCGCTCGCCCCTGTCACGACGCCGGTCGGCACCGTGCTCGACACGGTCGCCAACGGGCTGTCGGCTGCGGGCACGACGATCGGCTCGACGCTGTCGTCGGGCGCCGTGCAGCAAGTGACGCAGCCGCTCAGTTCGGCAATCACGCCGCTGGTGATCACCGCGGGTCAGGTCACGCAGCAGGTCGGCACGACCACGGGACTCGGACAACCGGTGTCGGGCCTGCTGGGCCAGATCGGCGGCGCAATCAGCTCGGCGGGCAAGCAGGTCGGCAGCACGTCGAATCAGCCGCTCGTCGGCGACGTCGGCCAGCTCGTCACCGCGGTCGGCAACACCGTAACCAACGCAGGCGGGCTCGTGAATCCGAACGGGCCGAACGGCGCGGCGCCGATCCCCGGCCTGATCACGAGCCTCGTCGGCGGCTCGACGGCTACCGTACAAAACGGCTCGTCGTCGGGCTCCAGCTCGACGAACCCGCTCGGCGGCCTGCTGTCCGGTCTCGGTTCGACGCCGCTCGGTTCGCTCACCGGCGCACTCGGTGGCGCAACGGGCGGCTCGGGCAGCAACCCGCTCGCGCCGATTACCGGTCTCGTGTCGACGGTGACGGGCACGCTCGGCGGCGCAACGGGTGGCGCAGGCGGTGCAAACCCTCTCGCGCCTGTCACCGGTTTGCTGAATACTGTCACCGGAGCAGTCGGTGGTGCAGCGGGATCCGGGGCTTCGTCGAATCCGCTCGCACCGGTCACGTCGCTCGTCGGCGGGGTGACGGGGACGGCATCGTCGGGCAGCTCGACGGGGCTCCTCGCGCCGGTAACGGGGTTGCTGGGCACGCTGGGTAGCGTTGGCAAATAAGGAGGACGTTCGCGCCTTTGCAGCCGGAACAAAAGGCGCGACCGTACAAACACAACCGGCAATGCGGCACGCGGCGCGCGACACCCTGGTGTCGCGCGCCTGCATTAGAAAGAAGACGAAAAGCAAGGCCTACGAGGAAGAACAATGAAATCCAGACTCGACAGATGGATGATGCTGCTCGCCATCGCGGCAGCAGGCACGGCACATGCACAAACGCGCGCGGCAGGTAACCCGCTCGATTCGCTCCCCCAGATCAACGCACCGCAGAAAGGCCCGAGCGTCACCGTGCAGGTCGCGCCGCAGGCACCGCAACTGCAGGAGCTGCTGTCGCGGCACCTGACGCCGACGACGCTCCAGGTCGAAGGCGTCAAGTCGGTGCCGTTCGACGAAATCTCGCGTCGCTTCACGCCCCTCGTCGGCAAGGACATCACGATCGGCGAGCTGATCGAAACCGCGAACGGCGTGACCAAGCTGTACCAGGATCGCGGCTATGCGCTGTCGTTCGCGTTCATTCCCGCGCAGACGTTCGAGAACGGTGTCGTGCGCGTCACGGTGGTCGAAGGCTATGTGTCGGACGTCAAGGTCACCGGCAAGCCCGGCGCGATGGAATCGAAGATCCGCGCGATCGCCGCGCACATCACGGCCGATCGCCCGCTGCGCCGCGCGACGTTCGAACGCTACGTGAATACGTTCGGCCTGCTGCCCGGCGTGACGGTGAAGGCCAATGTTCCGCCGCCGCAGACGACCGACGGCGCAACGACGCTCGAACTGGCCGTCGACCGCAAGGCATTCAACATCAGCACCGGCATCGATTTCAATCACCCGGGCGTGCAGGGCCTCATCACCGCGACGGAGAACGGCCTCACGTCGTTTGGCGAGCAATTGAGCATTTCCGCGCTGGTGCCGCCCGGACGCGACAAGCAAACCTACGTCGCGTTCAGCGGCGCGGTGCCGGTCGGCAGCAGCGGCCTGGTCACACGCCTCGACGCCAGCACGTATCGCGGCAAGCCGACCGACAATCCGGGGCTGCCGTCGACCGTCGAGCGCACCGTCAAGAACGAGAAGCTCGGTCTTTCGGCATCCTATCCGTTGCTGCTGAACAACCAGCGCAGCCTGCTCGGCACCGTGTCGGGCTATGCGTCGCACAACGAGGACCGTTACCAGAACAAGATTTCCGGCAACAGCATCGACACGCGCTCGCAGGTCCGCGTGCTGCAAATGCAGCTCGACTACACGAGCGTGTCGGCCAAGCAGGTACAGAAGCTGAGCGTCAACGTCGCGAAGGGTTTCAACATTCTCGGCGCGTCGAAATCGCAGGACATCACGATCGGCTCGAACACGACATCGGTGGATAGCCCGATCTCGCTGACGTTCGTCCGCACCGGCGCGACCTTCACGCAGACCAACGAATGGCCGTTCAAGATCGGCACGTCGGTCTCGCTGACCGGCCAGTACAGCCCCGACTCGCTGCCGACGTCGGAACAGATCTCGTTCGGTTCGACGCGCTATGCGCTGGGCTACCAGCCCGGCGAAACGTCGGGCGACTCGGGCTGGGGAATGTCGCTGGAGGTCAACCGCGGCTTCACGCCGGGCTGGACGTATATGAAATCCGTCACGCCATACATCGCGTACGACATGGCGCGCGTGTATCTGCATACCGGCACGCCGTCGCCGAGCCGCCTGTCGTCGGTTGGTATCGGCGTGCGGTTTACGGACAGCCGTTACTACAGTCTCGACCTGAATATCGCGAAGCCGGTGGGCGATGCGCCGGTTGAAAGCGCGTCGCGCAGCCCGCGCGTGAATGCCGCGTTCTCGTATCAGCTCAACTGATCGGTCACCAAACAGCCTGCGTCTCACAGGCTGTTTGGATTAGAACCCCCTCTATCAAACGCAGCGCGCGGTTTCACGTATTCTGGCGAAGCTCGCAACATGCCACCGCCCCATGCAGACGGTCGTGCGGGCGCATCGAATACGAAATGACACAAGGAGGAAGACGATGATTCAACTGACCCGCCCGTTGCGCACTCTGGCAATCGCAAGCGCGCTGCTCGCTTGCGCCGCACCTGCGTTCGCCCAAGCCGACAACCCCGTCGGCATGTGGCAGACGATCGACGACAACACGCATCAGCCGAAGGCGCTCGTGCAGATCGCCGATGACGGCGAAGGCTCGCTGTCGGGCAAGGTCGTCAAGGGCCTCGGCGCCAACGACACGCCCGATCGCCGCTGCACCGCATGCACGGACGAGCGCAAGGATCAGCTCATCAAGGGCATGACGATCATCAAGGCGATGAAGAAGGACGGCGACCACTGGGACGGCGGCAATATCCTCGACCCGGAAAACGGCAAGGTCTACAAGTGCAAGATGTCGCTGGAAGACGGCGGCCAGAAGCTCGTCGTACGCGGCTACATCGGCGTGTCGCTGCTCGGCCGATCGCAGACCTGGGTTCGCGCGCAATAACGCGAAGCGCGTCGATACGCGCAACGCAATGAAAAATCGGCCTGACGACGACGTCGCAGGCCGATTTTGTTTTGATATGAGCGTGAATGAAATCGATCGACATCACGCTGCATGCTTCAGCGCGTCCGGTGCATAGCTACCGGGGGCACGATACGCAGGCGCCGCAGCACTGCGCACCTCCGCCGCCTTCGACTGCGCGTGCTTGCGCATGCGCGTGGACAGTTCCTTGCACAGATTCACGCCGGCGTCGCCGTACAGCTCGCGCATCACCTGCATCAACGTGCCGGTCTCGTGCCAGACCTTGAAGCGGCGATGGCATGTCTGGTACGAAGGGTAGCGACGCGGCATCGCGGACCAGGTCGCGCCGCTGTAAATCACCCAGAGTACGCCGTTCAGGACGGCGCGCGTGTTGGCCAACGGACGGCCGCGCAACTCGGTGCGCGGCTGCATTTCGGGCAGAAGCGGCACGACGCAGCGCCACTCATGGTCGGTCAGATCGCGATACGGTGTCATGGACATCTCCAGCCTTAGGAACCATGACACACGATATCGACTGCCCTCAACCCTGAACATAAGACAAGTCCGAAAATACCCCGAGATTGCGGGAATTTGACCGGAATTGACGTTTGAACTCCGTCGCTTGTCGAAAACCGCGATCAGGTCAGCGAAGTATCGACGATACGGCGCGGCGTTTCGAGGTACTCCTTCGACTGCATCTCGACGATCCGCGATACCGTGCGCGCGAATTCGTTCGCCATCGGTCCTTCGACGTACAACTGCTCCGCCGGCACCGCGGCGGACATCAGCAGCTTGACCTTGTGGTCGTACAGCACGTCGATGAGCCAGGTGAAGCGCCGCGCCTCGGACGCCATTCGCGGCGACATCTGCGGCACTTCCGACAGCACGATCGCATGGAAGCGGCTGGCAAGCTCGAGATAATCGTTCTGCGAACGCGGGCCGCCGCACAGCGTCGCGAAATCGAACCAGACGACCCCGTCGGCCTTGCGCAGCGCCTTCAGCTCGCGCTTCTCGATATGCAGGATCGGGCTTTCGTCCGGCACCGCGGCGAGCTTCCCGAATGCATGACGCAGTTCGCGATCGGCGTCCGCGCCGAGCGGCGTGTGGTACATCTGCACCTGCGCGAGCGTGCGCTGGCGATAGTCGACGCCCGCATCGACGTTCAGCACGTCGAGCTTTTGCTTGATCAGCGCGATCGCCGGCAGCATGCGGTCGCGATGCAGGCCGTCGGGATACAGATCGTCGGGATCGTAGTTGGACGTCATCACGAACTGCACGCCGTTGTTGAACAGGCGATCGAGCAGCCGGTACAGGATCATCGCGTCCGCGATGTCCGACACATGGAATTCGTCGAAGCAGATCAGTCGGTAGCGCTTGGCGATGCGTCGCGCGAGCTCGTCGAGCGGATCGGCCTGTCCTTTCAGTTCCTCGAGTTCGCGGTGTACCTCACGCATGAATTCGTGGAAGTGCAGGCGCGTCTTGCGCTGCACGGGCACCACCGCGTAGAAGCTGTCCATCAGGAAGCTCTTGCCGCGGCCGACGCCGCCCCACATGTAGACGCCGCGCGGCAGGTCCGGATGAATGATGAGCTTCTTGAACGCGTTCGAGCGGCGCGACTTGTATTCGACCCACTCGTCGAAACAGCGCTGCAGGCGATCGACGGCCGCGCGCTGGGCGGGATCGGACTGATAGCCGCGCGTGGTCAATTCGCGCGTGTAGTATTCGGTGACGTTCATCGGGCAAACCGGAAAGAACGAAGGCGAGCGGGAAACCCCGCCCGCCTTCGTCATGAGACGGCTGCGCCGGCCGGTGGCCGGCAGGCGCTACACCGTGCTCAGCTGTTCAGCGAGCGCTTGTCGACGGCGAGCGCCGCTTCGCGCATCACTTCCGACATCGACGGGTGCGGATGGCAGATGCGGGCGATGTCTTCCGACGCCGCCTTGAACTCCATCGCCACCACGGCTTCCGCGATCAGGTCCGACGCGTTCGCGCCGATCACGTGCACGCCGAGCAGTTCGTCGGTCTTCGCATCCGCGATCATCTTCACGAAACCGTCCGGCGCGTTCATGCCGAGCGCGCGACCGTTGATCGAGAACGGGAACTTGCCCGACTTGATCTCGCGGCCTTCCGCCTTCAGTTGCTGTTCCGTCTTGCCGACCCATGCGATTTCCGGGTACGTGTAGATCACCCACGGAATGCAGTTGTAGTCGATGTGCGGCTTCTGGCCGTCGATCACTTCCGCGACCAGCACGCCTTCGTCTTCCGCCTTGTGTGCGAGCATCGGGCCACGCACCACGTCGCCGATCGCATAGACGTTCGGCACCGCGGTACGGCAGTGGTCGTCCACGTCGATGAAACCGCGCTCGTTCGCCTTCAGGCCGATCGCCTCGAGGCCGAGGTTGTCGGTGTTCGGCACGCGGCCGACCGACACGATCAGGCGGTCGGCGTCGAGCGTCTGCGCGTTGCCGTCCTTGTCGGTGTAGGCGATCGACACGCCGTTCGCCGTCGTCTTCACGTCACCGATCTTCACGCCGAGATGGATGTCGAGGCCTTGCTTCTTGAACAGCTTGGCCGCTTCCTTCGCGAGCGCTTCGTCGGCTGCGCCGAGGAACGCCGGCAGCGCTTCGAGCACCGTCACTTCGGCGCCCAGGCGACGCCACACCGAGCCGAGTTCGAGGCCGATCACACCTGCGCCGATCACGGCGAGCTTCTTCGGCACCGAGTCGAACGTCAGCGCACCTTCGTTGTCCGACACGATCTTGTTGTCGACCGGAATGTTCGGCAGGTGACGCGCCTTCGAGCCCGTCGCGATGATCACGTTCTTCGCGGTGACGACTTCGGCTTCACCCTCGCCGCTCACTTCGATCTGCACGCCGGCGTCGGTCTTGCCGGTGAACTTGCCATGGCCCTTCAGCCAGGTGATCTTGTTCTTCTTGAACAGGAACTCGATCCCGCTCGTCATCTTCTCGACGATCGCATCCTTGCGGCCGAGCATCTTCGCGACGTCGATCTTCACCCCATCGACCGTGATGCCGTGGTCGGCCAGGTGATGCGACGTGTTCTCGAACTCTTCCGACGAAGCGAGCAGCGCCTTCGACGGAATGCAGCCGACGTTCAGGCAGGTGCCGCCGAGCTTCAGCGCGCCGGCCGGGTTCTTCCACTTCTCGATACAGGCAACGGTCTTGCCGAGCTGCGCGGCGCGAATCGCGGCGATGTAGCCGCCGGGGCCGGCGCCGATCACGACGACGTCAAATTCCTTGGACATGACAATCCTTTCTACTTGTACGCCCGCACGGTCGCGCGTGTACGCGAGCGTGCGGAGCGGGTCAATGCAGTGAGACTCGGCTTACAGGTCGAGCAGCAGGCGTGCCGGATCTTCCAGCGCATCCTTCATCGCGACGAGCGACAGGACGGCTTCGCGGCCGTCGATGATGCGGTGGTCGTACGACAGTGCCAGGTAGTTGATCGGACGGATCACGATCTGGCCGTTTTCGACGACCGGGCGCTCCTTCGTCGCGTGCACGCCGAGGATGGCCGACTGCGGCGGGTTGATGATCGGCGTCGACAGCATCGAGCCGAACACGCCGCCGTTCGAGATCGAGAACGTACCGCCCGTCATTTCCTCGATGGACAGCTTGCCGTCCTTCGCCTTCTGGCCGAATTCGGCAATCTTCTTCTCGATGTCCGCGAGGCTCAGTTGATCGGCATTGCGCAGGATCGGCACCACGAGGCCGCGCGGCGAGCCGACGGCGATACCGATATCGAAGTAGCCGTGGTAGACGATATCGTTACCGTCGATCGACGCGTTCACGAGCGGGAACTTCTTCAGCGCATGCACGGCCGCCTTCACGAAGAACGACATGAAGCCGAGCTTCACGCCATGTTCCTTCTCGAACTTGTCCTTGTACTTGTTGCGCAGCTCCATGACCGGAGCCATGTTGACTTCGTTGAACGTCGTCAGGATTGCGTTGGTCTGCTGCGACTCGAGCAGACGCTCGGCGATACGCGCACGCAGGCGCGACATCGGCACGCGCTGTTCCGGACGGTCGTTCAGCCACGTCGCGGCCGACGCCGGCACCTTCACTTCCGGCAGCGACGGCTTTGCTGCGGCGGTCTTCGCCGGTGCGGCGGCCGGAGCAGCCTTCGGTGCGCTGCCTGCGGCCAGCGCGTCGCCCTTCGTGACGCGGCCGTCGCGGCCCGAACCCGCGACGTCGCCCGTCGACAGGCCCTTCTCGGCCAGCAGCTTTGCTGCGGCCGGCGATGCAGCGGCCGAGCTCGATGCAACTGCTGCAGCCGGCTGCGCTGCCGGTGCGGCTGCAGCGGGTGCTGCTGCCGGCTTGACTTCGGCGGCGCCTGCCGCTGCTTCGGCAGCACCTGCCTTCGCTTCGGTGTCGATCGTCGCGATGATCTGGTCGGCGACGACCGTGTCACCGTCGTTCTGCAGCACTTGCGCGAGCACGCCCGCGGCCGGCGCCGGCACTTCAAGCACGACCTTGTCGGTCTCGAGTTCGATCAGGATTTCGTCCTGCGCGACTGCTTCGCCCGGCTTCTTCTTCCACTGCAGCATGGTGGCTTCCGAAACCGACTCCGAAAGCTGGGGGACTTTGACTTCTACGATAGCCATGTGATTTTCCTGGATGCTTAATCTGGGTAATGACGAGGTTCGTGCGATTCCTTCGGCCGGTGCGGCGCGCGACGCGCCCGGCGGGCCAAAAGACACGGGAAAGCGCAGCGCGCCTTCCCGTTTCGCTTGACGTCGGTTATTTCGCGATCGATGCGCTCTTCAGGCGGCCGAACGCACCTTCGATGAGGGCCTTCTGCTGCTCGTAGTGCTTCGCGTAGTAGCCAACCGCCGGCGAGGCCGAAGCCGGACGGCCGCTGTATGCCAGCTTCTGCCCTTCCTTCATGCCTTCCTTCAGGTGGTGCTCGACGTAGAACCAGGGGCCCTGGTTCTGCGGCTCGTCCTGCACCCAGACCACTTCAGTCGCGTTCTCGTACTTCTTCATTTCGGCTTCGAACTGCTTGTGCGCGAACGGATACAGCTGCTCGATACGGATGATCGCGACGTCGTTCGCCTTCGCTTCGCGGCGGTGTGCGACGAGGTCGTAATACACGCGGCCCGAGCATGCCAGCACGCGCTTGACCTTCTTCGCGTCGATGCCGCCGTCGGTTTCGCCGATCACCGGCTGGAACGAACCCTTCGCGAGTTCCGACAGGTCCGACACCGCTTCCTTGTGGCGCAGCAGCGACTTCGGCGTTGCGACGATCAGCGGCTTGCGGAACAGACGGATCATCTGGCGACGCAGCAGGTGGAAAATCTGCGCCGGCGTCGTCGGTTGAACGACCTGCATGTTGTGATCAGCACACAGCTGCAGGAAACGCTCGATACGCGTCGACGAGTGTTCCGGACCCTGGCCTTCGTAGCCGTGCGGCAGCAGCATCGTGAGACCCGACACGCGGCCCCACTTCACTTCGCCCGACGAGATGAACTGGTCGATCACGACCTGCGCGCCGTTGACGAAGTCGCCGAACTGGGCTTCCCACAGCACGAGCGTGTTCGGCTCGGCGGTCGAGTAACCGTATTCGAAGCCCAGCACCGCTTCTTCCGACAGCACCGAGTCGATCACCGTGAACTTCGCCTGGCCTTCAGCGATGTTCTGCAGCGGCACGTACGTGCCGTCGTTCCAGCGCTCGCGGTTCTGGTCGTGCAGCACCGCGTGACGGTGCGTGAACGTGCCGCGGCCCGAGTCCTGGCCCGTCAGGCGCACCGAGTAGCCCGATGCGACGAGCGACGCGAATGCGAGGTGTTCGCCCATGCCCCAGTCGAGCGGCTGGTCGCCGCGCGCCATGTTGCGGCGGTCGTTGATCACGCGCTCGACGAGCGGGTGGACCTTGAAGTTTTCCGGGACCGTCGTGATGCGTTCGCCGAGGCGCTTCAGTTCGGCGAGCGGCACGGCCGTATCGGCTGCATCCGTCCACTTGCGGTTCAGGAACGGAACCCAGTCGACCGCGTACTTGCTCTTGTAGTTCGACAGAACCGGATCGACGGTGTGGTGGCCGTCGTCCATCGCCTTGCGGTACGCCTTCACGTAGTTGTCGGCGTCTTCCGCGGTGATCACGCCCTGCTGCACGAGCTTCTCGGCGTACAGCGCACGGGTGCCCGGGTGCTGCGCGATCTTCTTGTACATCAGCGGCTGCGTGACCGCCGGCGTGTCCTGCTCGTTGTGACCCAGCTTGCGGAAGCAGACGATGTCGATCACGACATCCTTGTGGAACTGCATCCGGTAGTCGATTGCGATCTGGATCGCGAGCACGACGGCTTCCGGATCGTCGCCGTTCACGTGCAGCACCGGCGCTTCGATCATCTTGACCACGTCGGTACAGTACAGCGTCGAGCGCGCGTCGCGCGGGTCGGACGTCGTGAAGCCGATCTGGTTGTTGATGACGATGTGCAGCGTGCCGTGCGTGCCGTAACCGCGCGTCTGCGCGAGGTTCAGCGTTTCCATCACGACGCCCTGGCCAGCGAAGGCCGCGTCACCGTGGATCTGAACCGGCAGCACCTGCAGGCCGTCTTCGTCGCCGCGACGATCCATCCGCGCCTTCGCCGAACCTTCGACCACCGGGTTCACGATTTCGAGGTGCGACGGGTTGAACGCGAGCGACAGGTGGACCGGGCCGCCTTCGGTCGACACGTCCGACGAGAAGCCCTTGTGGTACTTCACGTCACCTGCCGGCAGGTCGTCGACGTGCTTGCCTTCGAATTCGGCGAACAGGTCGGCCGGCATCTTGCCCAGCGTGTTGACCAGCACGTTCAGACGGCCGCGGTGCGCCATGCCGATGATGATTTCCTGCACGCCGGTCTTGCCTGCGTGCTGGACGACTTCGTCCATCGCCGCGATGAAGCTTTCGCCGCCTTCGAGCGAGAAGCGCTTCTGGCCGACGTACTTGGTGTGCAGATAGCGCTCGAGGCCTTCCGCTGCCGTCAGGCGATTCAGGATGTGCTTCTTCTTGTCGATCGAGAAGGACGGCGTCGCGCGGGTCGATTCCAGACGCTCCTGCCACCAGCGCTTCTGCTCCGGATCGCTGATGTACATGTATTCGGCGCCGATCGTGCCGCAGTACGTGTCACGCAGGCCCTTGACGATGTCGCGCAGCGAAGCCTGGTCGAAACCGAAATACAGGTTGCTTGCGCTGTACGTCTGGTCGAGGTCGCCTTCGGAGAAGTCGTAGAACGCGGGTTCGAGTTCGGGGATGGCGGGACGTTCGCGACGCTTCAGCGGATCCAGATTGGCCCATTGCGAGCCGAGGAAGCGATATGCGCTGATGAGGGACTGGACGTGGACCTGCTTGCGTGCGGTCGCCAGATTGCTCGTGCTCTCGCGCGGGATGAAGGCATTGGCCTTCGCACGCTCGGCAAACGATTCGACGATCGGGAAATGAGCAACGTCATTGGCATTCGAGCCGTCGGTTGCAGGCACGTTCTGCAGCGCGTCGAAATACTCTCGCCAATTCTCCGGCACCGATGCCGGATTGTTGAGGTATGCATCGTACAGTTCTTCAACGTACGAAGCATTGCCGCCGAACAGATAGGAGTTCAGCTGAAACTGCTTCATTACATCTGACATTTTACGCTCACCTTTCTTCGAGCTTCTCGAGAAATAGCGGGTTACTCAACCTTCCGCGACACGGCCTGACCGTTTAGCGGATTGCGAATCAAGTCTTGCTTGGAAGGACCTAAAACTTGCGTGCGCGCAGCATATCACAGAACCGATACCGGAGTTCACGACGAAATGTGCCTGAAAGCACCGCGTGGCGGCGTTTCGCCGGATTGCCACGACGCGCGGGAACAGTGTTTTGCAACCCGCCCGATTGCACACTGCGCAGATGCAAAAAAGGCCGCCCAAGGGCAGCCTTTTTCGTCATGCACGGGAACAGCCGATGCTTAGTCGACCGCGCCTTCGCGGCTCGCGCGGCGACGCTCGTGCTCCTTCAGGAAGCGCTTGCGCAGACGGATCGACTGCGGCGTCACTTCCACGAGCTCGTCGTCGTCGATGAATTCGACCGCGTATTCGAGCGACATCTGGACCGGCGGCACGAGACGCACGGCTTCGTCGGTACCCGACGCACGCACGTTGGTCAGCTGCTTGCCCTTGATCGGGTTGACGACGAGGTCGTTGTCGCGGCTGTGGATGCCGATGATCATGCCCTCATACAGCGCGTCGCCCGGCTTCACGAACATGCGGCCGCGATCCTGCAGCTTCCACAGTGCGTACGCCACGGCAGCGCCGTCGTCCTGCGAGATCAGCACGCCATTGCGGCGCTCGAAGACCGAACCGTCCTTGACCGGTGCGTACGAGTCGAAGATGTGACTCATCAGACCCGTGCCGCGCGTAAGCGTCAGGAATTCGCTCTGGAAGCCGATCAGGCCACGCGCCGAGATCTTGTACTCCAGGCGCGTGCGGCCGCGGCCGTCCGATGCCATGTCGAGCATTTCGCCCTTGCGGCGACCCAGCTCTTCCATCACGCCGCCCTGATGCTCGTCCTCGACGTCGACGGTCAGCAGCTCGTACGGCTCGTGCCGCACGCCGTCGATTTCCTGCATCACGACGCGCGGACGCGACACGGCCAGCTCATAGCCTTCACGGCGCATGTTCTCGACGAGAATCGTCAGGTGCAGTTCGCCGCGGCCCGACACTTCGAACACCGTTTCGTCGCCCGTGTCCTTCACGCGCAGCGCGACGTTGTGATTCAGTTCCTTCATCAGACGATCGCGGATCTGGCGGCTCGTCACGAACTTGCCTTCGCGGCCAGCCAGCGGCGACGAGTTGACGAGGAAGTTCATCGTCAGCGTCGGCTCGTCAACGGTGATCATCGGCAGCGCTTCCGGCGTATCGACCGCGCAGATCGTCGCGCCGATGCCGACGTCTTCGATACCGTTGATCAGCACGATGTCGCCAGCTTCCGCCGACTCGACCTGCACGCGCTCGAGGCCCTTGAACGACAGCACCTGGTTGATCTTGCGGTTCAGCACGTCGCCTTCCGGACCGAAGCGCATCACGACCGGTTGACCCGGCTTGATGCGGCCGCGCGTGATGCGGCCGACGCCGATCCGGCCGACGTACGTCGAATAGTCGAGCGACGTGATCTGGAGCTGCAGCGGCGCTTCCGGATCGGCCGGGCGAACCGGCACGTGCGCGAGAATCGCCTCGAACAGCGGGCGCATGTCGCCTTCGCGGGTCGCCGGATCGAGCGACGCGTAGCCGTTGAGGCCCGATGCGTAGACGATCGGGAAGTCGAGCTGCTCTTCGGTCGCGCCGAGCTTGTCGAACAGGTCGAAGGTCTGGTTGATGACCCAGTCGATCCGCGCGCCCGGACGGTCGATCTTGTTGATGACGACGATCGGCTTCAGGCCGAGCGCGAGCGCCTTCTTCGTGACGAAGCGCGTTTGCGGCATCGGGCCCTCGACGGCGTCGACGAGCAGCAGCACCGAGTCGACCATCGACAGCACGCGCTCCACCTCGCCACCGAAGTCCGCGTGCCCCGGCGTATCGACGATGTTGATGTGCGTGCCTTCGTATTCGACCGCGCAGTTCTTCGCGAGAATCGTGATCCCGCGCTCTTTTTCGATGTCGTTCGAGTCCATCACTCGCTCGGCAATCTGCTGGTTCTCGCGGAAGGTGCCGGACTGGCGGAGCAGTTGGTCGACGAGCGTGGTCTTGCCGTGGTCGACGTGAGCGATGATGGCGATGTTGCGAAGGGCGCGGGTCATAGAAACCTGGAAATCGTTGAACGCGCAAACGCGCACGCTCGTCAGTCACCGGGACACGTGCGCGCGCGTTGCAGCTTGGAAACCACAAATTATAGCACGTGAGAGTGACGAGAGCCGCGCTGTTCGTTGCAGCGCAACAAACGACCCCACCCTGCCGCTGCCCCGCTCGCGACCAACGGGCCCGGCGGCACGCCGAAAACCCTGGCGCGGACAAGGGAATTTCGGGCCACGGAGCGCGCCCTCGCCCGTTCGATTAACATTTGCCTCGGCAAGCAATTGTGCCTATACTGCTGCCTAGTCAACTATTGCAGCTTCAGGGTTTTATGTCGGATTCTCCTTCCCAATCGCCTGTTTCGCCGCTGTCTTCGTATCAGATGAACGACAGCGTCGGCTATCTGATGTCGCGCGTGAAATCAGTGATGACCAACCTCGTCACGCAGCGCACGCAGGAAGAGCTCGGCATCACGGGCACGCAGGCGAGCATGCTGTTCATGATCGCGGTCGGCAAATGCTCGACGGCCGCCGAGCTCGCTCGGGAATACGGGATCGACGCGAGCGCGGTCACGCGCCTGCTCGATCGCGTCGAGAAGCGCGGCCTGCTGTCCCGTGTGCGCAGCATCGAGGATCGGCGGGTCGTGCGCCTCGAGCTGACCGACGAAGGCCGCGCGCTGGCCGAGCGGCTGCCGCCGGTGTTTCGCAGCGTGCTCGACGAGCTGCTCGACGGCTTTACGCCGGAAGAAGTCGGTTTCCTGAAAAGCATGCTGCGCCGCATTCTCAGCAACTATTGCGAGACGGCCGGCGGCACCATCACGTAATAGTTGCCATAACAATTATTTTTGACAGATTAATGTAAGGAAATCCTTGCAGTGTCCATCATTCATTCCGAGTCAGAAAACAGCGCGATGAAATCCTCCCCGTTGTCCCTGCGCGCCGGGTCGTGCCGCGCCGCCGTCGCCGCTGCCGTCGCCGCGCTGGCGCTGGCGGGCTGCGCAAACTACATCGGCATCAAGAGCGACAAGCAGATCGCTCCCGCGTCGCAATTCGAAACCGCCCAGAGCCTGCCCGCCCAGGGCGGCCAGTGGCCGGCGCTCGACTGGGCAAACCAGTTCGGCGATCCGCAGCTGCCGAAGCTGATCGACGAGGCGCTTCAGGGCAGCCCGTCGATCGCGCAGGCACAGGCGCGCATCGCGAAGGCGTCGTCGTACATCGAATCGTCGCGCTCGAACCTGATGCCGAAGGCCGAAGCCAGCTACTCGTGGACGCGCGAACTGTATTCGTCGAACGCGCTGTTTCCGCCCCCGTACGGCGGCCAGTGGTACAGCGAGAACAACGCGCTCGCGAGCGCGTCGTGGGATCTCGACCTGTGGGGCAAGAACCGCGAGCGCCTGCATACGGCGGTGTCGCAGGAAAAAGCCGCCGAAGCCGACATGCAGCAGGCGCGCATCACGCTCGCATCGTCGGTCGCCCGCACCTACAACTCGCTTGCGCAACTGTACGCGCTGCGCGACATCGCGCAGCGCGAGATCACCAACCGCCAGACGGTCGGCAAGATCACCGACGGCCGCGTGTCGGCCGGCCTCGACACCAACGTGGAGCGCCAGACCGCGCGCGGCAACATCGCGACGACCCAGGCGTCGCTGTCCGACCTCGACGGCCAGATCACGACCGTGCGCTACCAACTCGCCGCGCTGCTCGGCAAGGGGCCGGACCGCGGGCTGCAGATCGCCGCGCCGGTGATGAACCCGACAGGCGAAATCGCACTGCCCGGCAACCTGCCGGCCGACCTCGTGTCGCGCCGCCCTGACCTCGTCGCCGCGCGCTGGCAGGTCGAGGCGGCGATGCACGACGTGAAGGAGGCAAAGGCCGAGTTCTTCCCGGACGTGAACCTCGCGGCAGGCTTCGGCTTCGATGCGTTCGGCTGGGGCAAATTCCTGAACTTCGCGAGCCGCCAGGCGCAGTTCGGCCCGGCCATCCATCTGCCGATCTTCGATGCCGGCGCATTGCGCGCACAGCTCAAGGGCCGCTATGCGGACTTTGACCTGTCGGTCGCCAACTACAACCAGACGCTGATCAACGCGCTGAACGACGTCGCCACCCAGGTCGCGTCGATCCGCGCGGTCGATCGCCAGATGGACGACGCGCAGCGTGCGCTCGACGCGTCGACGCGCGCGTACGACCTCGCCGTGATCCGCTACAAGGCCGGCCTGTCGCCGCAGTTGCAGGTGCTGACCGCAGACAGCAACCGCCTCGCGTCGGAACAGACCGTGACCAACCTGAAGATGCGCCGGCGCGACATGCAGCTCGCGCTGATCAAGGCGCTCGGCGGCGGGTTCGACGCGACCGGCACGCGGCTAGCCGCGCCCGACGCCGACCAGCACACGAAACAGGCCGCCAACTGATCCGGCGCCACCACTACGCAGACACTCGAAATAACGGACGGAGAAAATCGCCATGAGCGACCCTCAACAAAATGCCGCCAGCGCCCAGCCGCAGAACAACGGGAAGCGCAAGCGGATGATGACGCTGCTGATCGCGGTCATCGTGATCGCGGCCATCGCGTATGGCCTGTACTACTTCCTCGTCGCGCGCTTCCACGAAGAGACCGACGACGCATACGTGAACGGCAACGTCGTGCAGATCACGCCGCAGGTCACCGGCACCGTGATCGCCGTGAAGGCGGACGATACGCAGACGGTCAAGGCCGGCGATCCGCTCGTCGTCCTCGATCCGGCCGATTCGCAGGTCGCGCTGCAGCAGGCCGAGGCGAACCTCGCGCAGACGGTGCGCCAGGTGCGCGGCCTGTTCGTCAACGACGACCAGTACCGCGCGCAAGTCGCGCTGCGCCAGTCCGACCTGTCGAAGGCGCAGGACGACCTGCGCCGCCGGATGGCCGTCGCGCAGACGGGCGCCGTGTCGCAGGAAGAGATCTCCCATGCACGCGACGCGGTGCGCGCCGCGCAGGCGTCGGTCGACGCCGCGCAACAGCAGCTCGCATCGAACCGCGCACTGACCGCGAACACGACGATCGCGTCGCACCCGAACGTGATGGCCGCGGCAGCGAAGGTTCGCGACGCGTACCTCGCGAACGCGCGTAACGTGCTGCCCGCGCCGGTCACCGGCTATGTCGCGAAGCGCTCGGTGCAGGTCGGCCAGCGCGTGTCGCCCGGCAACCCGCTGATGTCGGTCGTGCCGCTGAACGCGGTGTGGGTCGACGCCAACTTCAAGGAAGTCCAGCTCAAGCACATGCGCGTCGGCCAGCCGGTCGAACTGACGGCCGATATCTACGGCTCGTCGGCGGTCTACCACGGCAAGGTCGTCGGCTTCTCGGCCGGCACGGGCTCGGCGTTCTCGCTGCTGCCGGCGCAGAACGCGACGGGCAACTGGATCAAGGTCGTGCAGCGCCTGCCGGTGCGCATCGAAATCGATCCGAAGGACCTCGAGAAGCACCCGCTGCGCATCGGCCTGTCTATGCAGGTCGACGTCGACATCAAGGACGAGCGCGGCGACCAGCTTGCGAACGCGCAGAACACCGTCTACGAGACGAACGTGTTCGCGAAGTATGGCGACGAAGCCGACGCCGAGATCGCGCGCATCATCGCCGAGAACGCCGGCGGCAACGCGCCGGCCCCGGCCGCGGCGAAATCGACCAACGCAGCCAAAATGATGTAACGGTTCCGACTCCGGAAAACTACCGACATGGCACAGGCTCCTGTCTCCCACCCGCCGCTGCAAGGCGGGCAACTCGTGCTCGGGACGATCGCGGTATCGCTCGCGGTGTTCATGAACGTGCTCGACACGTCCATCGCGAACGTCGCGATCCCGACCATCTCGGGCGACCTCGGCGTGTCGTCCGACCAGGGCACGTGGGTCATCACGTCGTTCGCGGTCGCGAACGCGATCTCCGTGCCGCTCACGGGCTGGCTGACCGACCGGTTCGGACAGGTTCGCCTGTTCCTCGCGTCGATCATCCTGTTCGTCATCTCGTCGTGGATGTGCGGCCTCGCACCCAGCCTGCCGTTCCTGCTCGCGTCGCGCGTGCTGCAGGGCGCGGTCGCCGGGCCGATGATTCCGCTGTCGCAATCGCTGCTGCTGTCGAGCTACCCACGCGCGAAAGCGCCAATGGCGCTCGCGTTATGGTCGATGACGACGCTGATCGCGCCGGTCGCCGGGCCGATTCTCGGCGGCTGGATCTCGGACAACTATTCGTGGCCGTGGATCTTCTACGTGAACATCCCGGTCGGCATCGCCGCCGCGCTCGCCACGTGGTCGATCTATCGGACACGCGAATCGACGGTGCGCCGCGCGCCGATCGACGGGGTCGGTCTCGCGCTGCTCGTGCTGTGGGTCGGCTCGCTGCAGATCATGCTCGACAAGGGCAAGGATCTCGACTGGTTCGCGTCGACGACGATCATCGCGCTCGCGCTGATCGCACTCATCTCGTTCGCGTTCTTCGTGATCTGGGAGCTGACTGCCGAACACCCGGTCGTGGACCTGTCGCTGTTCCGGATGCGCAACTTCACGGGCGGCACGATCGCGCTCGCGGTCGGCTACGGCCTCTACTTCGGCAACCTCGTGCTGCTGCCGCTCTGGCTGCAAACCCAGATCGGCTACACGGCAACCGACGCAGGCCTGGTCATGGCGCCGGTCGGACTGTTCGCGATTCTGCTGTCGCCACTGACCGGCAAGTTCCTGCCGCGCACGGACCCACGCTACATCGCGACCGCCGCGTTTCTCACGTTCGCGCTGTGTTTCTGGATGCGCTCGCGTTACACGACCGGCGTCGACGAGTGGTCGCTGACGTTGCCGACGCTCGTGCAAGGCATCGCGATGGCGGGCTTCTTCATTCCGCTCGTGTCGATCACGCTGTCCGGCCTGCCCGGCCACCGCATTCCCGCGGCATCGGGCCTGTCGAACTTCGTGCGGATCATGTGCGGCGGTATCGGCACGTCGATCTTCCAGACCGCGTGGGATCACCGCAACAACTTCCATCACGCGCAACTGGTCGAGCAGACCAACGTGTACAACCCGACGTTCAACCAGGCCGTCACGCAGATGGGCAACCTCGGGCTGACGCCGGACCAGGCGCATGGCCTCATCAACAACATGGCCACGCAGCAGGCCGCGCAGCTCGGCGTGAACGATCTCTTCTACATCTCGGCGGTGATCTTCGTGCTGCTGATCGGACTGATCTGGATCACGAAGCCCGAACGCGCGGGCGGCGGCGATGCGGGTGCGGCCGCGTCGGCTGCACACTGAGTCGGCCCGCGCCCCCATACGCTCACGCAGCAAAAAGCCCGGTCGAGACCGGGCTTTTTTTCGTTTCGATGGGCGCCAGCGCGCCGTGCATCATTGAGCCGTCACGACGAGACGTTCAGGCGCCAGCACGCCGTTGGCCCTGCGGGCGACGCCGAGCAGCCGCACCGCGTCGTACACGCGCACCCGCTCGCCTTCCGCCGCGTCGATCGGATCGAGCGCCGACAGCGGCAGACGCTGGCCATGCAGGAACCGCTTCGCGCAGGCTTCGTCGAGACGCACCAGCGGAAACGTCGACAGCAGCGCGTCGACCGGCTGAAGCCACGCGTCGCGCGCTGCTTCGGTGGCGTCGGACAGCGCGTCCAGCGTCACCGCGTGCTCGAGCGTCAGAGCGCCGACGCCCGTGCGACGCAGCATTGTCAGATGCGCGCCGCAACCGAGCGCCTCGCCGATATCCTCCGCCAGCGTGCGCACATACGTACCCTTGCTGCAAGTCACGCGAAACGTCACGTCCGGCAGTTCGCAGGCCAGCAGGTCGAGCGCATGGATCGTCACGTTGCGGCCTTCCCGTTCGACGGTCTGGCCCGCGCGCGCATATTCGTACAGCGGCTTGCCGTCGCGCTTGAGCGCCGAATACATCGGCGGCACCTGCACGATCTCGCCGGTAAAGCGAGCGAGTGCCGCCTCCACCGCAGTCCGGTCGCATTCGACGGCGCGCGTGTCGAGCACGTCGCCTTCAGCATCGCCGGTGGTCGTGCGCACGCCGAGGCGCATCGTCGCTTCGTAGGTCTTGTCCGCTTCCAGCAAGTCCTGCGAGAACTTCGTCGCCTCGCCGAAGCACAGCGGCAACAGACCCGAGGCCAGCGGATCGAGCGTGCCGGTATGGCCTGCTTTCTTCGCGAGAAGCAGGCGCTTCGCGCGAATCAGGGCGTCGTTACTCGACAGGCCGACCGGCTTGTCGAGCAGAAGGACGCCGTCCAGCGCGCGCCGCGGCACGCGTGGACGCTGAGGAGCTGCAGTCGTCATTGGGGCACGCGCGCTCACTCGCCCTTCGCAGGCGCGTCGGCTTCGTCGTCGTCCTTCGCGCGCGTCGAGTTGGCTTCCTTGATCAGGCGCGACATTTCCACCGCCTTTTCGATCGTCTGGTCGTAATGGAAATGCAGCGTCGGCACCGTATGGATGTGCAGGCGCTTGAACAGCAGGTTGTGCAGGTGACCCGATGCGTGGTTCAGCGCTTCCTGCGTCTTCTCCGGATCACCGGTGAGCGCCGTGAAATAGACCTTCGCGTGCGCGTAGTCCGGCGTGAGCTCCACACTCTGGATGGTCACGATGCCGATGCGCGGGTCCTTGACCTCGCGCATGATGAGTTCGGACAGATCGCGTTGAATCTGGTCTGCAATCTGAACGTTGCGATTGGGGGAAGTACGTTTCCTGGACATGATCGATCCGTGATCCGTTTATCAGGATAAAGCGGCGCGCTGTTGGCACGCCACCATGAAAATGGGCGGGACAGGCTCAAGCCTGCCCCGCCCACGAGCCGATACGCGATGATTACAGCGTACGTGCGACTTCGGTCACTTCGAAGACTTCGAACTGGTCGCCTTCGATGACGTCGTTGAAGTTCTTCACCGACATACCGCACTCGAAGCCTTGCTTGACTTCCTTCACGTCGTCCTTGAAGCGCTTCAGCGATTCGAGTTCGCCCGTGAAGATCACGACGTTGTTGCGCAGCACGCGAACCGACGACGAACGCTTGACGATACCGTCGGTGACCATACAGCCGGCAACCGTACCGACCTTCGGCACCTTGAACACCTGGCGCACCTCGACCATGCCCGTCACGACTTCGCGCTTCTCCGGCGCCAGCATGCCCGACATCGCGGCCTTCACCTCATCCACTGCGTCGTAGATGATGTTGTAGTAGCGAATGTCGATACCGTTCGCTTCGGCCAGCTTGCGCGCCTGTGCATCCGCACGCGTGTTGAAGCCGATGATGACCGCCTTCGATGCCGTCGCGAGGTTGACGTCGTTTTCGCTGATGCCGCCCACCGCGCTGTGCACGATCTGCACGCGCACTTCGTCGGTCGACAGCTTGAGCAGCGACTGCACGAGTGCTTCCTGCGAGCCCTGCACGTCCGCCTTGATGATGAGCGGCAGGTTCTGCACTTCGCCTTCGCCCATCTGCTCGAGCATGCTTTCCAGCTTCGCGGCCTGCTGCTTCGCCAGCTTGACGTCGCGGAACTTGCCCTGGCGGAACAGCGCGATTTCGCGCGCCTTGCGCTCGTCCGGCAGCACGATCACTTCCTCGCCTGCACCCGGCACTTCCGACAGACCCTGGATTTCGACCGGGATCGACGGGCCGGCTTCCTTCGTCGGCTTGCCGTTCTCGTCGAGCATCGCACGCACGCGGCCATAAGCCGTGCCTGCCAGCACGATGTCGCCGCGGTTCAGCGTACCGGACTGCACCAGGATCGTCGCGACCGGGCCCTTGCCCTTATCCAGCTTCGCTTCGATCACGATGCCCTTGGCCGGCGCCTCGATCGGTGCCTTCAGTTCCAGCACTTCGGCCTGCAGCAGCACGTTCTCGAGCAGGTCGTCGATACCGGCACCCGTCTTCGCCGACACCGGCACGAACGGCGAATCGCCACCGTATTCTTCCGGCACGACGCCTTCCGCGACCAGTTCCTGCTTGACGCGGTCCGGGTTCGCTTCCGGCTTGTCGATCTTGTTGATCGCCACGACGATCGGCACGCCACCCGCCTTCGCGTGAGCGATGGCTTCCTTCGTCTGCGGCATCACGCCGTCGTCGGCAGCCACCACCAGCACGACGATGTCGGTCGCCTTCGCGCCGCGTGCACGCATTGCCGTGAACGCCTCGTGACCCGGCGTATCGAGGAACGTGATGACACCGCGCGGCGTTTCGACGTGATATGCGCCGATGTGCTGCGTAATGCCGCCCGCTTCGCCCGCTGCAACCTTCGCGCGGCGGATGTGGTCGAGCAGCGAGGTCTTGCCGTGGTCGACGTGACCCATCACGGTGACGACCGGCGGACGCGGCAGTTGCTCCGCATCGGTACCGGTCTCGCCTTCGACCAGCAGTGCTTCCGGATCGTCCAGCTTCGCGGCGACCGCGCGGTGACCCAGTTCCTCGACGACGATCATCGCCGTTTCCTGGTCCAGCACCTGGTTGATCGTGACCATCTGGCCCATCTTCATCATCACCTTGATGACTTCGGAGGCCTTGATCGACATCTTGTGTGCAAGATCGGCAACCGAGATGGTTTCCGGCACGTGCACTTCACGCACGATCGGCTCGGTCGGTGCCTGGAACGTCGATGCGCTGTCCTGGTGACGGCCGCGACCCTTCGGGCCGCCGCGCCAACCGCGGTCGACGCCACCGCTCGAATCGCCGCGCGTCTTGATGCCGCGGCGCTTGGCCGCGTCGTCCTGCCAGCCGCCCTTGCCGCCGCCCGGCTTCTTGTTGCGGTCGCCCGCGCCTGCCGGTGCCTGCGTCGTCGCCGGCGCTGCGCCGGCCGGCTTCTTCACGGCCGGACGTGCCTGCGCGCCTGCGCCTGCCGGCTTGGCCGGCTTGTGCAGCGTGCCCTTCGCTTCGGCCGGCTTCGGCGGTTCCACCGGCTTCGGCGGCTCGACTGCCTTGACCACGGCCTTGCGCGGCGTGTTCATCATTTCGCGGATCGCGCGCGCTTCGGCCTCGGCCGCCTCGCGACGCTTGCGAATCTCTTCCTGCTCGGCCCGCGCCTTGTCGGCCGCCTCGCGGGCAGCGTCCTCGGCCTTCTTCGCCGCTTCACGCTGGGCCGCACGTTCGGCGGCCGCGCGTGCTTCGTCCTGCGCGGACTGCGCACCGGTTGCTTCCTGCTTGGCTTCAGCGGCCTGCTGGGCCGCAGCCTGCTGTGCCGCTGCGGCTTCGGCCGCGGCGCGCTTCGCCGCTGCTTCTTCCTCGGCACGGCGGCGCTCGGCTTCGGCCGCTTCCTCGCGGGCACGGCGCTCGGCTTCCTCGCGCTCGAGGCGTTCCTGGCGCTCGCGCAGTTCCTGCGCCTGCTTTTCGAGCAGCTCGGCCTCGCGGCGCGCTTCTTCCTCGCGACGCTTCAGATCCGCATCGTCATCCGCTTCGGCGACCTGCGCCTGACCCTGCTCCGCACCCTCGGCCACGTCGTCGCGCTTGACGAACGTACGCTTCTTGCGGACCTCGACCTGAATGGTGCGAGCCTTGCCCGTCGCGTCAGACTGCTTGATCTCCGACGTATGCTTGCGGGTCAGCGTGATCTTGCGCTTGTCGCCGTCGGTTGCGCCGTGCGACTTGCGCAAATGATCGAGCAGACGCGCCTTGTCCGCCTCGGACAGCGCATCGTCTTCACTCGCTTTCTGGACGCCCGCTGCCTGCAGCTGTTCGAGCAGCACACCAGCAGGCATTTTCAGTTCCGCGGCAAATTGGGCTACGTTGTTACTCGCCATTCATTCCTCTTAGTGCAAGGACCGATTCCTTGCGGTTAGCATCGGGTCAGGCCATACGGCCGCCATCAAATCAGTGCGCCATGGTCATTTCTCACTGGAACCAGTGTTCACGTGCTTTCATGATCAACGCCTTAGCGGCATCCTCTTCCATCCCGGTCATGTCGACCAGTTCATCCACAGCCAGCTCGGCGAGATCGTCCCGCGTCTGCATGCCGTGTTCGGCCAGCTTCGCGAGCAACTCCGGCGTCACGCCGTCGAGGCCCTTCAAATCCAGCGCTGCGTTTTCGACCTTTTCTTCGTTCGCGATCGCCATCGTCAACAGTGCGTCGCGTGCGCGGTTGCGCAACTCGTGCACGGTGTCCTCGTCGAACGCCTCGATTTCGAGCATTTCGTTGAGCGGCACGTAAGCGATCTCTTCGAGGCTCGTGAAGCCTTCGTCGATCAGGATGTCGGCAACTTCTTCGTCGACGTCGAGACGCGCCATGAACAGCGAACGCAGTCGATCGCGCTCTTCACCCTGCTTCAGGGCGGATTCGTCCGGCGTCATGATATTGATCTGCCAGCCGGTCAGCTCGCCGGCAAGGCGAACGTTCTGACCGCTGCGGCCGATCGCGACAGCCAGCTCGTTCTCGTCGACGACGACGTCCATCGAGTGCTTTTCTTCATCGACGACGATCGACTGGACGGCTGCCGGCGCGAGCGCGCCGATCACGAACTGGGCGGGATCCTCGGACCATAGCACGATGTCGATGTTTTCGCCACCGAGCTCGTTGCGCACGGCCTGCACGCGCGAACCGCGGATGCCGACGCAGGTGCCGATCGGGTCGATCCGCTTGTCGTAGGCGATCACGCCGATCTTCGCGCGCACGCCCGGATCGCGAGCGGCTGCCTTGATCTCGAGCAGGCCCTGCTCGATTTCCGGCACTTCCATCTCGAACAGCTTCATCAGGAACTCGGGCGCCGTGCGCGAGAGTTCGATCTGCGGGCCGCGCGCGGTGCGGTCGACCTTCGCGATGTATGCACGCACGCGGTCACCCACGCGCAGGTTTTCCTTCGGGATCAGCTGGTCGCGGCGCAGCAGCGCTTCGACACGGCCCGATTCGACGATGAAGTTGCCCTTGTCGAGGCGCTTCACCGTGCCCGTCATGATCTTTTCGCCGCGCTCGAGGTAGTCGTTCAGGATCTGCTCGCGCTCGGCGTCGCGCACCTTCTGCAGGATCACCTGCTTGGCGGCCTGCGCGCCGATACGGCCGAACTCGATCGACGGCACCGGCTCCTCGATGAATTCGCCGACTTCGACGTCGGGCTTCTGCTCACGCGCTTCGAACAGCAGGATCTCGCGATCCGGCTCCTGCAAGCCTGCCTCGTCGGGCACGACGAGCCAGCGACGGAAGGTTTCGTGCTCGCCGCTTTCGCGATCGATATGGACGCGGATTTCGGCGCCTTCGTCGAACAGCTTCTTGGACGCGGACGCGAGCGCAGCCTCGAGGGCGCCCAGCACCACATCCTTGTCGACGTTTTTCTCGCGCGCCAGCGCATCCACCAGCATCAAAACTTCGCGACTCATTATTTGCGGCTCCTAAAGTCAACTTGCGGAATCAGGCGGGCTTTGTCGATATCGGCCAGCGTGAAATCCAGCATGGCTGCCTCGCCCTTCTTCCTCTCAAATTCCAAACCGATCGTTTCGCCATTCGGCGCGTGCAGAATGCCCCGGTACGTCTTGCGCCCGTCCAGCGGCTTTTTCAAGGTCACGGAAACTTCGCTGCCAGCGAAGCGCTCGAAGTCGGCCAGCTTCTTCAACGGGCGGTCGAGCCCCGGGGACGAGACTTCGAGCCGTTCGTAATCGATGTTTTCGACCGTCAAGACGTGCTGGAGCTGACGTGTGACCTTTTCGCAATCTTCGAGCGAGATGCCGGCAGGCTGATCGATATAGATGCAAAGCATGCCGCGCCCGGTGCGCTCGAGATCCACCAGCTCGTAGCCGAGCCCGGTGACCGTGGTTTCTATCAGTTCCGTCAGTTGCACAGTGTCCTCTCAGGTGTTCGCGCCCGCCGCTCGCGATTCACCCGCGGGCGCGCGCCTTAGCCGGCGCAGGAAGCGCTACCCGAGATGCCTAACCGTTTCAGCAAAAAAAAATGGGCGGAACGCCCATCTTCTTACTGGTGGTCGCACCTGAGCCGCACATTGAATCCGTACGCCCAGCGACTCCGCGATTATAGCGATTTTTGGCGCAAACGCCAAGCCAGCCGGTAAAAGCAGCGTCCAGACCGCCTTTACCGACCAAAAATGCGAAACCGGACTGTCCGACCAGGCGGCACAATCCGGCAGCGCGATATATATACAGTCAAAAGCAAACCACGCAAGGCAAAGTGCCGACCCGACCGGACTCGCACCGATATTGCCGGCACACCGGCGGCTTCACGCCGCCGACCGCCCGGAAACGCTCAGCGACTGCGCGAGCGACTGCGCTGCGGACGCTGGCCGCCGCGCGCGCCACCACCGCCGTTGCCGGCGCCTTCGGCGCGATTGCCGTTGGGATTGCGATTGCCGCCCTTGCCGCCGCTGCGCTTGCCGGCCGCGCCTTCACGCTTGGGGCCGGCGCCATACGACGCGCGGTTGCCATCGACATCGCGACCGCCACCCGAGCGGTTGCCATAGCCCGACGGCGAAACCGGCAGGCTGCCGTAGCCGCTCAGGCCGGGCAAGCCCGGGGCGCCACGTCGACCGCCACCGCGACGCGGCTGATCGAGCTGACCATGCGTGGTCAGCACCGGCTCGCGGCTGATGAAGCCCATCGATGTCTGCATCGGATCCGGTTGGCGGCGCTCGGCCTGCCCGCCACCACCACGCTTGCCCTTTTCCTCGGACGGCGCCTTGAGGCCGACGGTCGCCATCAGCTTGCGCACCTGCGCTTCGTCGAGCTCTTCCCAACGACCGCGCTTCAGGCCGCGCGGAAGCGGAATCGGACCGTGACGGGTACGGATCAGGCGACTCACCATCAGGCCGGCCGCCTCGAACATCCGGCGCACTTCGCGGTTGCGGCCTTCTGCCAGCGCGACGTGATACCAATGGTTCGTGCCTTCGCCGCCGCCGTCGCGGATGCGCAGGAAGTTCGCCGGGCCGTCATCGAGTTCGACGCCGTGCAGCAGCTTCTGCCGCATCCCTTCGGACAGTTCGCCGACGACGCGCACCGCATACTCGCGCTCGACGCTGTAGCGCGGATGCATGAAACGGTTTGCGAGATCGCCCGACGTCGTCAGCATCAGCAGACCTTCGGTGTTGAAGTCGAGACGACCCACCGCGAGCCATTTCGCCGTCTTCATCGGGGGCAGGCGATCGAACACCGACGGACGACCTTCCGGGTCCGCGTGGCTGACGATCTCGCCCGTCGGCTTGTGATACAGCAGCACGCGCGGCGGCTTGTTCGGCAGCTTGCGCTTGACCGGCTTGCCGTTGATACGGACCTGGTCGGTCGGCATGATGCGCTGGCCGATGTGCGCGGGTTCACCGTTCACCGACACGCGGCCGGCGACGATCAGCTCTTCCATTTCGCGGCGCGAGCCCATGCCGGCTTCTGCGAGCACCTTGTGGAGCTTCGGCGCATCGTCGTCCGGCGACAGCACGCGCTTGTTCGTCGGCTGGTTGCGGCCGCGACGCAGCATCGGCGCACGTACGCCGCTGCCGCCCGCCGAATTGTCGGCATCGAACGCCGGCGACGTCACATAGGCAAACAGGTCGTCCTGCGACGCTGCGTCGCCGTCGGCCTTCGCTGCGCCGCCCTCGGCCTTCGCAGCGCCACCCTCGGCCTTCGCAGCGCCACCCTCGGCCTTCGCCGAACCGCCGCGCCGCCCCTGGCCGCCTTGCCCGCCCTGGGCACCCTTGGCCGCACCTTCACGCTTACCGGCCGGCTTGCGGCCGCCCTTGGCCGCGCCTTCCTTGCGCGGCGCGCGTGCGGGCTGAGCTTCCGCGGCCGCGGCCGGTTGCGCGTCCGCGCCTTCGCCGCCCTGCGACTCGCCATCGCCCTTCGACTTGGCCGCCGCGCGGCGGCGCGCGATCAGGCTGCGCGGGCCGCGCCGCAGCCCGCGGCGGGGACGCTCGTCACCACCCGTGGCCGGAGCATCCTGCTCCGGCGCATCGTCAGCACGCGCGGCCTGCACGGCAGGCGCGGACGATTCAATATCGTGGATATCAGTCAAAACAACCTCAAAATGTCAGGTCTCGCGCCCGGCTCGGGCGCGGCAAGAAGTCGGCCGCAATCAGGCGCGGCGCTGTTCGGGTTCTGCTTCGTCGTCCGGCAGTGCGTCGGCGCCGATGGGCGCGCTCGCACTGCGTACGGCGTCGGCGAGGCTGTCGGACGTATCGTCCAGCAGCTCGCCCTCAGCGGGACGGGCGCGTGAGGCATCGGCCTGGCCAGCCTCGCCCGGCATGTCGCCGGCCGCTTCCGCTCCGTCTCCGGCAACCGCGTCGGCGGTCGCCTTGCGATCTTCCTCGTTCCCTTCCGCGCGCAGCGGCTCGGGCTGCCCGCCGGCCGGCGCTGCGTCGGCGCCGCCCTGTTCCATCTGAACGCGATCAGTTCCCAGCGTATCGCGGTTCGGCATTTCCTGCGTCGACGTACCTTCCGCCGCGGCGGCGTCCGGCAATTCATCCGGCCGCATGTGCGACACGTCGGCCGCCGCTTCGCCGGCTTCCGGCACCCCGTCCGCTACCGGCGCATCGCCGTCGAAGTCCATCGCCTGCTGCGCGAGCAACGCAGCCTCGATGTTCGCGGCCGGCTCCTCGAGCGCCGGCAGGTCGTCGAGCGCCTTCAGTCCGAGATCGTCGAGGAACTGCTTGGTCGTCGCGTACAGCGCCGGACGTCCCGGCACGTCGCGATGCCCGATCACCTCGATCCAGCCGCGATCCTCGAGCTGCTTGACCACCTGCGTATTGACCGTGACGCCGCGAATCTCTTCGATGTCGCCGCGCGTGACGGGTTGCCGATACGCGATGATCGCGAGCGTTTCGAGCACCGCACGCGAATATTTCGGCGGCTTCTCGGGATGCAGCCGGTCCAGATACTGGCGCATCGCCGGCTTGCTCTGAAAGCGCCATCCGGTTGCCAGCGCCACCAATTCGACACCGCGGCCGGACCAATCCTGTTTCAGATCTTCGAGCAACGTGCGGACCGTGTCAGCCGACACGACGTCGGCAAAGAGCTTGCGCAAATCGCCGAGTTTCAGCGGTTCTTGCGCGCAGATCAAGGCAGTCTCGAGGACGATCTTCGCCTCTTGGGTATTCATGCAGCTAGGCCAGACCCTGTGGTCAAACGAACCGGATCAACAAACAGACGAAAGGAACGGAAGACGCGCTCGCCCGATTCTGATCGGTCATATTGATGGGAGCACGAACCGGGGGCGGCGAACCAACTTCAAGCCAGGCCCAAACCGGACGGAACAGCACGGCTCAACGACGGAACCGCGTGACTGAGCGCCATCTTACGCAAAATTGCCCGGTGCGTAAAGATGAGCCGAACGACCCGCCGCCGCAGCTCGGTCCCGCCTCAACGCAGGCCCGCGCCGCGCGCGACGAACGCCCGCAGGCGCTCGACGCCCGCGTCGAGCCGCACCGGATCGCACGCGTAGCACCAGCGCACGAACCCTTCCCCCTCCGGACCGAACGCGCGCCCCGGCGCCAGCCCAAGCCCGACCTCGCGCACCAGCGACTTGCAAAACGCGAGACTGTCGTCCGCGCCCGGCAAACGCAGGAACAGGTACATCGCGCCCGGCGGAGGCGGCACATCGACGCCCGGCAACGCGCGCAGCGCGGCAACCAGGTGGTCACGTGCGGCACGCAGCGCCGCAACGAACGACTGCACGAACGGCTCGCCGTCGCGCAGCGCGACTTCCCCCGCGGCCTGGATGAAACCCGGCGCGCACGACGTGTTGTATTCGACCAGCTTCGACAGATCGCCCATGATCGACGCCGGCGCGACCAGCCATCCGAGCCGCCAGCCCGTCATCGCCCAGGCCTTGGAGAACGAATTCACGACGATGACCCGCTCGTCGCGCGACGCGATGTCGAGAAACGACGGCGCGCCGTCTGCGACGAACGCGAGCCGTTCGTACACTTCGTCGGAGACGACCCAGATGCCGTGACGCCGGCAATGCGCGAGCACGGCGCGCTGGTCGTCGCAGGACATCGCCCAGCCGGTCGGATTGTTCGGCGAGTTCACGAACAGCATTCGTGTGCCTGGCGTCAGCGCCGCGAGCAGCCGGTCGATGTCGAGCCCCCAGCCCGCATCACCATGGCGGAGCGGTATGCACTCGACTTGTGCACCGAGTATCTTCGGGATTTCAACGAGGTTCGGCCAGAGCGGCGTGACCGCGACGACGCGATCGCCCGGGCCGACCAGCAGCTGCGCGACCAGCATCAGCGCGCTCACGCCCGAACTCGTCACGGCGATCGCATCGGCCTCGGTCGCGCCGTGACGCGCGCTCACATAGGCCGCAATCGCGTTGCGCAACGGTATCGTGCCGAGATTGTGCGTGTAGAAGGTTGCGCCGTCGCGCAGTGCCGCGGCAGCCGCGTCGCGAATGAATGCCGGCGTCACGCGATCGGATTCGCCGAACCAGAACGGCAGCACGTCGGGTACGCCGAAGCCGGCGTTCGCGACTTCCCTGATCAGCGACGGACGCAGCGCCTGGACCGCGCTGCGTGCCGTCGGCTCACCCGTCGCCGGGCCGACATCTGCGGAATGCGTCATCGAGAACCGCCACCGAGGAACACGATCCACGCAGTGTACCGGTGTGCGCGCCGGTTCAGCACCCTCAGTCGAGGTCTTCCGCCCGCGCCGGCATCTGGCGCGCGAGTTCCCAGATCGCCTGCGCGGCCGGCGACAGCGACCGGTCGCGGCGGCGCACCAGCTCGACGGTGCGCTCGGTACGCGGCGTCAGCGGCCGCGCAACCAGCGACGATCCCGCCGGCAGCGGCAGCGACAGCCACGGCTGCACGCTCACGCCGACGCCAGCCTCGACGAGCGCGAATACCGTCGCCGAATGCCCGAGCTCCTGCATGACCGTCGCGTTCACCCGATGGGCAGCCAGCGCGGCGTCGATCAATGGCCGGCTTCCGGACGCATGGTCAAGCAGGACGAGGCGCTCGCCGTCGAGCGCCGTCCAGGGCACCTCGGCCCGCGCCGCGAGCGGATGATCGGCGCGCGCGACCAGGCAGAACGAGTCGGTCATCAGCGGTTCGCAGACGAGGTCCGCAACGGCGAGCGGCCCGATGACGACGCCGAAATCGACCTCGCTCGACTTCACCTTTCGCAGCACGTCGCTCTGCACGTCGTCGCGCAGGCCGAGCGTGACGAACGGAAACTGGCGCTCGCAGGCCGCGACGACGCGCGGCATCAGCCGGCACGCAATCGTCGGACTCGCGGCGACGATCACGCGTCCCCGCCGCTGCTCGCCGATCTCGCGAATCTCGCGCAGCGTGTCGTCCAGATCGTCGATCAGGCGGGACACGCTCGCGATCAGGTTCACCCCGACGTCGGTCAACTGCACGTCGCGGGTCGTCCGGTCGATCAGCTTCAGCCCGAGCTCGGCCTCGAGTTCGCGCACGCAACGACTGACCGCAGACTGCGTGAGTCCGATCTCGTCGCCCGCGCGACTGAAGCTCCGCAGCCGCGCAACCTCGATGAATACGCGAAGCTGGCGCAGCGTAACGTTCATCTCCTCACCTCATCAATCGTCGATATCGATGCACGATTTTAATGCGCGAAATCGGCTCCGATGTGCGAATCCGGCACCGGCCACACATGTTTCGCTGCGGTGCAATATCCACGGAAACGCACGTGGCACGGGCGAGTTGCACAAGATTGGTGATTGTCCTGATTTGCTGGCGGGTTATTTTGGCGTCTTATACGCCCCTAGCTGACTTAGCCGTTAGCCCGCTGCCAAGCGGCTCTCGAGGGAATCGCCTCCGGCATGGCACACATCGTGCTTTACCTGACGCACAGGGCGCAGGTTTAGTCGGACGGAAGGCAGAAACGCCGCTGCCGGTCAACCGGACGCCCCCACCCGGCACTCGACGCTCGAGTGCTTGAAGAGTGCGCGGCGCAGGGCAGCGCACCGGAGTTAGCTTCGCTGAGGTGAGGACATGATGCTGTTCGACGATTTGAGAGATAACGAGTGGGCGCTGGTCGAAGGTCTGTTTTGCTCGGAACCCGCACGCAGTGAACGGCGCGGCCGCCCCCGCGTGGAGGCCCGCTCGGTGGTAAACGCCGTGCTGTGGGTACTGTCGACGGGTGAAGGCTGGTCGAAGCTGCCGGGTCGCTATCCGTCGCCGCCGACCTGCCGCCGTCGCTTCGACGAATGGCAGGCAGACGGTACGCTCGCCGAAATCGTCAAGCGCCTCGGCACGAGCGGCCGTCAGATCTCGCTGCGCGGGCGCATCGGGGCAAGCGCGGCGAAGCCGCCTGCACCGCCGAGCCGCGACCGATTGCGCGGCGCCTTCTGGACCAATCCGGAATCCTGGCGCGCCCCCGTGAAGATGGCGTAACGCATGCTCGATCGGGCGGCTTCGGCCGCCCGGCTTCTTTCGGCGCCACGCGCTTTTCGCGGCGCCCGCGTCGTCGATTACCGCTGTCGTGCCGCGATACATCTATTTACTATTATTTACAGCTAGCCTGCACTCCCTCGCTTACCTTAGCGACATATCAACAAGCCGCGCCGATGGCTTGAAGGGAGCCCCGCCATGAAACCAATGTCACTGCTCGTCGCATGCGGCATTGTCATTTCGCTGGCGTCGACCGCCCCCGCTCACGCCGACGATCGCGCGAAGCCACCTCACCGCCAGCAGGATCACCGAAACACCCTTCGCCAGCAACCGCCCGCCACGCCGCTCAATCGACCGACCGTGCCGCGCGGCGATTTGCGCGGCGACATCGCCAGCAACGCACGTGCGCGCATCGGCTCGCAACCGACGGACATGCCGCGTCATCCGTAGTCCACAGGATTTCGTCAAAGAAAATTCCCGAATTCGGGAACTGCTCGACATACGACAAGTCACATCCGTTGCCATGAGCACAGCGTGGCAACAGCAAAAGTATCCGGTACGCCCGTATCCTCGCGATACGGGCTTTTTTTTGAGTGTCGCCGGCGACGGCGCGAGGTCAGGAGTGCGCCGCTACAGGCGGCTTTCGAGAATCGCCACGGCGCTCGCTTCGCTTAACGCGTAGTCGTCCATACGGCGATCGGTCCAGGAAAGTAATTTTTCGTCGCGCTCGAGTCGCGCGCATTCGGCCCGACCACTATCGGTCAGCACCGCGATGTCGACCGGTGCATGGAAACCCGGCGCGGGGGCAACCGTCTTCTGCCTGACCGTGTCCATCAGCCCCAGTGACCGGAGATACTCGAACACGCCCGGGCGGCGCGCCCACGGTACCTGGCGGTACTGCACTCGTCTCAATGCGTCGAGCACCGCTTCGTTGGAATACGTGGCCATCTCGATTCTTTCTTAAAGTGCAGCGACAATGCGAAGCGGCGCGCCGGGCGGGAGCTCCACCCGCCGATACCGCCACCGATTCTGGGGGCCGACGTTCGGCGTCGCGTCAGGGCCGGATCGTCAGCCGTCCATAAAAAGACACCATACCCCAATCAAATTGATTCTGTTCGATTCATTTGTACTTCTCTTCATCGGTTTCATGCTCTTCCGCAAGCGGCGAAGACTCATCGCGATCGCGAGCGTCGCGCTGCTCTGGCTGCTCGCGACAGGCTGGCTCACCGCGCCGCTCATCGCATGGACCGAGGCAGGCGTGACGCCGGTCGAGCACCCCGACATGCACGGCCGCACCACACTGATCATCATCGGCATCGGCACACGGCGCAGCGACACCGGCTTGCGGCCGCCGCCCGACGGGGAAGCACGCATCCGCACGACCGCGGCGCTCTACCGCACGTGCCGCGAGCAGGCCACCCGCTGCACCGTGGTGATGTCGGGCGGCGACCCGCAACATCACGGCGAAACCGAGGCGGCCGTCTACGGGCGCCGGCTGATCGCGGAAGGCGTCGCTCCAGACGACCTCGTTCTCGAGCCGAACAGCCGCACCACCTATGAAAATGCGAAATTCACCGCTTCTATACTACGCTCACAACATGACGACTCGCGCATTCTCGTCGCGTCGTCCTACCAGATGCGCCGCGCATTGCTCGATTTCCGCCGCTTCGGCATCGATCCGCAGCCCGTTTATTCCACCCACCGGCGCGCGCAAACGGGCTGGCTGCCCCGCTGGCAGAACCTGGAAGACGCGGATCTGGTATTGCACGAGTTGATCGGTATCGCGCAGTTCCACGTCTACCGGTGGCTCGGCTGGTTTTGATGGCGACGCGTGCAAAAACGACGGCGCCTCCGCCTGGATGGCATGCGCATGACGGAATGCACGAAGTGTTGCGCGACTTCAACGGGGCCTTGCGCTGCACGGCGATCCGGTGCACATTGATCCGTCACTTTTGTTACACTCGACACGCACTCGATTGCAGTCGCCAGACAAAACGGCAACATTCGGGTTCATCACCACTTAGCGGAGGTAAAGCAATGAAGAAGACGTCCCTGGCTATTCTGGTCGCGATGTCGGCGCTGACTGGCGCAGCGTATGCGCAAGAGAGCACGCAAATCCAGACCATCACCGACCCGGCCAAGATCGCCGAGATCGAGCAGCGCGCACAGGCACTGCAACAGCAGCAAGCAGCCGAGGCTGCACAGCCGGCGGCTCAGGAAGAGCACCACGGCAAGAAGGCTGCTCACCACAAGGCAGCGAAGAAGGCTGGCAAGAAGGCCGCCAAGGCCGCTCCGGCAGACGCTGCCAGCCAGTAAGTTCGGCGGCACCGCACAAGCGAAAGGCCGAATCCGGGCAACCGGGTTCGGCTTTTTTGGTTGCGGCGCCTGCGCGCTGTGCTAAAGTCGCGCACCGAAATTTTCCACCCGTGCGCACCCCGGTGCGGAGGACAGCATGAGCAACATTCAACTCGACATCGAGTGGACCGAAGCAGCCACTCGCAAGATCAAGCAACTGATGCCGCGTGGCTCGGAAGACGCCTTTCTCGCGCTGCCGCCGATCGAGTGCCTGCCAATGGAGGGCGACGTGCTGTTCCTCGGCCCGCAAGGCAAGCAGCAACCGTTCATCGTCGCCGAACGCCAGTATCACCACGACGGCGACGCCGACTGGACGATCATCCTGATTCTCGACGTACCCGACACGTCGCACTGACGCGTCGCGGCGGCCGGCAACACGTCCGGCCGCACCACCCTGCTCACGCGAGCTTCGACAGCACACGGATCCCGGGCCGATCAATCCAGTCCCAGGCTGCTTCGCGACAAGCCGGAATGTGCGCGGAACGCGCATGCACGGCCAAAGCGACCTGGCCGTCGCGGCGCTCGACGAACACGCGCCAACGCCCCCCCCCACACAATTCAGAAAAGATTGCGAATCAGCGAATCCAGCACCCGCCGGATCGCCATGCCTCGCATTTCGGCCGCACCAAAAAAATTGCCCGCGCTTCAGAAGAAGCGCGGGCGAAACCGTCGCCCTACGAGGATAGGCGACGGGGCCATCGAGACCCGCGCGCGGCGCGGGTCGTCATCGGTTACGCCAGCGCTCGCAGCGCTGGCATCTGAAGACGTCGAAACCGTTGTTCGGGCGCTCGCGACACCCGCCCGGTCTCTGACGCCATCCTCCCTGTCCTAACGATTCCCACTTATAAAGCAGTTTGCGTGCCAGGTGCACTTTCGAAAGCATGGCATTGATCTATAAGGATATTTTTCTCGGTCACGACGATGTAACACCCGTTCTGCCGCCGTAACGCGCGAATGTTACGTAACGTCACGATAGAGGGACACGAACGTCCCACACACGCCAGAATCGGCAGGCGCGCGCGACCATAAAAAAGCCCGCCGGAAGGCGGGCTTTTTCGAAGAGCGGGAGCGTACCGCGATCAGCGCAACTGATTCACGAGCAGCCCCATGATCTGCCGGGCCGGACCCGACGTATCGATCGCGCCCGAGTCATCGACGACTGCCACACGCGTCTGGTCGGGTGTCAGCGCCTTCACGTTGACGCGATACTGCTTCGCCTGCTTTTCCTTCTTGCCGTGGAACAGCTGGCTCCAGAAGCCCTGCTCGGCCGAGCTGAGATCCTTCGGATCGACATAACGCACGAAAAACAGACCCTTCGTGCGATCGCGATCGTCAACCGTGAAGTTCGCGCGATCGAGTGCGAGGCCGACATGCAGCCACGACCGGTCGTACGGCTCGCCGAGCGTGACTTCGGACGGCACCGCGGCCGAATCGACGTCGTTCGCTTGCGACGACGTACGCGCGACGTTCTGCGCAGCGATCGCAGCGGCGGCGGCCTTCGATGCGTCAGTATCCGCCTTCTTGTCCTTCGGCACCGTGTTGTCGTTGATGTTCGCGATCGGCGGCTCGCCATTCTTCGCGCGCTGATCGTTCTGTGCGAGCACCGCCATCAGCCGCTTCAGGTATTCGGTCTCGAGCGCCGGATCGTTCGGTTTCGCTTCCCACTTGCTCGAATCGTTGTTCGCGCCGGTGATCGCCTCGCGCATGCCCTTCTGGCTGATGAACACGTAGGTGCCGCCGTTCGGCGCCGAATCGAGGCGCGTGCGGTACTTGTTGCGCTCGGCGGTCACGTACGAATTGCCCATCGCCTTCGAGATCACGCTGCGGATCAGGCCGTCGTTGATCTGCGGATGGGTTTCGTTCCAGTCGGTTTCCATCACGCCCTTGTCGCGCTGGTCGACGACGAGCAGGAAGCCCTGCTCCTGCCAGAAACGGCGAACTTGCGGCCAGATGTCGGCGGGCTTCTTGCTGTCGATCACGAGCCAGCTCTCGGTGCCATCGCGCTGAATATGCATGCCGGTCACGGCGGGCGCGACGGTGTCCGTCGCGGGCGCCGCGTGCTGCACCTGCTGAAGCGCGGACAGGGAAGTCGCGCCGCCCTGTGGCGGCAGCGAACGCTGATCGGCCGTCTCGTCGAGCATGTTGGGCGGCACTGCGAGCGACGCTTCCTTCGATTTCGAATCGCTCTTGTAGTCCACTTTCGTGGGCGACGACGTACCGCAACCGGCAACGAGCGCGCCGGTGGCGAGCACTGCAGCAAACCGCATGGTAAGACGAAGATCAGTCATGTTCGGGGAATCCTCTTCCGCTAAATCACGGCGCTTTCCGTGGATCAACCTTGCATTTTACCGGGGCCGCGCCGGGATGTGCAAAAAAGCGACCGGCAAGAAAAAACCCGCGTCAGCCTGAACTGACGCGGGTTCTTTGTCTGGTCGGGGCGAGAGGATTTGAACCTCCGACCACCTGCACCCCATGCAGGTACGCTACCAGGCTGCGCTACGCCCCGAAAGAAAAAAATTATAACAGACAGTTGGCCGGTTTAGAACGGGTCGCATGCATTTTGTGCATGTTCCCGTGAAATTTTTTGCGACATGATCAAACGGGACAAGACGGCTTCGATACGGGCGGCAACGTGCATCCCGCTCGTCACGCTCCGGCCATGCGATCCGCCGCATGCTTACCGTCGACGCGCGACACAGATGACCGTGAGGCCCGCCACCCGGTTGAACCGGAACATCGGTAGCTCGGCTCGGCAGATCAGCTTGAGCAAACCGTTGACGACCGGATGGTGCCGGCGCAACTGCGACGCCGGTTCGCGCGGTTGTCGACGCGCCCGCTCGCTCAGTCGCAATGCCGCCGCGAGCGGGAACGTGAGGCCGAAATAATACGCGCCGCGCTCGACCTCCAGCCCCGCACGACGCGCGACGTCTTCGAGACCGGCGAGCGTATACCTGCGCTTGTGCTCGAGAAAATCGTCATGCGCGCTCCACAGGAACTGAAACGCGGGAACCGTGATCAGGAACCGGCTGCCCTTCGGCGCCCCCGCCACGTAGCGGGCAAGCAACCCGACATCGTCGTCGACGTGCTCAAGGACATCCATCAGCAGCACGAGATCGGCATCGAATCGATCGACGGCACGGCGAAAATGGACGGGCTTGCCGGCCGCCTCCCCGTCGGTATCGTCGGCATAGCTCGTATCGACACACCATGCTTCCGTCGCCTGCGTGCGCTCGAGCAAATGCTTCGAAAAGAAGCCCGAGCCGGCACCGACGTCGAGTATGCGGTTCGCGTCCGACGTGCCCAGAAACCGACGGATCGCGCTCGCCTTCGACGCGTAGTACCAGTGATCGCCTACATCCGCTCCCAGTACGTCGAGCTCCTTCAGATCCATGACGCCTCCCCCGTGTCGGCCACCATGCTTTGTGATCCATCCAGCCACTGATGCCGATCTTACCGCGCCGCCGCCGTCGCACGTGCGGCAAGTTGCGCGATTCGCAGGGGCAACCTGTGTCGCGCCTTAATCGAAAAGGACGATGGCCGATTCGTCGCGGATCGCTACCGTGCGCTTGCCCGGCGCGAGATCAACGCGCACGGCACATCGTCCGACTGCATGCCGATCGATATGGCACATCTCCGCTTTGCCGCGCTGCGCGGCACGCCGGCGGCGGTTTCGATCGTAACGGCGGTCGCGACGCCCCGTCACCGTCTCAGACAAAGTCCAGTGAATGACTCAGAAAAACGACATTTCCCGTCGACACTTTCTCCGGCTGAGTGCCGGCACGATCGGCATCATGCTGGGAGACGCGTATCTTCTGTCCGCGTGCGGCGGCGACTCGATAGCGCTCGCCCCCGTCACGACGCCCAGGCTCGCTTCGGCAGCGAACTTTCGCGACACCGGGGGACCGGACGGAACGGGTTATGCCACCGCGAGTGGGTCAGCGATGAAGAAAGGCGTGATCTACCGGTCGTCCGCGCTCGCGCTGTCCGCGGCTGACCTCGCAACGGTCGATACGCTCGGCATCAGGCACGTGTGCGACCTGCGCACGACCGCGGAGATTCACGCGCAGCCGGATGTGCCATTGGCCGGCGCCACCTGGCAGAACCTCAACGTGCTCGGCGCCGCCAGTATTGGTCCGCTTCCGACCGATGGCGCGACTGCCACGGCCTTCATGCAAAGCATGTATCGGGCGTTCGTGACGTCGGAAACGGCACGGACGAGTTTCCACACGCTATTCGCCGGCTTTGCCGCGTCCGGCGGCAACCTGGTCTTCCACTGCACGGCCGGCAAGGATCGCACCGGCTGGGTGACGGCCATTCTGCACACGATTCTCGGTGTCCCACGGCAGACGATCCTCGCCGACTATCTGCTGACCAACATCTACAGCGCGTCGGAAATCGCCGCCTATGTCGCACAGGCGCGCAAGAGCGGCGGGCAGGATGCTGCCGACATGATGGCCGCGCTGCAGGGTGCGCAAGCCGCCTATATCCAGGCGGCATTCGATCAGGTCGTCGCGTCATACGGCTCGATGGCGTCGTACATCGATAACGGTCTGCAGCTGGACCAGACGACGCAGAATGCAATCCGGCAGAGCATGCTGGTCTGATCGGTCCGCAGGCGGCGATAGCGCTGGTGCGTCCGTCGCCCCCGCCCGCCGTCTGCGCCCCGGATCGGACACCGCCTTCATCCGGCATGTAACCCCGCGTCAGCCAACGCCGACGCCGGGTTTGCCGATCCGGCGCAACGCGCGCCGCCCGCTTCGACCGCAAAACCAAACGACCGTTTGATTTTTCCGCCCCGCCGCCGCGAATCCATTGTCCCGTCGCGCGCCGGCCGGTCCTGCCCGGACGCCCGCTGTTTGGTTACGCCGCTCTAGCACGCTATGCCACACTGCACGGCATCGACGTCCGCGCCGCGCATCGGCCGCGCGCCCTCGCCGAGCACGACAAGACATGGAGACAGACGATGCGGAATGCGGTCCGGCGCGGCCATCGCACGCCTTTGGCATTTTTCGACTGGATGAGCGGCCCGCGACGCGCGGCCGCGTCGGTTTCACTTGGTACCTCTCGTGCGCTCGGCTGCGGCGCGCTTGCGCTCGCGCTGCTCTGCGCCGGCTGCGCGGAACCGGGCGCGCAGCGCGACGGGACCGCGTCGGTCTCGTCGACGAAGATCGAGCGCACCAAGGCCGAACGCCTCGCCCGCGAACAGCAGATCGCCCGCACGGTGCCGTCGCTCGCGTCGCTCAGCCTCACGCAGCCGCGCCCGTTCACGCTGCGCGACTCGGGCCAGAGCGGTGCGATGACATTCCTGCGCGATGTCGATTTCCGTATCGTCAACAACCTTGGCTTCTTCATCCATCAACTGTCCGCGACACTCGTGCCGACGCAGGCCGGCGCACCGATCGTGTTCGACGATCCGACGAGTTTCGAGATCGACGTGCATGAAGGCACGGTCACGCTCGACAACGCGAAGCTGACCGCCCTCTTCAACACGTACATCTTCGGTTACCGCAACGCGCCGCTGCGCAACCTCGCCGTATCGGCAGGCGATGGCGTGATCCATCTGCAGGGCGAGATGCAGCGCGATGGCTGGGTGCCGTTTTCGCTGACCGGCACGCTCACGATTCGCGACGGCAGCCAGCTCGTATTCCACCCGACCGGCGTGCGCGTGTCGGGCATCAACGCGCAGCCGGTGATGCGTGCGGCCAACGTGAAGATGGCCGATCTGCTGAAGATCGAGACCCCGATCGCACGGCTCGCCGGCGACGACCTCGTGATGTCGGTCGACAAGCTGATGCCGCCGCCGCGGCTGAAGATCAGGATCACCGCGCTGCGCGTGACGCCGGCCGGCCTCGACCTGAAGCTCGACGACGGCTCGCACGCCGGCTTCGCGCTGCCCGCGAACGCGCCGCAACAGGCGATGTACATCCGCGGCGGCGACGTGAAGTTCATGCGCTCGATGCCGATGAACGCGGACATCCTGATCAGCCCCGTCGATCCGACGAAGCGTGACCAGAATTTCGTGTTCGACCTGTATCACTATCGCGATCAGGTATCGGCCGGCTATTTCAATTTCGACGAAAGCGGCGCGATGGCGATCCGGATGCCGTCGTACGCGGGCCCCGCGAGCGGCGCTGCGCTCGGCAGCACGGCCGCCCGCCTGAACGACAGCTTCCTCGCCGCGCAGCAGACTGCGCTGCACGACTCGCGCCAGCACTGGGAAGCGTTTGCACTCGCGGCCGGCACGACGCAGCCCGGCATGCAGAAAGTTGCGATGCGGCGCTCGTCGGCCATCCCGTTCAACGAACGGCACGTGTCGAACCGCAATCCGACGATCCATCTGCACAATGTCGACTTCAACCTGTCCGGCGACATCGGCTTCCACGTCGAGGATCTCGACGTCCAGCTCATCGCGAAACGGCCAGGCGAACCGGTCGACCTCGACGATCCGAACCAGTACGACATCCGCATTCTCGGCGGGACGGTCGTCGAATCGTGGAAGGCGATGTCGGCGCTCTTCAACAACTACCTGCTCGACTACTCGCCGCGCTCGCTGAACGACCTGCAGTTGAGCGCGGATGGCCAGGACCTGCGCGTCCAGGGCGGCATCAAGCTCTGGAATCACGTGCCCGGCGTGTGGCTTCCGACCGACATGAAGGGCTCGCTTTCGGTGCTCGACGACCGGCACCTCGCGTTCCGGCCGTCGCAGGTGTCGGTGCTCGGCATCCCGCAGGCGAAGCTGCTGCGCTCGCTCGGCATCGAGCTCGCGTCCCTGACGCCGCTGCAGCGCCGCGGCGCGGAACTGCGCGGCGACACGCTCGTGCTCGACCAGTACACCGTCTTTCCGCCTCCCGTGCTGAACGGCAAGCTCGGCCAGGCCACCGTCGAACGCGACGGATTGCGCCTGACGTTCCGGCGGGTTGCCGACACGCCCGCGCCGAAGCGACCGCAGATCGACGCACCGAGCTACATGTGGATGGAAGGCGGAGACATGAAGATGTTCAACGTGCTGGAACTGAACGTGCGCGCGCTGATCCGGAACTCGGCCGAGGCAGGCCCGATGCGCTTCGACCTTTACGGCTACCGCAGCCAGGTCGCGCAAGGCTCAGTGCGGATGCTGCCGGACGGCACGCTGGTCGTCGACATGGGCAAGCCAAATCCGCTCGCGTCGCGCTGATCCGGGCGGGCCCGCGTGCATGAAAAAAGCCCGGTGGCGCTCCGCACACCGGGCTTCATATTGATCCGAGCGTTGTGCTCAGTCGTGCTTCAGTCCGTCGATCACGTCGAGGAGCGCCTGCCGCAGCGCGATCACGTCGACCGTCGCCCCCGGCTTGCCCGATGCACGCGCATCGGCGGCCAGCACGTCGGGCTCGACCGGTGCGCCGGCAGCGCGCTCGCCGCTCGGTGAATCGAGCCGGTTGCGTGCCCCGTTGATCGTGAACCCCTGTTCGTACAGCAACTCGCGAATCCGCCGGATCAGCAGCACTTCATGATGCTGGTAATACCGACGATTGCCGCGCCGCTTCACCGGCCTAAGCTGAGTGAATTCCTGTTCCCAGTAACGCAGCACATGCGGCTTGACCCCGCACAATTCGCTGACTTCACCGATCGTGAAGTAGCGCTTCGCGGGAATCGGAGGCAAGACGACTTTCTCAACCGTAGTGGTCATCGTCGGTTAACCGTCGGTAAAGGGTGCGCGGCGGCCGCGCGGAGACGTCAGCGCGCGGGTGTTACTCCGCGCCGTTTTCGACCAGCGCCTTCAGCTTCTGGCTCGCGTGGAAGGTTACCACCCGGCGGGCCGCGATCGGAATCGCCTCGCCCGTCTTCGGATTGCGGCCCGGACGCTGCGGCTTGTCGCGCAGCTGGAAGTTGCCGAACCCCGACAGCTTGACGCTTTCGCCGTTTTCGAGCGCGTCGCGGATCACTTCGAAAAACGCCTCGACCATGTCCTTCGCTTCACGCTTGTTCAGCCCGACGCTGTCGAACAGCAGCTCTGCCAGTTCCGCTTTCGTCAGCGTCGGCGTCTCGGTGGACGCCGGCGCCGAAGCGTCGCGGTTCATGGCACTGCGTTGCGCCGTCAGGAGGGCTTCGAATTCACTCGAGGTCATGTCGTTCATATCTGCCATACAGCGCGTTAAACCAAAACTTACGATGGGGAAGAGCCGCCCGCGAGGGGGCGGCCCGTCTCCCTAGCCGCGCAGGCGGGCACCAGCACGAGCCATCCGCTCGACCAGCGTCTGGATCGCCTGATCGACGACCTCGTCCTGTAGCGTGCCAGCCGCGTCCTGCAGCGTCACGCGGAAGGCAAGGCTCTTCTCGTGCGCGGCGAGGCCACCGGAAGTATTTGATTTTGCACGAAATTCGTCGAAGAGTACAACCTTCTGAACGAATCGGCAGGCGTCTTCGGCCAACGCCTTCTTCATTTCGTCGAAAAGCGCCTGAACCTCGACCGCCTGATCGACCACGACCGCGATATCGCGCCGCACCGGCGGGAATTTCGACACGTCGGTCGGTGCCGGCAGCGCACGTGCGATCAGCGCATCCGCGTCGATTTCGAACATCACCGGCGCGTGCGGCAGCTCGTACTTCTGCATCAGGCGCGGATGGAGCTCGCCGATCCAGCCGACCGCGCGGCCATCGACCTCGATGCGCGCGCTGCGGCCCGGATGGAGGGCCGGATGCTCGGCCTTCACGAAGCGCGCGGTGGCCGGCGCGAGCAGCGCCTCGAGATCGCCCTTCACGTCGAAGAAATCGGCTGCGCGGGTCGCGACACCCCACTGTTCGTCGACCGCCGGGCCGTACGCGAGCGCGCCGACGCGCTTCGGCTGCGTGTAGCCTTCGACGGTCAGTTCGCCGGCCTTCACCGACGGATCGGCGAGAAACACGCGGCCCGTCTCGAACACGCGAACGCGATCCGCGCGACGGTTCAGGTTGTGGCGCAACACCGAGATCAGGCTGCCGAAGAGCGTCGTACGCATCACCGACAGCTGGCTCGCGATCGGGTTCAGCAGGCGGATCGGGGTGTCGTTGCCGGCGAAGTCGTGCTCCCACTCCGCATCGACGAAGCTGAAGTTGACCGTTTCGGCATAGTCGCGCGCCGCGAGCGCGTGACGGATATCGTGGATCGAACGTCGCGTCTCGTTGGTCGCGCGCATCTCGCTCGTCGCGACCGGCGGACGGGCCGGGATCTTCTCGAAGCCGTAGATGCGCGCCACTTCCTCGATCAGGTCTTCCTCGATCTCGATGTCGAAGCGGTGCGACGGCGGCGTGACCAGGAATGCGTCGTCGTCACGCTCGAACGGCAGGCACAGGCGCGTAAAGATGTTCGCGATCTCGTCGGCGTCGATCTTCACGCCGATGATGCGGTTCGCGCGCGACACACGCATCTTCACCGGCGCGCGCTGCGGCAGGTTCACTGCCTGGTCGTCGACCGGGCCGGCCTTGCCGCCGCAGATCTCGAGAATCAGCTGCGTGATGCGCTCGACGTGCTCGACGGTCGTCGCGTAGTCGACGCCGCGCTCGAAGCGATGGGCCGCATCGGTCGAGAAGTTGTACTTGCGCGCGCGGCCACGGATGCTGTCCGGCCACCAGAACGCGGCCTCCAGGTAGATGTTGGTCGTGTCGAGCGTGACGGCAGTGCTGTCGCCGCCCATGATGCCCGCGAGGCTTTCGACCTGACGGTCGTCCGCAATCACACCGACCGTTTCGTCGAGTTCGACCGTGTTGCCGTTCAGCAGCTTCAGCGACTCGCCGCGCTTGCCCCAGCGAACCTCGATGCCGCCGTGGATCTTGTCCAGGTCGAACACGTGCGACGGACGGCCGAGCTCGAACATCACATAGTTCGAGATGTCGACAAGCGCCGACACGCTGCGCTGGCCCGAACGCTCGAGGCGCTCGACCATCCATTGCGGCGTCTTCGCATGCGCGTTCACGCCGCGGATCACGCGACCCGAGAATCGGCCGCACAGATCGGAGGCGGTGATGCGCACGGGCAGCGTTTCATCGAGCTCGACGCGCACCGGACGGATGTCGACCGGCGTCAGCGGCGCGCCGGTGATCGCGGCCGTCTCGCGCGCGATGCCGAACACCGACAGGCAGTCGGCCTTGTTCGGCGTCAGCTTGATTTCGAAGATCGTGTCGTCGAGATTGAGCGTGTCGCGAATGTCCTGACCGACCGGCGTGTCTTCCGGCAGGATCAGCAGGCCGCTGTGGTCCTCGGACAACTTCAGCTCACGCGCCGAGCACAGCATCCCCTGGCTCTCCACGCCGCGCAGCTTCGACAGCTTGATCGCGAACGGCTTGCCGCCCTCTTCCGCCGGCGGCAGTTCCGCGCCGACCAGCGCGACCGGCACCTTGATGCCGGGCGCCACGTTCGGTGCGCCGCACACGATATTCAGCGTCGCGCCGGTGCCGGCGTCGACCTGGCAGACATTGAGCTTGTCCGCATCCGGATGCTTGACGACTTCGAGCACGCGGCCGACGACGATCTTCGACGTCGGCGGCGCAGCCTTGCTCAGCGATTCGACTTCGAGCCCCGCCATCGTCAGCGCGTGCGACAGTTCGTCGGTCGTCAGCTGCGGGTCGACAAAGGTTCTCAACCAGGATTCAGGGAATTGCATGGATGTCTACGTTCGAAACAGGTTAGATCGGCGCCCGGCCCCCGTCGGAAACGTCCGGCGGGGCACGCGCGGGCACATGTCGGCGCGGCGCGTGCGTTATGCGAACTGGCGCAGGAAACGCAGGTCGTTCTCGAAGAACAGCCGGAGATCCTGCACGCCGTAGCGCAGCATCGTCAGGCGCTCGAGGCCGCTGCCGAACGCAAAGCCGATGTAGCGCTCGGGATCGAGGCCCATGTTGCGGATCACGGTCGGATGCACCTGCCCCGAGCCCGAGATCTCGAGCCATTTGCCGGCGTTCTTGCCGTGCTCGAACATCATGTCGATCTCGGCCGACGGTTCCGTGAACGGGAAATACGACGGACGGAAGCGCACGAGGATGTCGTCGCGCTCGAAGAATTTCTTCAGGAAGTCGGTATAGACGCCCTTGAGGTCGGCGAAGCTGATGTTTTCGTCGATCCACAGCCCCTCGACCTGATTGAACATAGGCGAGTGGGTCGCATCGCTGTCGACGCGATACGTGCGGCCCGGTGCGATCACCTTGATCGGCGGGCGGTTCATGCGCGCGTAACGCACCTGCATCGGGCTCGTGTGCGTGCGCAGCAGCAGCTGGCGGCCGTCGGCGTCCTTGCCTTCGACGTAGAAGGTGTCCTGCATCGAACGCGCCGGATGGTTCTCCGGGCTGTTCAGCGACGTGAAGTTGTACCAGTCGGTCTCGATTTCGGGACCGTCGGCCACGTCGAAGCCGATCGAGCGGAAAATCTGTTCGACGCGCTCCCACGTGCGCATCACGGGGTGCAGACTACCTGCACCGGCGCCGCGGCCCGGCAGCGTGACGTCGATCGCCTCGGCGGCGAGGCGCTGGTTCAGCAGCGCATCGGCGAGCGCCTGACGACGTGCGGTCAGCGCGGCTTCCACCTGCTGCTTCGCGACGTTGATGCGTGCGCCTTCGGTCTTGCGTGATTCGGGATCGAGCTTGCCGAGGCCCTTGAGCAACTCGGTCAGCGCACCCGACTTGCCGAGAAATCGTGCTTTCTCGTTTTCGAGCGTGGTGATGTCGGCAGCCTGTTCGAAGGACTGCTGCGCGTCGGCGACAATCTGGTCCAGATCCATAGATCCCATCATTTCCAACGTCATTCGGTCTTGGCGAGCGAAATCGCCCATCCAAACAAAAAAGGGGCTCGGAAGAGCCCCGTTTTCGCTGCAGCGGCCGAGACTACCGGAACATCGCTGCAACTAACCACGCAGTGCTAATTTCGCAATTAGGCTGCAACGGCGGCTTTCACCTGCTTGACGATCGCAGCAAAAGCAGCCTTGTCGAACACCGCCATGTCGGCCAGGACCTTACGGTCGAGTTCGATCGACGCCTTCTTCAGGCCGTTGATGAACACGCTGTAGGTCATGTCGTGCTGGCGAACTGCCGCGTTGATACGCGTGATCCACAGTGCGCGGAACACACGCTTCTTGTTGCGGCGATCGCGGTACGCGTACTGACCAGCGCGCATCACCGCCTGCTTGGCGATGCGGTAGACGTTATTGCGACGGCCGCGATAACCCTTGGCCAGGTTGATGATCTTCTTGTGGCGGGCCCGTGCGGTTACCCCACGTTTGACTCGAGGCATGTTTCTCTCCTTGGAGTATCAGTTGAGGGGTTACGCGAACGGCAGCATTGCGCGGACGGAGTTCAGATCGGAATCATGAACTGCCGTTGCGCCGCGCAGGTGACGCTTGTTCTTCGTGGTTTTCTTGGTCAGGATGTGACGCTTGAAGGCTTGACCGCGCTTGACGGTACCGCCCGGACGCACCACGAAGCGCTTTGCAGCACTCTTCTTGGTCTTCATCTTAGGCATGACGAACAACTCCAGTTTATTTGATGGCGATGGGTGTGCGGTTGGCTTGCGCCCTTGACCCGCCCTTCGAAACCCAGTCCACTTGTGTACGGCAAACCGCTTGCACAGTTGCCGTCATTGTTGGCGCGCCGCCCTGACCGGGCGACGCACCGAACCACTTTCGAACCTGCGCGGCATGCGCGCGGGCCCGTTACTTCTTTTTCTTCGGCGAAAGCACCATGATCATCTGGCGCCCTTCCATCTTCGGCATCTGCTCGACCTGGCCGACTTCCTCGAGATCCGTGCGCAGACGCTCAAGCATCCGCATACCGATTTCCTGGTGAGCCATTTCGCGGCCGCGGAAACGCAACGTGATCTTCGTCTTGTCGCCTTCTTCGAGGAAGCGCACGAGATTGCGGAGCTTGACGTTGTAATCCCCGTCATCGGTACCCGGGCGGAACTTGACTTCCTTGACCTGGATGACCTTCTGCTTCAGCTTCGCTTCGTGCTGCTTCTTCGATTCCTGGTACTTGAACTTGCCGTAATCCATCAGACGGCAAACCGGGGGAACCGCTTGCGGCGCGATTTCCACCAGGTCAACATCCAGTTCTTCCGATTTACGGAAAGCATCAGCGAGTTTTACGATACCGAGCGGTTCGTTCTCGATCCCGACCAGACGCACTTCCGGCGCAGTGATTTCACCGTTGATGCGATGCGACGACTTATCAGTAGCGATGTTACGTTTCCTCTAAAAATTAAAAAAACGAGCCGCGCTGCCAGGGCGGTTACTTGAACGAGCGCAGGTCTTCCTGCAGACGCTCAACGAAGGCTTCGACCGGCATTACGCCAAGATCGACGCCGCCACGGGCACGCACGGCTACCGTTTGCGCATCACGCTCCTTATCCCCCACGATGAGGAGATAAGGCACCTTTTCCAGCGTGTGCTCGCGTATTTTATAGCTAATCTTCTCATTGCGCAAATCGGCCGTCACTCTAACCCCTTGTTTTTGCAACGATTGGGCCAGAGACTGCGCATATTCTGCCTGACTTTCGGCAATATTGAGCACAACTGCCTGGAACGGCGCGAGCCAGGCCGGCATCGCACCAGCGTGGTGCTCGATCAAAATGCCGAGGAAACGCTCCATCGAACCGACGATCGCACGGTGCAACATCACCGGACGGCGGCGGCTGCTGTCATCCGCGACATACTCGGCGCCGAGGCGCTCCGGCAGCACCATGTCGAGCTGCAGCGTGCCGCACTGCCACGAGCGGCCGAGCGCATCCTTGATGTGGTACTCGATCTTCGGGCCGTAGAACGCGCCTTCACCCGGCAGTTCTTCCCACGTAAGGCCGCAGGCCGTCAGCGCGTCGCGCAAGCCCTGCTCGGCGCGATCCCACGTCTCGTCCGTGCCCGCACGCTGGTCCGGGCGCAGCGACAGCTTGATGTCGATGTGATCGAAACCGAAGTCCTTGTACACGCTCATTGCCAGCGTGTTGAACGCGATCGATTCCGAGATGAACTGATCTTCCGTACAGAAGATGTGCGCATCGTCCTGCACGAAGCCGCGCACGCGCATCAGGCCATGCAGCGCGCCCGATGCCTCGTTGCGATGGCACGAACCGAATTCCGCGTAACGCAGCGGCAGATCGCGGTACGAGCGCAGGCCGTGCTTGAACACCTGGACGTGACCCGGGCAGTTCATCGGCTTGATCGCGTAGTCGCGCTTCTCCGACTCCGTCGTGAACATGTTCTCGCGGTAGTTCTGCCAGTGGCCCGACGCTTCCCACAGCGAGCGGTCCATGATCATCGGCGTCTTGATCTCGAGGTAGCCGGCTTCGTTCACGCGGCGGCGCATGTACTGCTCGACCTGCTGCCACAGCGCCCAGCCCTTCGGATGCCAGAACACCATGCCCGGCGACTCTTCCTGCATGTGGAACAGGTCGAGCTGCTTGCCGAGCTTGCGGTGGTCGCGCTTTTCCGCTTCCTCGAGCATGTGCAGGTATTGATCCTGGTCTTCCTTCTTCGTCCAGGCCGTGCCGTAGATGCGCTGCAGCTGCTCGTTCTTCGAGTCGCCGCGCCAGTACGCGCCCGCGACCTTCATCAGCTTGAAGACCTTCAGCTTGCCGGTCGACGGCACGTGCGGACCGCGGCAGAGGTCCGTGAAGCCGCCGTGCGAGTACAGCTTGATTTCGTCGCTTTGCGGAATCGATTCGATGATCTCGGCCTTGTACTTCTCGCCGAGGCTGCGGAAATAACCGGCCGCCTCGTCGCGCGACACGACGCGGCGCGTCACCGGCTCATCCTTCTTCGCGAGCTCCTGCATGCGCTTTTCGATCTTTTCCAGATCTTCGGGCGTAAACGGGCGGTTATACGAAAAGTCGTAGTAGAAGCCGTTGTCGATCACCGGGCCGATCGTCACCTGCGCATCCGGATACAGGTCCTTCACCGCGTAGGCAAGCAAATGCGCGGTCGAGTGACGGATGATGTCGAGACCGTCGGCATCCTTGTCCGTGACGATTGCGAGCGATGCATCGCGATCGATGACCGTGGACGTATCGACCAGCTCGCCGTCGAGCTTGCCACCAAGCGCAGCCTTCGCAAGGCCGGGACCGATCGAGGCCGCAACCTCGGCAACTGTCACCGGATGCTCGTATTGTCGAACTGAGCCGTCAGGCAAGCGTATCGAAACCATAGCAATCTCCGTGATGCCGACAGTGGGCGGCAAACCAAGCACGCGATATCAAAGTCACGCGCGAAAATTTCGCGACAAAAAAAATGCGGCCCCGCTTTCGAGGGGCCGCATTCGATACTTCACTCAAACTGAAAGGGCGAAAACGTTCCTCGACTAGCGTCGCTCCGAAAAGGTTTCGGTCAACGTTCGCGGTGTCATAACCGTATTCGCCTTGTTCGCGTTGAGTTATTTACTGCATCGAACACCCGAAAACCGGGCATTCTCAATTCGTTGGTAGGCTCGATTGGACTCGAACCAACGACCCCCACCATGTCAAGGTGGTGCTCTAACCAGCTGAGCTACGAGCCTAAAGAAGCTAAGATTATATGGGGCTATCGTTCACTTGGCAAGCGCTTTTATGCGGTCGCAGCAAAATGATCGCGCTTCAACCCCACTTACGGGGGCGTCACGCCTTGCGCCCCGCCCGCACCACGCCCGGCACTTCGCCGAGCAGCGTGCACGCACGCTGCACCTGCGCGGAATTCGACACCTCGACCGTGAACTGCATGAATGCCGCATTCCGGCGGCTCTGCGTCTTCACGCCCACCACGTTCATCTTCTCGCGCGCGAATACTTCGGAGATATCGCGCAGCAAGCCTTGCCGGTCGCTCGCCTCGATCATCAGGTCGACCGGATAGACGGACACGCCACGGCCGCCCAGCACGTCGGCCGACCAGGTTGTCTGCAGCACGCGCTCCGGCGCCCGTTCGGCCATCCGCCGGAACGTCGGGCAGTCACTGCGGTGAATCGACATCCCCTTGCCGCGCGTCACGAAACCGCTGATCGGGTCGGGCGGCGCCGGACGGCAGCAGCGCGCAAGCTGGGTCAGCAGCGCATCGACGCCAACCACCAGCACGCCGGTCGACGCGCCGTGCGCGACACTCGCCCCGCTGCTGCGCTTCTCGAAATCGGCGGGCGCCTCGGGCGCATGCTCGGGCGGCGGCGCATCCGACAGCGCATGCTCGACGTTGCGCAGGCTGAATTCTTCCTTGCCGACGACCGAGAACAGTTCCTCGGGCGACTTGAAGCCGAGCTTCGCGGCGAGGTTGTCGAGATTGACCGACGTCTTGCCCTCGCGCTGCAGCGTCTTTTCGACGAGCGCGCGACCATGCGCGATGTTCTCTTCCTGCTCGATCGAGTTGAACCACGCGCGCACCTTCTGCCGCGCACGCGGACTCTTCAGGTAGCCGAGCTGCAGGTTCAGCCAGTCGCGTGACGGCCCGCCCTCCTTCACCGCGACGATCTCGACCGTCTGCCCGTTCGCGAGCGACGTATTCAGCGGGACCATCACGCCGTCGACGCGTGCGCCGCGGCAACGGTGGCCGAGTTCGCTGTGCAGGTGGTACGCGAAGTCGACCGGCGTCGCGCCCTGCGGCAGCGCGATCACGCGCGCCTGCGGCGTCAGCACGTAGATGTGGTCGTCGTCGAGCGACGTCTCACGCAACTGCGCCCACGCCTGGTCACCCGACACTTCGGTACCATCCTCGACGTCGTCCTTCCACGCGAGCAGCTGGCGCAGCCACGCGATCTTCTCGTCGTACTTGTCGCTCGCCGAAAACTGGCCGCCGTAGCCGCGTGCTCCCGCTTCCTTGTAGCGCCAGTGCGCGGCGACGCCGTACTCGGCGAAACGGTGCATTTCCTGCGTGCGGATCTGCACTTCGAACGCGCGGCCGTCGTCGCCGATCACGACCGTATGCAGCGACTTGTAGCCGTTCGGCTTCGGACGCGAGATGTAATCGTCGAATTCCTTCGGCACCGGCTGCCACAGGTGATGCACGATGCCGAGCACCGCGTAGCAATCCTTGATGTCCGGCACGATCACGCGGAACGCGCGCACGTCGTACAGCTCGGAGAAGTCGAGCTCCTTACCGCGCATCTTGCGCCAGATGCTGTAGATGTGCTTCGGCCGCCCGCTCACATCGGCCGGGATGTGCGCTTCCGCCAGTTCGTGCTGAAGCCGCTCGATCGCCTGCGCGACGTACGCCTCGCGTTCGATACGCTTTTCGTCGAGCAGCTTGGCGATGCGCTTGTAGGTGACCGGATCCTCGAAGCGGAACGCGAGGTCCTCGAGTTCCCACTTCAGTTGCCAGATACCGAGACGGTTCGCGAGCGGCGCATAGATATCGAGCGTCTCGCGCGCGACGTCGGGAGGCGGATCGATCTTCGCCGCCGCGTAGTAACGCAGCGACTGCAACCGCGACGCCAGCCGGATCAGCACCACGCGGATGTCCTGCGCAAACGCGAGCAGCATCTTGCGCAACGCCTCGATCTGCGTGCGCCGCTCTTGCGCGGCGTCGCGCCCGGCATCGGGCATCACGCTCTGCGCGGCGCGCAGGCTGACGGTGCCGAGCCGCAGCAGCTTGCGCACGTCGGATACGAGCCGGGCGACCTCTTCGCCGAACCGTTCGGTCAGCTCCCGCTCGGGATCATTCAGGTGCGGTGTGAGCACGAACAGCGCGGCCGCCTGCATTGCGTGCGGGTCGACGTTCAGCGTGCGCATGATCGACGCCGTGCCCGCCGAGTGATCGGCGAGCAGTTCGCCCGAAGACAGGCGCGCGTTACCGGCACGCTCGCGCACGAACGCGAGCACGTCGTCGAACGACGGCGCTGTGACGGAAGAAGCGGAAACGGACTCGGTCATCGCACGGCCTGGCGTATCGCGGTCATCGGAATGCTTCGCTTCGATCAGCTCCGTTGCGCGGCGACGACGACGATCTCGACGAGCAGCGCCGGATCCGCGAGCTTCGCCTCGACGGTCGCGCGCGGCGGCGTATTGCCCTGCGCGACCCACGCGTCCCACTCCGCGTTCATGCCTTCGAAGTTCGCGAGATCCGAAATGTAGATCTGCACCGACAGCAGATGAGCCTTGTCGCTGTTCGCTTCGGCGAGCAGCCGGTCGATGTGGCCGAGCACTTCGCGCGTCTGGCCCTTGATGTCCTGGGTGGTGTCTTCGGCGATCTGGCCGGCCAGATACACGGTACCGTTGTGGATCGCGGTTTCGGAGAGACGCGCTCCGACGTGGTGACGAATGACTGCCATGGAATGTTCCGGTCGTGTGAGTGGGTGAGAATCGGCGACGACGCGGCCCGCGTGCCGCCGAACCGCATATTATGACGCGTTTATGCGCCGCCTTCGACGAAAAACCGGCGGGCGAGCGCAATCTGGTCGACGCCGATGAACGCCGGTGCATGGCCCGCGCCGCGGATCTCGGCCTGCGTCACATGCCGGCCGCGACGCACCATCTCCGCCACCGTGTCGCGCGACAGCAGGTCGGAACGCTCGCCGCGCACGACGAGCAGCGACGCATCGGTGGTCTCGATCGCGCGCCACAGCGCGGCCTCGCCGAGCGCGGCCAGCTCGGGCGTCGTCGCCTTGAACGGTTCGGCGATGCGCGGATCGTAGCGCATCGTCCAGCCCCCGTCGGGCAGCTCGCGCAGCAACGGCCCATTGATCTCGCGCCATTCGTCGTCGGTCAACGCACCGAACGGCAGCGACAGCGACGTCAGATAGTCGATGCCCTCCTGTTCGGTCGCGAAGCACGGCTGCACGCCGAGGTATTCGCCGATGCGCGTCAGCGAATCGGGCTCGATGCGCGGGCCGACGTCGTTGACGATCATCCGGCGCAGCGGCGAACCGGGCAGCCCCGCGAGCGCCATGCCGATCAGCCCGCCCATCGACGTGCCGAACCAGTCGACCGACTCGACGTCGAGCCGCGCGATCAGCGTGACCATGTCGGCCACATATTGCGGGATCGCGTAAAGCCGCGGATCGGCAAGCCAGTCGGAACGCCCGCGCCCGACCACGTCGGGGCAGACGACGCGATACGTATCGGACAACGCGGCGGCAAGCCGGTCGAAGTCGCGCCCCGAGCGGGTCAGCCCGTGCACGCAGACCAGCACACGCGGATTGGCGGGGTCGCCCCATTCGGTATAGGCGACCTGGTGAAGGCCGGCGGCGCTCGCACACTGCACACGTCGCTGACGGGGAACCGGGGGATTCGCGGAAGTTGATGGCATCGTTGGCATCCTGTCGAACGGGGGCGGTGCGGCGGGCTACACTCGCGCCGCCCGATGCGAACGATTGTAAACCGCTTCGCAACGACGGGCCGTCACGCGGCCGCAGTCATCCGACGCATCGTTCGCAACCGCTCACGCACTGCGGCGCCACGTCTCGCGCAACTGGTCGCGCAGGAAATCGACGAAGGTCCGCACGCGCAGCGGCACGTGACGGCCGCCGGGGTATACGGCATGGAGCGGTGCGGCAGGCGCCGCGAACGTCGGCAGCACACGGACGAGCCGGCCGGCCTCCAGATCGGCACCGACGTCCCAGATCGACTTCAGCGCAATTCCGGCGCCCTCCAATGCCAACGTGCGAGCCGCACCCCCGTCGTTCGTCAGCAGTGCGGCCGTCACTTCGACCGCCACTGCACCGTTTGCACCGTCGAACCGCCACTCCGTACGAGGCTGGTCACCCATCACGATGCATCGATGTGCGCGAAGTTCGGCCGGATGAGCCGGCATCCCGTGCACGGCGAGATAGCTCGACGACGCGCATAGCACGCGATGATTCGGCGCCAGTTCGCGCGCGATCATCGTCGAATCGGCAAGGCTGCCGATCCGCACGGCAACGTCGATGTCCTGCGCGAGCAGATCGACGATCGTGTCGGTCAGCATCAGTTGCACGGTCAACTCCGGATGTTGCCGTTGAAACGCCGCGACGAGCGGCGCAATCCGCAGCCGGCCGAGTTCGCCGGGCGCCGTCAGGCGCAGCACGCCGCTGACCGTGCCGCGACGATCGCTCATCAGCGTTTCGGCGCGATCGACCTCGGCCAGGATGCGCAGCACCTGCGCATGGAACTGCGCACCGTCGTCGGTCAGCGTCTGCTGCCGCGTCGTCCGGTGCAGCAGACGCACGCCGAGCTGCGACTCGAGATGCGCGAGCCGCTTGCTGACGACGGACAGCGACAAGTCAAGCTCGCGCGCCGCCGCGGACAGGCTGCCGGCCGACACGATTCTCGCGAAGGTATCGAGCGCCGGGAGATCGTCGATCAGCATCGCGGCACCTGTCCAGCCTCGATATTTCCTTTTTTCGAATAATCCATTCGCCTTTTCCCCGTATTTAAGCTCGAAATGGAAACCTACCATACCTGTATTGCGTCGCCCCACGACGCCATCCACAGGACACCCGAAACCATGTCGATTCACTTTCCTCCGATCGCACGCCCGATTACCCGCGTCATCGCTGCAGCGGCCTGTGTCGTTGCACTGTTGCCTGCAGCGTCCCGCGCCGCCGACCTTCTCGATCCGCACAGCCTGACCGTCGCGACCGACGTGCCGGCTACGCAGGCACGTGCGCAAATCCTCGCCGCGCGTCGCTACGGCACGTTCTGGAATACCGGTGATGCGACCCTCGCCCGCACCGCGCTCGCGGCCGATTTCGTCGACCGGACATTGCCGGCCGGCCGTGCGCAAGGTGCAGCGGGACCGCTCGCGGCGTCCAGCACGATGCGCGCAGCCATCCCGGATCTGCGTTGCGACATCGAACAGATGATCGTGGCGGGCGACCGTGTCGTCGTGCACCTGCACTTTCGCGGACATTTCACCGGCACGTTCAATGGCACGACCGGAAGCGGACAGTCGATCGACTTCATCGCGACCGACATCTACCGGATCGACCATGGCCGGATAGCGGAAAACTGGCACATCGAGGACAACCTGACACTGATGCGTCAGCTCGGGCTCGTCGGCTGACGGAGGAAACGATGACTGACAGCAATCACGGTTCGACGACGCATCCGGCTCGCCGCACGTTTCTTGCACAAGCGGGTGCCGGGCTGGCAGCCGGCATCGCGATGGCCGCGGGCGCCTCCGGGTCGGCAACGGCCGCCCCGACACCGGGCCCCGCATCGACAGGTACCGGCAGGTTCTGGCAGGGCGACACGCGCCTCGTCATCTCGATCTCGATGCAGTTCGAGGCCGGCGGACAACCGCCCAAGGGCGCGGACAGCCCGTTCCCGTCCGTCGAATTTCCATCGTCGGTGCCGATCGATCTGGCCTCGGCCACGTGGTTCGCATATGGCTACCGTGAAGGAATTCCGCGCCTTCTCGACCTGTGGGACCGGCATGGCGTGAAAGTCACGTCGCACATGATCGGAGAGGCCGCACGCCGGCATCCCGAACTGGCACGCGAGATCGTGACGCGCGGCCACGAAGCGGCCGCGCACGGCCCGACCTGGCGATCGCAATTCGCAATGAGCCGCGACGACGAGCGCCGCTTCCTCACTGAAGCTCGCGACATGGTTGAAGCAGTGACGGGACAGCGCCCGATCGGCTACAACTGCAACTGGCTGCGGCGCGGGCCGAACACGCTGCCGCTGCTGCAGGAACTCGGCTACCTGTATCACATCGACGACGTCAGCCGCGACGAGCCGTTCATCGAAACCGTCGACGGCCGCGATTTCGCGGTCGTTCCGTACACGTTGCGCAACAACGACATCCTGCTGATCGAAGGCCGCAACTATTCCCCGACGATGTTCCTCGAGCAGATCAAACTCGATTTCGACCAGTTGTACGCGGAAGCCGGACAGCGGCGGCGATTGATGTCGATCAGCGCGCACGACCGGATTAGCGGCACGCCGCAGATGGTCCGCGCATGGGACGCATTCCTGCACTACGCTCGATCGCATCCGGGCGTAGCCTTCATGCGCAAGGATGACATTGCCCGCTTTGCCCTGCACAGCCCGTCGACGGTGCGCGAAGCCGAAACGATCTGACCGGATTGCGCCCACCTCTTCACCTCGGAAGGACCACCATGAACGATTCACTCCACGGAAAGAAGGTACTCGTCGTCGGCGGCAGCTCCGGCATCGGTGCCGCCGCCGCGAAAGCATTCGCACAACGTGGCGCTGTCGTCACGATTGCATCGCGCGATCCGGCCAGGGTCAATGCAGATGCCACGCTGGGCGCGCCCGTGCGCACCGAAGCACTCGACATCACCGATACAACGGCCGTCGATGCGTTCTGCGCGCGCATCGGGCAGTTCGACCACGTCGTGATTTCGGCCGCGAAGACGGCGACGGGCCCGGTCCGCGCGCTGCCACTTGCCGACGCGCAAGCCGCGATGGACAGCAAATTCTGGGGCGCATACCGCGTCGCACGCTCGATCGATATCGCGCCCGGCGGTTCGCTGACGTTCGTGTCGGGGTACCTCAGCGTACGGCCGAGCGCATCGTCGGTACTGCAGGGCGCGATCAACGCGGCGCTCGAGGCGCTCGCCCGCGGCCTTGCACTCGAGCTGGCACCCGTGAGAGTGAATGCCGTGTCACCCGGCCTGATCGCGACGCCGCTGTGGGACAAGCTCGCACCCGATGCGCGCGACGCGATGTACGCGGGCGCCGCGCAGCGCCTTCCGGCACGCCGCGTGGGCCAGCCGGAGGATGTCGCGAATGCGATCGTATATCTGGCGGCAACGCCTTATGCGACTGGCTCGACGGTGCTGATCGACGGCGGCGGTGCGATCGCGTAACGTATGCGGCGATGACAAAACGCCCCGCGTTCCATAGGGGAACGCGGGGCGTCGAGCATCGTGCCGGAAAGCCGGCGCTTACACGACCGCGCTCACATCGAGCGGCGCGCCCGTCTTCGCCTGGATCTCTTCCGCGCTCACGCCGTCGGCGAGCTCGAGCACTTTCAGGCCATTCGGCGTCACTTCGATCACGCCGAGATCGGTGATGATCAGGTCGACCACGCCAACACCCGTCAGCGGCAGGTTGCATTCGTCGAGGATCTTGTGCTGATCGCCCTTCGCGACGTGCTCCATCAGCACGACGACGCGCTTCACACCCGCGACGAGGTCCATCGCGCCGCCCATCCCCTTGATCATCTTGCCCGGGATCATCCAGTTCGCGAGGTCGCCCGTCTTGCTGACCTGCATCGCGCCGAGGATCGCGAGGTTGATGTGGCCGCCGCGGATCATCGCGAACGAATCGGCCGACGAGAAGATGGACGAACCCGGCAGCGTCGTGACGGTCTGCTTGCCGGCGTTGATCAGGTCGGCGTCGACTTCGTCCTCGGTCGGCGACGGGCCGATGCCGAGCAGGCCGTTTTCCGACTGCAGCCACACCTCGACGCCCGGCGGCACGTGGTTCGCGACGAGCGTCGGCAGCCCGATGCCGAGGTTCACATAGAAGCCGTCCTGCAGTTCCTTCGCCGCGCGCGCGGCCATCTGGTCACGATTCCAGGCCATGTCAGTCTCCTTTTGCGCGTACGACGCGTTGTTCGATGCGTTTTTCGGGCGTCGCGTTCAGCACGATGCGCTGCACGAAGATCCCCGGCGTATGGACCTGGTCCGGATCCAGCGTGCCGTTCTCGACGATCTCCTCGACTTCCGCCACGGTGATCTTGCCCGCCATCGCGCACATCGGGTTGAAGTTGCGCGCGGTGCGGCGATAGATCAGGTTGCCGGACTTGTCGGCCTTCCACGCCTTCACAAGCGCGACGTCGGCCGTCAGCGACGGCTCGAGCACGTAGTGGCGATCGCCGAACTGGCGTGTTTCCTTGCCTTCCGCGATCACGGTGCCGTAGCCGGTGTTCGTGAAAAACGCCGGGATGCCGGCACCGCCCGCGCGCAGCTTCTCGGCGAGCGTGCCCTGCGGCGTGAATTCAAGCTCGAGTTCGCCGGCCAGGTACTGCCGCTCGAACTCCTTGTTCTCGCCGACGTACGACGAGATCATCTTCTTGATCTGGCGCGTTTCCAGCAGCAGGCCGAGACCGAACCCGTCGACACCCGCGTTGTTGCTGATGCAGGTGATGCCCTTGACGGCGGAATCGCGCAGCGCCGCGATCAACGCCTCCGGAATCCCGCACAGGCCGAAGCCGCCCACCGCGAAGGTCTGTCCGTCGCGGACGATCCCTTCCAGCGCGGCCGCCGCGCTTGGATAGACTTTGTTCATCTGTATGTCCCTTCCTCTATGGAAACCAGCAAAACCGGTTCACGCGCCCACTGGGCCGCAAGCCCGCCGCATCATTCTATGCATGCACGGCGATACCTGCGTCGAAGCGCGCTGTTTTTATATCGCGACAAGGCGCCGCGAGATGCCTGAAAGGGTACGATGCGGCGCGGATGCGGCACAATACGCAAAAATACATAAGCGTTTGCCTCCGCTTGCCTGCGCCATGCCCGCTCTCGATTACCAGACTGCCTTTCACCTCGCGCCGCTCGGCCTCGTGATGTCGCGCGACCGCGTGATCGAGGACTGCAACGACGCGCTCGCGTCGATCTTCCGCTGTGCGCGGGCCGATCTGATCGGGAAGTCGTACGAGGTGCTCTATCCGTCGCCGGACGAATTCCAGCGCATCGGCGAGCGCATCTCGCGCGTGATGATCGCGAACGGCACCTACGCCGATGACAGAATCATGAAACGAGCCGACGGCGAACTGTTCTGGTGCCATGTGACGGGACGCGCACTCGACCGCACCGCACCGCTCGCGGCCGGCGTCTGGACGTTCGAGGACCTGAGCGCGACGCGCCGCGTCGCTGTCGAGCTGACGCCGCGCGAGCGCGAGATCGCCGCGCAGCTCGCGACCGGCAAGACCAGCAAGCAGATCGGGCGCGTGCTCGACATCAGTTCGCGCACGGTCGACATCTATCGGGCGCGATTGATGCGCAAGTACGGCACGAACAATACGCCGGAACTGCTGCAGCGCCTGCTCGGCCAGTAAAACGCACCCGGGAATGGCAATCGGCCGCATGAAGCGGCCGATTCGGGAAATCAACGGGAAATGGCGACACACCGGCGCCCGAGTGCCGGCTTCGGTGCCGCCGCGCTCAGCCGACCTTCGCCGCGAGCGCGCGCTCGATCGTATCGCGCAACAGTTGCGGCAGCGGCACCGACTTGCCGAGCGCGTAGTCGACCCACACGCATCGCGCGTTGCCGCGCGCATAGACATGCTCCGGATCGTCCGCGCGCGTCAGCTCGAAACCGGTGTCGAAGCTGCTGCGGCCGGGCTTCGCGGCCGACATCCTCGCGATCACGTCACCCGGATAGTGCAGTTGCTTCAGGAACTCCATCGACGCCGTGACGATCACGGGCCCCTGCCCCTCGCCGTTGCCGCCCGCGATGCCGAGTTCCTCGAACCACGAGATCCGGGCCTGCTCCATGTAGCGGAAATAGACCGTGTTGTTCACATGGCCGAATGCATCCATGTCGCCCCAGCGGATCGGCATCGACATTTCAAATACGGGGGAATATTCGCTCATTGCAGTCTTCTTTGTTGCTGAATGTCATCCACTCAGGCGAGGCCGAAGCCATCATCGGCGGAGATAATCGAGCCGTTGATGAACTGCGACTCGTCGGCCGCGAGCAGCAACAACAGCCCGTCGAGATCCTGCGGCTTGCCGACGCGCCGGCGCGGCAGCATCGACTGCAGCTTCTGGCCCTGCTCGGTTTCCCACAGGTAATGATTGATTTCGGTATCGATGTAACCCGGACAGATCGCGTTGACGTTGATTCCGTGGCGACCCCATTCGAGCGCCATCGCACGCGTCATCTGCACGACCGCCGCCTTGCTCATCGCATACAGCCCGATCTGCGGAAACACGCGCAGCCCGGCCACCGAAGCGATGTTGATGATCCGGTAGGGCGGCTTGCCGTTGCCGTTCGCGCGCATGATCATCCGCTTCGCGACTTCCTGCGCGACGAAAAACGCGCCGCGCGTGTTGGTGTCGAACACGAACTCGAAATCGGCGGGCGTCACGTCGACGAGCTTCTGCATCGTCGAGACGCCCGAATTGTTCACGAGGATGTCGATCGTGCCGGCTTCCGTTTCCGCGTGCGCGATGGCCGCCTTGATGCTCTGCACGTCGGTGACGTCGAGCGACACGACGTGCGCGGCACCGCCCGCCGCCTCGATTTCCGCGCGCAGCTCCTTCAGGCGCTCGACGCGGCGGCTCGCGAGCACGACCTTCGCGCCGGCCTGCGACAGCACCTGTGCAAAGCGTTGCCCGAGGCCGCTCGATGCGCCCGTGACCAGTGCGACCTTGCCTTCCAGATTGATCGATCGACCCATTGCACATCCCCTTTCGATGTCGTTTCGCCGCCGCGGGCGCCCTGTCCCACGCAGCATAACCCTAGCACAAAAAATAGAACGATCGTGCTAATCTACGCGCATGCTGTTGCGGCAAGCGTTTCGTTTCGCAGACAATACGCTCCCGAATAAAAGCATTCTAACGGTTAGAGGAACGCCAATGACCCCCGCAAGCCTCATCGAGCAATACGGCCCGCGCGAATCGATGGAATACGACGTCGTGATCGTCGGCGGCGGCCCCGCCGGGCTGTCGGCGGCGATCCGGCTCAAGCAGCTGGCCGCCGAGAAAGGCACCGAGATCGGCGTGTGCGTGCTCGA
>NZ_QTQD01000029.1:0-104992 GCF_003858025.1 Burkholderia sp. Bp9004 | reverse complement strand
TCCATGACGATACTCCTATGAACGGTAACGTCAGCAGTTACGATACGCCTGCCGGAGCAGTCCATACCATTAACTGGTACGACACGCGCGACCTGCGGCCTCTCGAGCCGCGGTATGTGTCGACGGTCGACAGCGGCAATCTCGCCGGGCACCTGATCGCGCTCGGCAACGGTTGCCGGGCGTGGGCGAATCAGCCCGCTGGCGTGGGACGGCAGGCCGCGCATGAAGGGATCGGCGATACGCTGGCGCTGTTGCGCAAGGCCGTGTGCCGGGATGGCGACGCCCGGACGACCTTGCACGGCGAATTCGAGCGGGCCGCGACCGAACTGGAGGACATGCTCGCCGCGACGGAATGGAACGCGATCACGATCCTCGCTGCGACAGTCGCCGATGTCGCGCGCGCGCTGATGGACGAGATCGGCCGGGTGCGAGGCGGCGACGTCGACGACGTGTTGTTCTGGGCGCAGGCGCTGGAGCACGTGGTGCAAGGGCATTGCCGTGATGTGACGCGCACGCCGGACGAGGCGGACGTGCTGAACAAGCGTCTTCAGGCGCTGGCCGATACTGCGTTGCAGATGGCCTATGCAATGGAGTTCGGCTTTTTGCTCGACCCGGTGCGCAACCTGCTGTCGATCGGCTACGCGGTGGCGGATGGACGGCTCGATCCGGGCAACTACGATCTGCTGGCGTCGGAGGCTCGCCTGGCGAGTTTCGTCGCGATCGCGAAGGGCGATGTTCCGGCGCGCCACTGGTTCCGGCTAGGCCGCCTGGCGACGCCGATCGGGCACGGCGCAGCGTTGATCTCATGGTCGGGATCGATGTTCGAATACCTGATGCCGTCGCTCGTGATGCGCGCGCCGGACAGCAGCCTGCTTGCACGCACCAATCACCTGGTGGTGCGACAGCAGATCGCCTATGGCGACGGGCTGCGCCTGCCGTGGGGCATGTCCGAGTCGGCATACAACACGCGCGACATCGAGCTGACCTATCAGTATTCGAGTTTCGGCGTGCCGGAGCTGGGGCTCAAGCGCGATCTCGACCAGAATCTGGTGGTCGCGCCTTATGCGACCGCGCTTGCGGCGATGGTCGCGCCGCATGCCGCCGCGTGCAACTTCGAACGGCTGCGTACGGCCGGCGCGTGCGGGCGCTTCGGCTTCTACGAAGCGCTCGACTATACGCCCGCGCGCGTGCCGGAAGGCATGCCGGTTGCCATCGTGCAGGCGTTCATGGCGCATCACCAGGGCATGTCGATCGTGTCGATCGCCAATGCGTTGCTGGGCGGGCGCATTCGCACCTTCTTCCATGCGGAACCGGCCGTTCGAGCCACCGAGCTGCTGTTGCAGGAGCGGGTGCCGGGCCGGGTCGCGGCAGGGAGGCCGCGGGTCGACACGCGCCCCGCCGGCAGGATGCATGGGATCGATGCCGGCGTCGCGCGGCGCCTGCTGTCCGCGAACGATCCCACCCCCGTCACGCATCTGCTGTCCAACGGCCGTTACGCCGTGATGCTCACGGCCGCGGGGTCCGGCTACAGCCGTCGCGACGATCTGGCCGTTACGCGCTGGCGGGAGGACGCGACGCGCGACGATTGGGGCAGCTATCTGTATCTGCGAGACGCCGAGAACGGCGACGTCTGGTCGGCCACGTGGCAGCCCACTGGCGTGGTACCGGACAGCTACGACGTGACGTTCACCGAGGATCGCGCCGAGTTCGTGCGTCGCGACGGCACCTTGACGACGTCGCTCGAGGTGGTGGTATCAGCCGAGGATGATGCAGAGGTGCGCCGGGTGTCGGTGGCCAACACGGGCACCCGGCCGCGCGTGATCGAATTCACGTCGTACGCGGAAATCGTGCTCGCGCCAGCCGCCGCCGATCACGCGCATCCCGCATTCTCGAAGCTGTTCATCGAGACCGAGTACATGCCGGCGTCCGGCGCCATTCTGGCGACGCGCCGCAAGCGCGCGCCGAACGAGGCGGAGGTGTGGGCCGCTCATCTGGCGGTGACCTCCGGCGAAACCGTCGGCGCGGAAGAGTTCGATACCGATCGATTGCGTGTCATCGGACGCGGACGCAGCGTTCGCTTGCCGCTTGCGCTGACCGAACGGCGTGCGCTGAGTGCTTCCGAAGGCGCGGTGCTGGACGCGGCGTTCACGTTGCGGCGGCAGTTGCGGATCGAGCCGGGCGCGAAGGCGAGCATCGTCTACTGGACCATCGTCGCGGATTCGCGCGCGCAGTTGCTCGATCTGGTCGACAAGCATCGCGACGGTGAATCGTTCGCGCGTGCGGCGATGCTCGCGTGGACCCAGGCGCAGGTGCAACTGCGGCACAGCGCGGTGAGCCTCGACGAGGCCGCGTTGTTCCAGCAGCTGGCCGGATACATGCTCTACAGCGATGCGTCGATGCGGCCGGGCTCCGCCGCGCTGCTGCGCCATGCCGCGGCGATATCGGCGGCGGGTGGCGTGGGCGCGTCGCCGTTATGGACGCATGGCGTATCGGGGGATCTGCCGATACTGCTTGTCCGGATCGACGACATCGAGCACATCGCCATGGTGCGGCAGTTGATTCGCGCGCACGAGTACTGGCGAATGAAGCGGCTCGAGGTCGATCTGGTCATTATCAACGAGCGCGCGGCGTCGTATGTGCAGGATTTGCAGGCGGCGCTCGAAGGGCTGGTGCGGCCCCGGCAGCCGCCGGGCGAAGCCGGACGCGGCAATATTTTCGTCCTGCGCGAGGACCTGATGGCGGTGGCGGCGCGCGCACTGTTTCCGGCCGTTGCGCGGGCCGTGCTCGCCGCGCGCAACGGCCGGCTGGTGGACCAGTTGCGGCGCCTCGCGGCTTCGCCGCTGCCCGCACGCCCGGATGCCGCGAGCCCGCCGTTGTCACCGCCCGCGATTTCCCCACCGAAGGGCGCACAGGCCGGCGCCGGTCTGGAATACTTCAACGGCATCGGCGGTTTCGCGCGCGGCGGCCGCGAATACGTCGTGATCCTGCAGCCCGGTCAATGCACGCCGATGCCGTGGGTCAACGTCGTCGCGAATCCATCGTGCGGCTTCCTGACATCGGCGGAGGGGGGCGGCTATACCTGGGTGACGAACAGCCGCGAGCATCCGCTGACGCCGTGGTCGAACGACCCGGTCACCGATCCGCCGAGCGAAGTGTTCTACATCCGCGACGACGAGACGGGCGTGCGCTGGGGGCCGCAGGCGGGTTCCATCGGCGACGACGCGCCGAGCGCGAGCGCTTTCGTGGCGAGTCATGGCCAGGGCTACAGCCGGTTTGCGCATTCCGCCGCCGATGTCGCCGTCGAGTTGCTGCAGTTCGTGCCGCTGGACGATCCCGTCAAGATTTCCCGCCTGAGCCTGCGCAACCTGTCGGACCGGCCCCGCCGGCTGTCCGTCGCAATCTATGCGGAGTGGGCGATGGGTGCGTCGCGCAGCGCCTCGGCGCCGCACACCGCGAGCGAGATCGATCCGCCCACCGGCGCGCTGTTTGCCCGCAACGACTGGAGCCAGGTGTATCGCGGCAGAGTGGCGTTCGCCGATCTATGCGGCCTGCAAACCTCGTGGAGCGCCGACCGGCGCGAGTTCATCGGCCGTAATGGCGTCCTGAGCGATCCCGCCGGTTTTCCGGGCAGGGCCGGCGCGTCGCCGTTGTCGGGCCGCGTCGGCGCCGGGCTCGACCCGTGTGCCGCGTTGCAGACCACGGTCGATCTCGACCCCGGCGGCAGCGTCGAAATCGTCTTGCTGCTCGGCGAAGGCGCTGACGCGGCAACGGCGCGTCAGTTGATCGCGCATTACCGTCAGGCGAATTTCGACGCGATATTCGCCGCCGTGACGGCGTTCTGGGACGAGACGCTCGGCGCCGTTCAGGTCGAAACGCCTGATCGTGCGATGGATCTGATGCTGAATCGCTGGCTGCTGTACCAGACGCTGTCGTGCCGGATCTGGGCGCGTGCCGGCTTCTATCAGGCGAGCGGCGCGTACGGTTTTCGCGACCAGCTGCAGGATGGCATGGCGCTCGCGGTCGCCCGCCCGGCCCTGACGCGCGAGCATCTGCTGCGGGCGGCGGCGCGCCAGTTTCCCGAGGGCGACATGCAGCACTGGTGGCTGCCCGAAAGCGGCAGCGGCGTCCGCACGCGGATCTCCGACGACCGGGTCTGGCTCGCCCATGCGGTTGCGTACTACATCGACGTCACCGGCGACCGGGCGATTCTCGATGCGTCGATTCCGTTCATCGACGGACGACCGCTGGCCGCCGACGAGCAGGACGCGTTCTTCATCCCGCGCATCTCGGAGACGAGCGCGTCGCTGTTCGAGCATTGTGCGCGCGGGTTGGAGTGCAGTCTGGCGCATTTCGGCGAGCATGGTCTGCCTCTGATCGGCACGGGCGACTGGAACGACGGCATGAATCGGGTCGGCGAGGCCGGGCGGGGCGAAAGCGTCTGGCTCGGGTGGTTCCTGCATGCGACGCTCACGGCGTTCGCCCCGCTCGCCACGGCGCGCGGCTCGGGCGAACTGGCTGCGCGCTGGCTGACGCGCGCCGACGCGTTGCGCGACGCGCTCGCCGATGCGGGGTGGGATGGCGCGTGGTACCGGCGCGGCTACTTCGACGACGGCACGCCGCTCGGCTCGGCCGGCAACGCCGAATGTTCGATCGACTCGATCGCGCAGTCGTGGAGCGTGCTGTCGGGCGCGGCGGACCCGGCGCGCGCCGCGCAGGCGATGGGCGCGCTGGACGCGCGACTGATCCGCCGCGACGATGGCCTGGCGTTGCTGTTCGCGCCGCCGTTCGATCGTTCGCCGGTCGATCCCGGCTATCTCAAGGGCTATCCGCCGGGCATCCGGGAAAACGGCGGCCAGTACACGCATGCGGCCACGTGGTCGGTGCTCGCGTTCGCGCACATGGGCGACGGCGATCGTGCCGCAAATCTGTTCGCACTGCTCAATCCGATCAATCGCAGTCGCACGCGCAGCGGCGCGAATCGCTATCGGGTGGAGCCATACGTGGTTGCGGCCGACGTCTATTCGGTCGCGCCGCATGTCGGCCGGGGCGGGTGGACCTGGTATACCGGCTCGGCGGGCTGGCTGTATCGCGCGGGCGTCGAAGGCCTGCTCGGCCTGCGCAAGCATGGCGACATGCTGTCCATTCAACCGTGCATCCCGCGGTCCTGGCCGGGCTTCAGGGCCACGCTGCGCCACGGGGCGGCGCACTACGACGTCGTGGTCGAGAATCCCGACGCCGTCAGCAGCGGCGTGTCCAGCCTCGTCGCGGATGGCGTGCGGCTCGCCGCCGGCGAAGTGGCGGTACGACTCGTGGACGACGGCCGGCGCCACCGCGTGGTCGCGACGCTGGGGGCGGCGCAAGCGGTGCTTCTGTGAGGCGACAGGTCGGCACCCGGGCCGGTACGTTAGCGGACGGACTGCGCGCGATGCACCGCCCATCATGAACCGACGTCCCGAATTTCATCGGGATGTCAGCGCATGGGCTTCCGTGCGTCGTGCCGGATCGGACGGCGCGGCGGCAACCCGAGGGGATGATCATGAGAAAGCTACATTCCGTGGCAGTCGAGATGGCGATAGTCACGTTGACGATTGTCGTGCTGGCGGGTTGCGGCGGTATGTCTCGCCGCGGAACGGATACCGTGATCGGGGCGGGTGTCGGTGGCGTCGCCGGCGCGGTCCTGACGGGCGGCAGTGCGTTGGGCACGGTGGGCGGCGCGGCCGTCGGCGGCGTTGTCGGCAACCAGGTCGGGAAATAGGCCGGCCGAAGGGTAGGGAATCGGCACGCGCACTCGCCGTCACGGCGAAGCGCGTGGATACGGGCGTGACCCGGAGTGCGACCGGTATGTCGGCATTTCTCCTGAACGGCGGGCTGAGGCTGTCCTGGTGGCAGCTTGCGTGGGTCGTGTTCGCGCTCACGCACGTCACCATCATCAGCGTGACCGTGTACCTGCACCGCTGTCAGGCGCATCGGGCGCTGGATCTGCGCCCGTGCGTCAGCCACTTCTTCCGGTTCTGGCTGTGGTTGACGACCGGCATGCTGACCATGCAGTGGGTCGCGGTGCATCGCAAGCATCACGCGAGGAGCGAGACCCCGGAGGATCCGCATAGCCCGCGAACCCGTGGCCTCGCGACCGTGCTGCTTCGCGGCGCGGAACTGTACCGGGAGGAAGTGCGGAACGAGGAAACGCTGCGCCGGTATGGATCGGGCACGCCGGACGACTGGCTCGAACGCCATGTCTATGCCCGCTATCCGAATCTCGGCGTCGGGCTGCTCGCCGTGATCGACGTCGGGCTGTTCGGGCTCCCCGGCGTGGCGGCATGGGCGATCCAGATGATGTGGATTCCGTTCTGGGCCGGCGGCGTGATCAACGGTTGCGGCCACTTCAGCGGTTACCGGAATTTTGCGACGCCCGATGCGAGCACCAACCTCTTCCCGCTAGGCATCCTGATCGGCGGAGAAGAACTGCATAACAATCACCACGCATACGTGACGTCCGCCAGGCTGTCGAACCGATGGTTCGAGTTCGACATCGGCTGGCTGTACATCCGCCTGCTGGCGGCGTTGAGACTGGCGACCGTTCGGCGCGTCGCAACGCAGCCGCGCCTGCTCCCGAACAAGGCAGTGGTCGACGACGCAACGCTGCAAGCGGTCATCCGCAACCGGCATGCGGTGATGGCCGCCTATGCGCGCATGCTCGAACCCGCCTGCCGGCGGGAGCTTCGCCGCATCAAGGACATGAGCCGCGACGACAAGCGCGCGTTCGCGCTCGCCATGAAACGCTGGCTGCGCCAAGCCTGGGGCCATCGGGGCAAGCCCGATCTGCGGGCGCTGACGAGCCCCAATGCCAACCGGCGAATGCGCGTGTACGTCGATATGTACGAGGCGTTGCTCGAGCTATGGACGTGGTCACACGCGTCGCACGAGCAATTGCTGGTTCAGTTGCAGGATTGGTGCCGTTGCGCGGAGCAGAGCGGCATCAAGGCGATCGCCGATTTCTCGATGCGCCTGCGCCGGTATGCGTGATTATCCCGGGCCGCCCACGACCTGCGATACCGGACACCGGCGTGCCATGGCGCGTGCACGTGCCGCTCATTTCGCCCGATTGTCCGGGCGCAAATAGCGCCACTTGCTCGCATTCGAATTGATGCCGGCATCCTGACGGACGCGCCTTTCGGACCGCTCGATGTCGGCGCGGGCGAGATCTTCCCGCTGCTTCTGCCGGGTCGCCTGATCGCGTTGATCAAGTGGTGTGCCTGAATGTTGTTTCATAGATCCTCCTGACTGGAGCGTGCCGTGTATCGATATCGACCACTGCCGCGAATGCGTGCAGACACAGAATGGGCGAGAAAAAGGGGGGAGTCGGTACGATGGCGTGCAGTGGCGGTTAGCGTCGCTTCAAATCTTCATGCAGATGCTTTTTTCGGCGATGTCCGCCGTGACCCGCGTGCGCCCGGTACTTTGCCGGACAGACTCCACGCTCGCGCTCGTCCACCTTGAGATCGAAAGAGTCGATGCACGTGACGAACCGGCGCCGGGGGCATCGCGACTGGATCGCTCGACGCCGGCATGCAGCGCCCCACGGCGTCCGCCCGGATCTCACGCATAGCGGCGCATGAGCGGTGTCGCTGAAATGCCGTGCAGCACGATCGACACGGCGATCAGGGCCAGTACCAGCGGAACCAGCGGCAACACTTCCGCGCGCGGCCCTTGCTCGAGGGACAGCATCAGGTAATACAGGGAACCCACGCCACGGATGCCGAACCAGCCAATCAGCCGGCGCTGGTGGCGCGACGCCCGGGAACCGATCAGCGCAAGCCAGGTGGCGGCCGGCCGGATGACGAACAGCAGTGACGCAACCACGGCCGCGCCCGTCCAGGTGAGCATATCGGCCCAATAGCGGGAGACGAGCGCGCCGATCAGCAGGATCAGCACGGCTTCGGCGATGTGTTCCAGCTCGATCGTGAATCCCATGACCGATTCAGCGACGAAGGCATGAGCTTTGTCGGGGTCGGTGGAGGTGGCTTCGACATCCTCGCTGTCCACGACGCCGACCGTCTCTTTCGACGTCTTCCGGCCGCTCGTGCGATGCTCGACGCGCCGCATCGCGACGCCCGCGGCGAACACGGCCAGGAACCCGTAGCCATGAATGGCGAGCGCCACGCCATATGACAGCATGATCAGGCCCAGCGCGAAGAACCCTTCGAGGCCGAGGGCCTGGCCGTGCCGGCTGCGCAGGAATGCGACGAGCCGGGCGGTGGCGAAGCCCAGCAGCCAGCCGGCGCCCACGCCGGAGGTGACACCCCATGCAATGCCGCCGACCATGCTCAAGTGAAGCTCCGACATCGTGCCAGACCCGCACACAAGCAGGCCGATCACCGCGCAAGGGTAGGCGGTGCCGTCGTTGATTCCGCCTTCGCCGGATAAGGAAAAACGCACCAGTTCGACGTCACCCGCGTCGCGCACGCCGACGTCATGAGCGAGCACGGGATCCGTCGGCGCGATCATCGCGCCCAGCAGTACCGCGACGCCGAGACTCAAATGCAGCGCCAGCACGCCGAGCGCGGTGATCGCCGTGACGGTGAAGATCATCGCGACGACGCCAAGCCGCAGCGGCAGCATCCAGCGGCGATCGGCGGGCGGAACGCGCAGCCTCAGGCCGATCGCGAACAGCGAGATCAGCAAGCCGATTTCGGCAGCGATGCGCAAATGCGTGACGTCGTCCGGCAATGTCAGCGACAGGAAGCCGGTGCCGGCCGGTCCGATCAGAAAGCCGATCCCGAGATACACCATGGCCGCGCTCAGCGGCAGGCGCTTGAGCGATGATCCGATGAGTCCCATGAAAATCAGCAGGGCCCCGAAGATGAGGCATCCAATCGTTTCGGTCACTTTGAATGTCCTGCGTGGATAGCGTCGCGCTCGCCGCGCGTCACGCTCGGTGCGCCTTCGCCTTGGGCCTTCTAGCGATTACCGCTGGAATCGATTCTGGAACACGGCGTCGCGCCGTCCTCGCTGACTGCGAGGCTGGCGAGTGGACCGATCGTCCTTTCGACAACCGGCGCGTGAGGCCGCGCTCCGGATGGCCGCTCGCCGCTTTCTGCACGGTATCGATCGACAGGAAGCGCAGCGTATTCATGCAGAGCGCATCGAGTAGCGAATCTTCGGTTGACGGGAAACGGGTTGAGGTCATACGGGTGCTCCCTGGCGTCCGGTTACGCTATATCCTGCACGGGGTCGGGTTGCGTTGGCTTCCCCTCGCGCGGGTCTGCGTTATCGGTCTGCGTTCCAGTAACCATGCTTGCCGTAGAACTCATGCAACTCGATTTCGTAGCTTCGATGAACGAGCTGCGAATCGTCGTATAGAGGGCTCCGGCGGATTGCATCGCGCGTGAGCGTGGTCGATACCGTTTTCGTTGACCAGTCCACGTGGTCGAGCCAGTGGGTCGCGATCAGCACTTCCTTGCCGGTCGACCACCAGCTCGACGTGTCGATCGCCAGGTAGCGGATCACCCACGCTTCGTCGTCGTAAATGAAGTCCGACACGTGGCCGATATGTCCGTCCGTGGCTTCGAGCCGATATCTGTCGACCTCGCCGGTGCTATGCAAATGCGTATCCGCCGGTGCGCTGGACGGCGCGGTGCCCGAGAAAAGCGGATCGCCCGCTTCAGGGTCCTGCGACGGCCCCGCGGGATCGAAAGCCGGGTACGCGCCCATTCCCCAAAGGTTCGGCCCGCCCCAGTAAGTCGGGTAGTTGTAGTAACGCAGGATCTCGATTTCGTGCTGGCGGGATACCGGCTTGTGCGTGTCCAGATTCGGGCTATCTCTCACTTGCTGTTGCGTCAGGTTGACATATAGCGTGCGGAACTCGGCATGCGTGACGGAATACGGCGAGATCAGCACCTGCCTGTCGTGCAGCCAGTCGCCCGTCTCGACGACGAGGTAACGGATGCACCAGTTGTCATCGTCGAAGTAGGCCTGGCGGATGTGCCCGATATCGCCGTCCTTCGCTCGAACCGTGTCGCCGTGCAGCTTTCGGATGCTTCGCAACATGATGTCCTCGCCAGAGCAATGCCCGGCGCCTTGCTGATCCGGCCGACATGCCTGCCGTGCGGTGGCATCCAGCCGTTCGTCCGCTGATGCGGAGCGTTTCTTGCCGAGCGCGTCCCCTCGGATGGCCGCCATATTTGAAACGCTACACGCGACGAATGGCCGATGCGGTACGAGACCGTACAAAGTGCGAACGGGGGCAATTGGGCGGCCTCCTCCAGGCATGTCGCGAGATCCTACCGCCCGTCGACCGATTCGGTCAGGTGGCAGAGCTCTACGCGCGACGCGCGGGCTCAGTCTGTCCGATGCCGACGGTTTGTCGGTGCGCGTGAGGAGCGGAACCGGAGCGGCTCCGGAGCGTGCGCGGACCGGCTGCGTGTTTGTCAGCGCGGTCCGGTTGAGTCGAGGTCCCGGTCGATGCGACGGCAATGCGAAGCCGCGTGTTCGTCCCGCGGTGTCCGGTGTGTTGCGGCGAAACACGCGCGTGCCCGGCGGAATATTCAGATCGGGCCTATGCTGGCGTTGTGACCGGCGGCATTCCACGCTGGCGTGTTGCCAGCACGCAGCCCGTCGAATCCGGGCCAGCCTCATCCGGCACTCAGCTCCACGGAGGTGGATATGCGCAGCAGGTATCGAGAGCAGCATACGAACGGTGGCAAGAGCGAACGCAATGTCGACGAGGCGGTCGAGGGGACGTTCCCCGCCAGTGATCCGCCATCGATCGGCGGTGTCACCCGGATGATTTCCCGCCCGGCCCATCGAAAGCATCACCGGAAGTCGCACCACATCAAGCACCGTTAGCGCAGTTTGCGCGGCGCTGATCGGCGCGTTGCGTGACCGGAATACTGGGTAGCCTGAAGGTAGGTAATCCGTTTCGTCGAGAGCGCGAAGGTGTCGATCCTCCTGTTTCGCGCCTTCGGGAGCGTCACGGAAATCTGCCGTGCGATAGCGGCTAGAGTCGCTTCAGATCGGGAAGCAGGCGATCGAATTCGCGTTTGACCACCCCATAGCATTCGCACACGCGCTTTTCGAGTCCGGGGCGGTCCAGCACTTCGATATGGCCGTAGTTGTAGCGGATGAGGCCTGCGTCTTGCAGCTTCAATGCCGCTTCCGTTACTCCCGACCTGCGCACGCCCAGCATGTTGGCGATCAGCTCCTGCGTCATGCGCAGCTCGTTCGAAGGCAGGCGGTCGAGGCTGAGCAGCAGCCAGCGGCACAGTTGCTGATCGATCGAGTGATGCCGGTTGCATACCGCGGTCTGGGCCATCTGCGTGATGAGCGCCTGGGTATAGCGCAACAACAGGCGTTGCATCGAATTGCCGCGCCGGAATTCTTCTTTCAGGATGCGCGCGTCGAGCCGGTAGGCTTGCCCCGCGCTTTGTACCACGGCGCGGCTCGGCGTCGTTTCGCCGCCCATGAACAGCGCCACGCCGATCATGCCCTCATGGCCGACGATCGCGATTTCAGCGGACGAGCCGTCCTCCATCACATACAGCAGGGAAACGATCGACGTGGTCGGAAAATAGACGTGATGAAGCTGGCCACCCGACTCGTACAGCACGTTTCCCAACGGCATGTCGACAAGGGTCAGGTGAGGGGCGAGGTGATCTCGTTCATCTTCTGGCAGCGCGGCAAGCAGGTGATTTTCGGTAATGGGCGGGTTGTCCAGCATGCGTGGCTCCTGCGCTCGCGCGCGGCTGACGATGGAGAATCCGGCCGATATGGGCGCAGCGGGAATTGGCGGGACGGGGCAACCATCATACTTTACCGATCCGACGACCGGACAGGATGGTGGGGGCAATGCGTCCTTTTTTTTCGATGAGTTCGGAATGACCGTTCGAATGCGAATCTACTTCCAAGAATTATAGTGTCGGCACATGTCTCATCAAGGTTGCGCGCTCTCGATACGGCACCGATATTTCACTGCGCGGTTGACGGAAAATCCAGGTCGCCACGCGTGCGCAGCGTCGACCGCGGACGATACGCGTCGATGACTCGGGTGCGTCGGTGTTCAGCGTTCAGGTGGGAGTACGTCGAGGCGGTGGATCCAATCGAAGCGCGCGAAGGCGGAGGGAACGCGAGGCACCGGCGATATCATGCCGGTTACGAATGCGATTGAAAGTCTGATCATGCAACTGCGCAAGATCATCAAGACGCGTGGTCACTTCCCGAATGATGAGGCGACTGCGAGCGACATCCGATTGACGGAGTGCCCGCAAGCCGGGCGCTTCATTTCCGGCGCCGCAGTCGATTTAGAAGCTCGAGCGCTACCATGTCAGCATCGTTGTTCATCATCTCCGCTCGCAGCAGCAAACCACCGACACGAACGGCCGCATCCCAACTCGCCTCAGACATCGTCTGGTGATTGGTGGCCAGTTGCTCGGCGAGAGCAAGTAGCGCCGTCATCGTTCCCGGCTCGCCGGACGTTCGGCACTCTTCATGCCCTGCAACTAGCTGGAACAGAGCTAGAATCGATTCGGCATTGATGGGAGGGGTGGCCATATGATCCTTATACGCCCTTTATCCTTGCCGGGCGAACTTTCAAGTCTGGCCCTTGAGCTCGCCTAGTATCGCCGCGCGTACCCTTCTCGATACAGAGTCGCACCGATAGACGTCAGCAGGGCGATGTCTTCCTCGCTCAATGTGTTCCATGCCCCTGCCAGCCAACCAGCAAAGCCTGCGCAGGCGTGGTCCATGTCGATCATCGCTCTTCCTTCGGCGTTCAGTTGTTCGAAAACAGTGATCACATCGTGGGGAGTCATGAAGTGCTCCTGATGAGCTTCCAGCATACTCGGTATCCAGTCCGGCGCCACCTAAATCGACCGACGCAGTTGATGTCCACGCTGAATTGACTCTTCAGGGACGCGGTATGCATATCGGCGAATGCGGGCTTCGAAGCCATGTGTACTCACTACCCGTGCGCCGTTCGCGATTGCCGTCTGCGGGGAGGCCGCCAATGTTTTGAAACGGCACTTGCCATGCTTGGTGAATCACCCAGGCAGGTCGGCACGCCAGCTCCGGCTGATGCGGACATTCATGCAGGGGTAGACAATGGCCGATGCGATGCAGCGGTATAGGAGCGAACTGTCCGCAGCCACGCGCGGCAGAGGTGCACCGGCTTCTATTTGCCCTGGAAGTAGCGTGAAGCAGGCCACTGTGTTCCTCCCAGAACGCTGACTGGCACGAGGAGACAGCCGGCGTTCAGGTCAACGGTGTTTGCTGGCTCCGCCCGGATTGCGCTGGATCGAGTTTGACGGTAGCGACGACGGTACCTCGACAGAACTCGTCTTGAGATATCGCGCGTTGGTGATTATTCATAGAAGGCGCGCGTTGATGCTCCAATGCACGCGACCCAAAGCCGACAACAGCCGATTGAATTTATCGGTATCGTGGACGGGGTCGTCGTTGCCCGACTGCGCGGAATGGAGTACTTAATAGTGCGTCTTGAGTGAGCCCTTCACCAATAAGCAATTGTCGTGGGGGCCCAGTGCGCTGCGGAACATTTTGATATCCATGGTCTTTGCGGCCGGCTCCCAAGGGTCGTTGTAAAAGACAACTGTATCCTTGACTCCAGTCACGACGATGGCATGCTGCTGCCCCATGTGGAAGGCGCCGCCGGCCCAGATTGGACCGTATCTCCATAGAGCGTCTTCCAACCACTCCGTTGTGACTTCTGTTTTGAATGGCTTCGGGGGATCGAGGGCCATGAGGCCCTCGACACGGATAAGCTTCGAGATGGACGCTTGGGCCATCCCCTGATCCTTGCGCCATACATCCGGTAAGCCAAGCCGTGGCCCTGGACGAAAGTAATATGAAACCATGCACGCGGCTGCGTACCAGCAAGCCATGTCTCCATGTGGTTGCGGGCCTTTGCCGTCGCCCTTATCGAGCGTCAGCCACTCACCGTCGGAATTTCTTCGTTGCCCGACGAGAGGCACAGTAAGTAACCGATAGTTCGGGCGCTTCATTCCTGATCTCCCGAGCGATGCTATGTGCTGAAGAATAGGAAGTATTGCAACGCGAAGCAACGGCGGGACTCAACTCGCACCGCGATGCGAATTATTCAATCGCTGCAGAATAGGGCGTCGTGCGCTGTCCCATTGCAGCGTCGTGGCAAGGATCAGTTCCGCTACGATGAGCACGCCCAGGATTTTGAGCCAGAGGATCAGGCGCGCGTTCGCGACCATACTCCCATCAGCGCTGTCGTGACGATTCGGCGCGACTTCCCCGACACGCAAGGGCCACGACGGTGGGTTGTTGTTCGTGGCGAAGAGCGCGTCCAGGCGGTCTGGCCGATCCGGTCGATATTCGCGCTGACTCGTAGCGAGCAAAGCGCATGGTCCTTGCTCCAGACGACAAGCACTTTGGAAATCGTCTCATCGCAGCCGGCCGTAGGCGGAACGGTCCTTCCCGGGCTCGGGCGCGAGATCGATGCGATGGATCTCCGCATCGCCCGGATTGCGACCGTCAGGGGCCGGTTGATCACGGCCGCCGAGATGGTGATCGTGGCAGGTGCGGCGGACCGGGCTCGCTGCGTACCCGTTGCGGCAGCGTTGAAAATAGAAGGCCCGCGATACGCGGGCCTCGTGCAATCAGCAATTGCCTTTCTTTGCCTGTCCGGGCGGGCAGAACCCGTTCCCCGGGCCGCCTTGCGGCGCAATGACCACCGGTGGGCCCGGCACGTATGCGACGCACCCGCTGAGCGCGCCGACCACGCTCGCCGCTGCAAGCAATGCGATAACCCCTTTCTTCACTTCGTTCTCCCGTTTTATTGAGGAAAGGGCCGTGCGGCCCTTTCGGTGATGCTGCCGACGCGTCAGAAGCTGAAATTGACGTTCGACTGGCTGGTCGTTGCGTTGACGTTCGTCGATTGCGTTGCGCCCGACGCTGCGTCCGCCTCGATCGTGTATTGCGCCGCGGCACCCGGCGACGCAGCCAGCGCGACCGGCAGCGAGCCCGAGTAAGTGCCGACGATCGGCGCGGCCGTGGGTACATTGAGCGCATAGGCGCCCGTATCCATGTTCGCGTTGATCGACGTGATCTCGTACGCGTTTGCATCGACAGTCTGCAATGCACGCACGAACGCGTCGGCGCTTGCCGTCACCGTGCCGCTGACCGTGCTCATCGTCGATGCCGGCAGCGTGATCGGCGCGTTCGACGCCGACACCGCCGTGGTTGTGTTCACGACGACAGGAACCGAGCGCACGATGCCTGACGCGAAGTTGTTCTGCACGATCACGACGTCGTAGTTGCCTTGCGTCGAGCTCTGGATCAGCGGCGACAGCACGAACTTCCCGGTACCGTCGGCAACCGTGCCGCGGACCACCTTGCCGCCTTGTTCCGCATACACTGTCGCGCCTGCTTCGGCCGATGCGACGTAACCGGAGATCGCGCCGCTCACGACGGTCGGGATCGCGGTGACGACCGGCTTCAGTGCGTACGTGCCGTTGCCGCGCTGGACGATCGACTTGCACGCGTTGAAGTCGAGCACGAGGTCGACGAGCGTGTTCGGCTGAACCGTGAAAGGCTGGATGATCTTGTAGCCGCTTTGCGTTGCGCTCGGCGTCGCGAGCGCCTGTTCCGTGCCGCCGGTCGGAACGACCGAGTTCGCGAGGGTATTGCCCTGGTTCTGCGCGAGAACCAGGCGGACCTGTTGATACTGGCCCGCCGGCAGCGCGGTCTGACCGATATCGGCGAGCACGCCGTTGGTCAGCGACAGCAGGTCGATCTTCTGTGGTGTCGCCAGCGTGATCGTCGACCAGCCGGCGTCGTTGTCGGAAGCATTCCCATTCGCATTGACGCGGACCTGCGAGACGGTTATGAAGACATGATCGAAGCCGCATGAAGGCGCATCGGTCATCGCGACATGCAGCGTGCCGGTTTGCGGGCTGCCGTCATCGCCGCCGCCGCATCCTGCGAGCGCCAACGGCACCGCTGCCGCACATAGTGCGGCCTTCCAGAACGTCTTGTTCATTGTTTTGTCCCCCTCCGAAGTTATTGTGGGTGCAACGAAGCATAGCGTCGGGAAGTGCCCAAAGTATGGACAGTTTTGAAACGAACCGTAAATTCTGCGTCGGAGCGTAAGGACTGACGCTTCTCGATCGGTATTCGCGATGCAAGGGCCGGTAATGCGGTTCGCGGCGAATGAATTACGTCCGGGAACACGGCCCGTTTCGCGATCGGCGAAAACTTGATCGGTGAAAGCACTGAATCCACCCCGATTATTTCGCCGCTATAGTCGAAGCACGAACGGTAGTCGCGTGCGCCATGCGCCGCCACCGTTCAGGTAACGACTGTAGACGGATGCTGTATGAAAAACACAATCGAAAAGACCACCGGACCGGTGTGGGGTGTGGCGGCAGGCGTAATCCTGGCTGCCGCGGGACTGAGTCTCGGCATTTTCCCGAAATCGCTGAACAGCATGGGAACCGTAAACGACTTCATGGCATCCGGCGTCGCGATGCTGGGGATCTTCCTCGTCGTCTATTCCACGCACGAACTACGACGAAAACGCCTGAACTGAGCGTCGGGGCACCGTCTCCGCGCCGAACGCTCCAGGCCGACCGCCGGCTCAGGAATGCGCGCGCCCGTCGGTGGAGCCGGAATCGACCAGCAGGTCGTCGACGATGATTTCGCCGGCCGCCCGGCCCGCGCGCAACGCGTTGAGGGTGTCGTCGAACAGGCGGCCGCCATCGTCGCCGAGCCGGACCGGCGCCAGCAGGCGCGGCGCGCAGCCGGCCGCGCGAACCTGCACGACCGCCACGAACCCGAACCGAAGCCTGGCGGGTGGCGGCGCGTGGTCGCGCGGTTCGTCTAGCCGGAATTCGCAGCGGACATCGATGGTGTATCCGCGGTAGGTGTACGCACTGTTCATCTGCAGCTCGCTCGGAAGGGAACGCGACGACGGACCGTGGGCGCATGATATCGGCTCGTGCGAGCCGGTGGGGATGGGGTGTCTACCTACTTGAGGATTTCGTGCCGGTAGACGAGCTCGACGATGCGCTTCGTCGGGATGCTCGCGCGCAGCGCATCGACGTTGTCGATACGAAACCACTTGCACGTCTCGATCTCGTTGCTGGCCTGGGCCGTATGCTCCGGGCCGACTTCCGCGAAGAACACATGGTGCACCTTCGCGAGCCCCGTGAACTGCATCGAATAGACGAGATTCTGGCCGACGATGCCGGTTTCTTCCAGCAGTTCCCGATGTGCAGCCTCGAGCGGCGTTTCGCTGCGCTTGATCGTGCCGCCGGGCAACGCCCAGCGCGACGATACGCGCGCAACGAGCAAGACCTGTTCTTCGCGGTAGCAGACGACGGTTGCGCGTTCCTTGACGGGAACCGCACTGGCTTCCGGCGTATTCGTGGAGACGGGAGCTTGAGGCATGATCCGATTCTAGCGAGAGTCGGCCGCCCGTCCAAGCGGGAGCCGCCGAGCGCGCCGCGGCCCGTCGGTCGGGCCGCGTTGCGATGGAATCCGTAGCGTTACTTCTGTTCCGGCAAGAACCAGTTCATCACGAGCGCGCAGATGCCGCCCGTCGCGACGCCCGATTCCAGCACGTTCTTCAGTGCATGCGGCAGGCTGTTCAGGATATCCGGCACTTGCGACACGCCGAGGCCGAGCGCGAGCGACACCGCGATGACCAGCAGCGCACGGCGATCGAGATGGATGCCGGACAGGATGTTGATGCCCGATGCGGCCACCGCGCCGAACATCACCATCGCCGCACCGCCGAGCACGGGCTCGGGCACGGCCTGCAGCGCGCCCGCGACGACCGGGAACAGGCCGAGCACCACGAGCATGCCCGCGATCCAGATGCCGACGTAGCGGCTCGCGACGCCGGTAATCTGGATCACGCCGTTGTTCTGCGCGAACACGGAGCTCGGGAACGTGTTGAACACGCCGGCCAGCAGCGAGTTCGCGCCGTTTACGAGCACGCCGCCCTTGATCCGTTGCATCCACACCGGTCCCTCGACCGGCTCCTTCGAGATCTTGCTGGTGGCGGTGACGTCGCCGATCGCCTCGAGCGACGTGACGAGGTAGATGATCAGCATCGGCACGAACAGCGACCACGAGAAACCGATGCCGAAGTGCAGCGGCGTCGGGACCTGGAACAGCGCGGCCTGATGCACGCCGGTAAAGTCGAGGCGGCCCAGCACCGCAGCCGCGGCATAGCCGATCACGAGCGCGATCACGAGCGCGGTGCTGCGCACCCACACGATCGGCACGCGGTTCAGCAGGATGATCGTGCCGAGCACGAGGCACGACAGCGTCAGGTTCTGGGCGCTCGCGAACGTGCCGTTGGCCATCGCGCCGTAGCCGCCGCCCATGCTGATCAGGCCGACCTTGATCAGCGTGAGGCCGATCAGCAACACCACGATGCCGGTGACGAGCGGCGTGATCAGGCGCTTCACGAACGGCAGGATGCGCGACACCCCCATCTCGACGAACGAGCCGGCGATCACGACGCCGAAGATCGCGGCCATCACGGTCTCGACCGGCGTGCCCTGCTTGACCATCACGCTGCCGCCGGCGATCAGCGGGCCGACGAAGTTGAAGCTGGTGCCCTGCACGATCAGGAGGCCGGCGCCGAGCGGACCAAAGCGCTTGCACTGCACGAAGGTCGCGATACCGGAAATCACCAGCGACATCGACACGATAAGGGTCGTATCGCGGCTCGATACGCCGAGCGCCTGGCAGATCAGCAGGCCGGGCGTGACGATCGGCACGATGATCGCCAGCAGGTGCTGGAGCGCGGCGACGAAGGCGACCATCGGCGCGGGCCGGTCATTGGGGCCATAGACGAGGTCGCGCGACGAATCGGCGTCGTCGGTGCCGTGGGAGGCAGATCGGGCGGGGGAGGCGGGTTGCATGGCGAGCGGGCCGGACAGGATGGAAAGTGCGGCATTTTAGCCGAAGGGCCGGCTGGCGCCCCCGGCGCGATGCAATGGTCGGGATTCGGGAAAGCGGTGCCGGATCCGTGTCGTCGAGGGCGTGGCGCCGCCCCGGTTTGTCAGCGCGTGCGGCCCGGCGGGCGCTCCGGCGGACAGCTGGCGGGCAACTGGCGGACCGTCCGTCCGGGCAGGGCACGTCGGTCATCGCGGCCGCCGTGCGCGGCGTCGAGGCGCTGGCACAGTCGCTTGCGCTGGAGCTCAGGCCGATTCGCGTGAACGTCGTCGCGCCCGGTTTCGTCGACACGCCGCCGTACGACGCATTCGGCCCGCAAGCGCGCGACGCGATCCTCGGCGGGGCCGCGTCGTCGTTGCCGGGCGGCCGCGTCGGTCGCGCCGATGAAGTCGGGGAAGCGATCGCGTTCCTGCTGGGCAACCGTTTCATGAATGCCGAGATCCTGCACATCGACGGGGGCGGCCGGCTGGTGTGAGGCGCGGGCGTTGCGTGCGGATCGTGATGCTTCAGTCGGCGGCGCCCGTTTGCGTGCCGCGCGCCCGTGCGCGCGGTGCGCGGGCCGCCGGATACGCGCGTTTGCACACGTCGATGACGACATCGCGCAGACGGCGATGCACCGGGTCGCGCTGCATCCGCGGATGCCAGAGCGCGGAGATCAGGATCTCGGGCAGCCGGACCGGTATCGCGAAGGTGCGCAGCCCCAGCGCGTCCACGAGCCCCGGCGTGAATGCGTTGCCGAGGCTCGAGCGCGGCACGAGCGCAATCAGGTCGGTGCCGGCCGCGACGCGCATCGCATCGGGATAGCCGGGCACCACGACCTGAACGACTTGGGCGGGCGCGAGCGTGTCTGCCGGACCGTTCGCCGGCCCGCCGAAGTCGCCGAGCTGCGATGCGATCACGTGACGGCAGGCCGCGTAGCGCGCAGGCGTGATCCTGGCCGCCGCGAACAGCGGATGCCCGGCGCGTGCCACCGCGACGTGTCCGTCGTGAAAGAGCTCGCGCGTGTGCAGTTCGGGCGCGTCGTCGCCGCGCTTGCCGATTTCCAGGTCGACCATGCCGTCGCGCAGCGGCCCCGGATCGCGGTCGAGCCTGGCGACGAAACGCACGCGCACACCGGGTGCGATTTCGCCGATCGCCGCGACCACCGGGCCGGCGAGCATGTCCATGAACGACGCCGCCGCACGAATGGTGAACGTGGACGATAGCGTGGCCATGTCGAGATCGGCCGTGGCCGGACGAAGCACGGCACGGGCATCGCTCGCGATGGCATGCACGCGATCGCGCAACGCCGATGCGTGCGGCGTCGGCACGAGCCGGCGTCCGGCGCGCACGAGCAGCGGGTCGCCCGTGGCGGTGCGCAGCCGCGTGAGCGTGCGGCTCATCGCGGAGGTGCTCAGTCCGAGCCGGCGCGCGGCACCGGTCACGCTCCCTTCGGTCAGCAGCACGTCGAGCGCGGTGACGAGGTTCAGGTCGATGTCTTCCATCGGGACAGCATACGGCATCGCATGCCGTGACAGGGCGTTTAATGCAACTATTGATTGAGTTCGGTGCGTCTGGTGCATGTGAAGGTGCACGCCTATAGTGGCTGGATGACGAACGCCGGCAAAGGTGAAATCCATGCAATCGACTTTATCGAACCCCAGGACACCATCGATCCTGCTCGTCGCGGCCTCGCGCGGCCTCGGGCTTGCGATGGCGGAACAGTTCCTGAACAAGGGCTGGCACGTCACCGGAACCGTGCGCGCGGCATCGGGGCGCACGCAGCTGCACGCGCTCGCCGAACGCTTCGACGGACGGCTCGAGGTCGAGACGCTCGACATCTGCGAGCCGGAACAACTGACCGCGCTGCGCGCGCGCTTGTCGGGCCGGCGCTTCGACATGCTGTTCGTGAACGCCGGCACGACCAACGATCCGAACGAAACGATCGGCGAAGTCACGACCGACGAATTCGTGCGCGTGATGATCACGAATGCGCTGGCACCGATGCGCGTGATCGAGGCGCTGCAGGATCTCGTGACCGCGGACGGCCTGATCGGCGCGATGTCGTCGGGGCAGGGAAGTGTCGCGAACAACGTGAGCGGAATGCGCGAGGTCTACCGCGGCAGCAAGGCCGCGCTGAACCAGTTCATGCGCAGTTTCGCGGCGCGCCAGGCCGGCACGCCGCGCGCGATGGTGCTGATGGCGCCGGGCTGGGTCCGCACGGAACTCGGCGGGCCCGATGCGCGATTGACGATCGACGAAAGCGTGCCGAGCCTCGTGAACGTGTTGATCGAGAAGCATCCGCGCGCGGGGCTCGAATACCTCGATTACCAGGGGCGCACCGTGCCGTGGTAGCGGCCGGAGCAGCGGCGCGCGTGACGCGGGCAAAGCCAGCCGGCCAGGGCATCGCGCCGGCATGCGACGAACCTGCCGCGAACCGGTCGCGCGGAGCGCTGCCGCCGCGTGCGTGACGAAGCGCTGCGCGCACGGCGCCGATTCAATACAATGCGACGTCTGGGCGTCGGCATCGTGTCGGGCCGCCGACCGCCACCTTCGACGAGCAACCGCGCATTGTGGAATGACGACCCGTCATGACGGGCGCTGGCGAATACGGAGCGCAGCATGAACGAACCTTACCTGCAGGTCATCGCGCATTTCTTCGCGAAACCCGGCAACGGCGACCGCGTGATCGAGCTGCTGGCCGAACTCGCGCCGGCCACGCGCACCGAGCCGAAAAACCTCGACTATGCGTACTTCCGGTCGCCGGTCGATCCCGACCACATCGTGATCCTCGAGCGCTACAGCGATGCCGACGGCCTCGACGTCCATCGGGAAACGCCGCATTTCCAGCGGATCGGTGTCGGCGCGATCATTCCGCTGCTCGATCGCCGCGACGTGACGCGCTACATGGTGCAGCCGGACACCGGCACGGCGACGCCACCGGGAGACGCCCGATGAATCCGTTTCAATTCCGTACCGTTCCGACGCAGATCGTCGAATTCGGCGCCGCGCGCCGGCTCGGCCCGCTTTTGCGCGAACGCTTTCCGGCGCTCGCGCGGCTGTGCGTCGTCACAGACGCGTTCCTGCATCGCAGCGGCGTGCTTGCGCCCGCGCTGGAGAGCCTCGCCGCGCACGGCTGGCAGGTGACCGTGATCGACGACGTGATCGCCGACCCGCCCGAGCACGTCGTGCTCGAGGCGACCGCGCGGGCGGTGGCGGCCGATGCGGAAATCGTGCTCGGCCTCGGGGGCGGTTCGTCGATGGACGTCGCGAAGCTGATCGCGGTGCTCGCGCCGGGGCGGCAGGCGCTGGCCGACATGTACGGCGTCGACAAGGTTGCAACGTCGCGTCTGCCGCTCGTGCAGATGCCGACGACGGCCGGCACCGGCTCCGAAGTGACGGCCGTGTCGATCGTCACGGTCGGCGAGGCGCGCAAGATGGGCGTCGTGTCGCCGCACTTGTTCGCGGACGTCGCGATCCTCGACGCCGAGCTGACACTCGGGCTGCCGCGCGCGGCAACGGCCGCGACGGGCATCGACGCGATGGTGCATGCGATCGAGGCCTATACGTCGTCGAGGCTCAAGAATCCGGTGTCCGACATGCTGGCCGTGCAGGGATTGACGCTGCTGTCGCGCAACCTGCTGAAGGCCTGTGACGACGGCCGCGATCGGCACGCGCGCGAAGCGATGCTGGTCGGCGCGATGTTCGCCGGCCAGGCATTCGCGAACGCGCCGGTCGCGGCCGTGCATGCGCTGGCCTATCCGGTCGGCGGCATTTTCCACGTGCCGCACGGGCTGTCGAACGCGCTCGTGCTGCCGCATGTGCTGCGCTTCAACGCACCGGCTGCCGCGCCGCTGTATGCGGAGCTCGCGGCGATCGTCGCGCCGTCGGCGAGCGGTAGCGACGAAGCGAGGACGCAGGCGCTGATCGACGAGATCGATCGCCTGATCGTTGCGACGGGCATTCCGCGCACGCTGCGCGAGGTCGGCATCGGCGAGGGCGACCTGCCGAGGATGGCGTCGGACGCGATGCTGCAGACGCGCCTGCTCGTGAACAATCCGCGCGAAGTCACGGAAGCCGATGCGCTGGCGATCTATCGGCAGGCGTGGTGATGCGGCGCGCGTGACTTGCCGCGCGCGAGCGCATTGACGCAGGCCTGTGCCTGCACGACGCAGATGCCGCCGCAGGCCAGGATCGTGTCGAACATCGGGCGCCAATGGCTCGTCGTCGTCACCGTCTGGGTCCGCGCGTATTCGAGCTTGTTGTCTTCGCTTTGCAGCGGCAACTGCTCGTTCGCGAGGATGCCCTTGACGTGGATGAACGGGTGCTCCACCAGATCGGCCTTCGTTTCGATCGGGCCGAAGCGGACGAGACAGGCGGGGGCGGCCACGAGCACGCGGTCGACTGTGCCGAGCGGATGCGCGACGAACCGATACTCGGTATTGGTTCGGCGGCACGCGCCAAAGGCGCATGAGATCACCGAGACCGTGAGCGAAAATCCGGTTCATGCAATCGACGGGAGACGACATGACGCAACGGGACGAAGCAGCGCGCACGCGATGCGTCGCGTGGCAGATCACGCAGACCTGGCACGCGGCGGAATGGTGCCGGCTCGTCGAGACGCGCGCGGGCATCGACCTGTCGGGCGCGGTGGCGGGCGCGATCGACGGCACGCCGTTTCGCGTCGACTATACGATCGCGTGCGGCGCCGACTGGCTGACGCGATCGGTGCACGTGACGGTCTGGCTCGGCGCAGCCCCGGCCCGGCGATTCGCAATCGAGCGCGACGCGGGGCGCTGGACGATCGACGGCGTCGACGCGCCGGCCCTTGCGGGCGCGACCGACATCGATCTCGGCTTCAGTCCGTCGACCAATACGCTGCCGATCCGGCGTCTCGGGCTGGCGGTCGGCGCGTCGGCCGTCATCCATACGGCCTGGCTGCGATTTCCCGCGTTCGAGATCGTGTGCGGCGAGCAGCGCTATACGCGCACGGCGGAGCACGTTTACCGCTACGAGAGCGGCACGTATGCGGCCGATATCGCGGTCGACGATGCGGGCCTCGTTACCGATTACGACGAGTGGCGGCGGACCGGCGCGACGTGTTCGCCCTGACGCGGCGCAGCGTCAGCGTGCGTTGGCAACCGTCACCTTGCCGGGAATCAGCTTCAGTGCGCTGAACGCGTCGGCGATGTTCTGCTGATACGCGAGCGTCGCATCGGTGACGGGCTGCACGCCATAGCCGGTGCGCTTGAGCGCGACTTCGAGCGTCGGCGCGTCGAGGCCGACGAGCGGCGACAGTTGCGCGGCGACTTCCTGAACGTGGTCGCGTCCCCAGCGATCGACCGCGTCGACTTCGTCGAGCAGCGTGCGCAGCACCTGCGGCTGCGCGACGGCATACTTGCGCGCGGCGAGGTAGTACTGTGTGTTGCGCACGAGCCCGTCGCCGTTCGCGACCACGCGTGCGCCGAGCTGCCGTTCGGCGGCCGCCAGGTACGGATCCCAGATCACCCACGCGTCGACGCTGCGCTGCACGAACGCGGCGCGTGCGTCGGCGGGCGTCAGATAGATCGGCTGGATGTCGGCATACGTGAGGCCCGCGTGCTCCAGCGCCTTCACGAGCAGATAGTGGACGTTCGAACCCTTGTTGAACGCGACCTTCTTGCCGCGCAGCTGCGCGACGGTTCGGATCGGCGAATCGGGCAGCACGACGATCGCCTCGCCGTGCGGCGCGGGCGGTTCGTTGCCGAGATAGACGAAGTCGACGCCCGCGGCCTGCGCGAAGATCGGCGGCGTCTCGCCGACCGTGCCGACGTCGATCGCGCCGGCGTTCAGCCCCTCGAGCAACTGCGGGCCGGCCGGGAACTCGAGCCATTGGACCGTCACGCCCTGGCTTGCGAGCCGCTTCTCGAGCGTGCCGCGCGCCTTGAGCACGACGAAGTTGCCGTATTTCTGGAAACCGATGCGCAGCCGCTTGTCGCTGCCCTGCGCCAGTGCAGGCGTGCCCGCGAGCGGGCCGAGCGCGAGCCCGGCCAGTCCGGCGGCCGCGCCATGCAGCCACTGGCGGCGTCGCGGATTTGCCGGGGTCGTTTCAAGATCTGCGTACGGTGTGTCGTTCATCGAGGCGTCCTGCTGACGGGTTCACGGAAGCGCGCTTGCGGCGCGACCGGCACATGACGCAGCCGGATGCGTGCGCTGCGCGCGGCCGGCCGGCCCGCGCCGGATGCACGACGATACGGCCGCGCGAATCGGCGGCCAACCAATGAATCCGCATATGCAAATCAGCGGCCGGACGATACGTGAACGACGAGCCGACAGGGCGTCGCCGCACTCAATCGGTGCCGAGCGGGCTTTCCTCGATCGAGTCGACGCGATCAGGGTAAAACGCGAGGTGCGCGCGAATCGATTCGACGGCCGGGTTCGGATGCTCGTACGTCCACACCGCGTTGGTCGCGCGTTCGCCGCCGACGGGAATCGAGTAATACGCGCAATCGCCCTTGTACGGGCAGTACGTCGCATGGTCGGTGCGTTGCAGGAGCGCCATGTCGGCGTCCTCGCGCGGAACGTACAGCACGACCGGATAGCTGGCTTCGCGCAGCGCCAGCGCGTGGCGCGTATCGGCGACGATCTTGCCGGCCACCTTGACCACGACGCGCGATGGATGCGGTTCGATCGTGATCGGGTGATCGGGGCCCGGAGACTTCACCGGACGAGAGGGCGTATCGGGGCTGATCGACATCGTGGGTCCTCCAGGAAGGGGGGCGCGCCGACGGGCACGCCGTGCCGCAACGTGCACGCGGGCGAATCCCCGCGCGCCGGTGCTGGCGTTGACCAGCCGATACGATGCGCCAATTCCGGAGAACCTGCAGGGGGCCGGAAGGCATTGCGCGAATGGCGTCGCTGCATGACGCACAACGGCGGCGCATGGCAGCCGGACTCCGCCGGCATGTCCTCGACGCTCGCGCGGACATCTTCATGCAGCGGCAGCGGGATGCATCCGCTGCGATAAGCAACGCGGAATTAATTGGTAAGCGATCGGCGGGCGGCGCGCGAAGATCGGCGGTCGTCATTCGCATGACAGTCCTTTGATCGCCACCATGAAGATTCCATTCGTCTCGTTCGCCGCGCATCGTGCGCGGCCCGCATCCGTTGCGGTTGGAGCGCTGCGCGGCATGGCCGCGTCGCTGCTGCTCGCCGGCGCGGTCGCGCAAGCGTTCGCGGCGCCGGCCGGCAAGACGCTCGTATTCTGCAGCGAAGGCAGCCCGGCCGGCTTCGACCCCGGCCAGCACACGACCAGCACTGATTTCGACGCGAGCACGTACACCGTCTACAACGGGCTCGTGCAGTTCAAGCGCGGCACGCTCGAGCTCGCGCCGTCGCTCGCGACGAGCTGGGACGTGTCGTCCGACCAGCGCGTCTACACGTTTCACCTGCGGCGCGGCGTGAAGTTCCAGACGACCGCGTGGTTCAAGCCGACGCGGCCGTTCCAGGCGGACGACGTCGTGTTCACGTTCCGCCGCATGCTCGACCCCGATGATCCGTTCCGCAAGGCCTATCCGGTCAGCTTCCCGTACTTCAGCGATCTCGGATTCGACCGCAACATCGAGCGCATCGAGAAAGTCGACGACGATACGGTGCGCTTCGTGCTGAAGTCGCCCGACGTCGTGTTCGTGCGCAATCTCGCGATGGCGTTCGCGTCGATTCTGTCGGCCGAATACGCGTCGCAGTTGACGGCGCGCCATCGCGAAGCCGACATCAACCAGTTCCCGGTCGGGACGGGGCCGTTCCAGCTGCGCGCGTACCAGAAGGACGCGACGATCCGTTACGACGCGAACCCCGACTACTGGAAGCCGGACGACGTGAAGCTCGCGCATCTCGTGTTCGCGATCACGCCCGATCCGGCCGTGCGGTTGCAGAAGCTCACGGCGGGCGAGTGCCAGGTGTCGGTGTTCCCGCGGCCGGCCGATCTCGAGACGGTGCGGCGTGATCCGAAGCTGACGCTGTTTTCGGGGACGGGCTTCAACGTCGGCTTCGTCGCGTACAACACGCAGCATCCGCCGCTCGATCGTGTCGACGTGCGGCGTGCGCTCGACATCGCGATCGACAAGACGGCGATCATCAAGACCGTATTCAACGGCGACGCGACGATCGCGACGAACCCGATGCCGCCCGCGCAATGGTCGTACAACCCGCGCCTGAAGGACGCGCCGCGCGATCCGGCCGCGGCGAAGGCGCTGCTTGCGCAAGCAGGATTCCCGAACGGTTTCGACCTGACGTTGTGGGCGATGCCGGTGCAGCGCCCGTACAACCCGAACGCGCAGCTGATGGCGCAACTGATCCAGCAGGATTGGGCGAGGATCGGCGTGCGCGCGAAGATCGTCAGCTACGAGTGGGGCGAGTACAACCGCCGCGCGAAACGCGACGGGCAGCACGATGCGATCCTGTACGGCTGGTCGGGCGACAACGGCGACCCCGACAACTGGCTCGGCACGCTGCTCGGCTGCGACGCGGTGCACGGCAGCAACCTCGCGAAGTGGTGCAATGCGGATTTCGAGCGGCTCGTCGGTGCGGCACGCACGAACGCGGACGTCGCGAAACGCACGTCGCTTTACGAGCAGGCCCAGGTCGTGTTCAAGAATCAGGTGCCGTTCACGCCGATCGCGACGTCGATCGTGTCGCTGCCGATCTCGAAGCGCGTGCACGGGGTGACGTTCTCGCCGCTCGGCGGGCACCGGTTCGACGGCGTGTGGCTGGATTGAGGAAGGGAAGCCGGCGCGCGTGCGCCGGCTGTCGGCGCGGAGGTCGGTTCAGTGCGATCGCGGTGTGCAATATTTTCCTGATCGTGCTGGCGTGCACGAAAGGATTGCCGGGCAACGCACGCGAGAGTTTGTTCTGAATTCGCAAATGCGGAGCACGCTTCATTTCGAAAAACTGAATAAAAATCATCGAATTGCACGGCGGCAGAAATGACGCGTCCGGGCATTAACATTCTTACTTCGAGCCATGACCGGTCTGCCGCTCCACGATGAAAAAGCGGTAAATGACGTGCGCGTATTTCATCGCTGACGCGCTCCGCCCATAAATGCATTCCGACGCCAAATTATTTGAATTCATCCCAAAAATTGTCTATACCCTAGACGAATAAGCGGGATCCGCATCGTGTCAATGCGGCCTTGCGACAGACGCGCGAATGTAGCGGCCAGTGCCGTTGCCGTACACCGCACGTGCAGCGATCGAATGGATTGCGGGGAATGCGCACGGCCGATGCCGGGGCCGCCGCATGAGTCACGAATGGGGGAACGCCGTGCGCACCACCCCGTGTAACACCGCGTCATTACATTCAACGGTCGATCACCGACCCCGCCACACGGAGGTTGTCATGCTGCAATACGTCAAGACCTTGCTGCGCGATGAACGTGGTGTCAGCTCGCTCGAATACGCGGTTCTGGCCGGCATCGTCGTAGTCGCACTGGCGGCGGTCGGGGTGATTCTCAGCAGCACGTCCGGCGGCTTGCCGGCCGTGTTCACCGCGCTGATCAACAAGGTCACGGCGTTGATCTGATCTCCTGAACCCGCGCGCCGTCGGCGGACACACGGATCCGCAGCGGTACGACGTATCCAGCCGGGGCGCGCCGACGGACGGCTCTCCGATGCTCTTTCTCGTACAGTCGGCGGCGACGCTCGTGCTGGTGTCGCTCGCGACGCAGGACCTGCGCGAGCGGCGCTTGTCCAATGGCGCCGTGCTGGCGTTCGCGATGCTGTATTTGATCGCGGCGGCACTCGCGCGCGACGGGCTTGCGCAACTCGCCGGTCACGTGGCGACCGCCGCGGCGATGCTGTTGCTGTTCGCCGGCCTGCGTCATGCGGGCTGGATCGGTGGCGGCGACGTGAAGCTGGCGGCGGCGGTGTTCATGTGGGCCGGCCCGACGCTCGCGTTCCCGGTGTTGACGATCGTCGCCGCGAGCGGCGCCCTGTACGGCGTCGCTGCGCTCGCGGCCGTCGCATGGCGGCGTCACACCGCGCCGGCACGTGCGATCGCGCCGCGCGGCGTGCCGTATGGCATCGCGCTCGCGCTCGGCGGCGCGCTGGCCGTCTGGGTGCCGTTTCCTCACGCCGTTTCGTTGACCTAGGCCGGGGGACGCGCGCCGCCATGCCCAAACCCCTGAGAATGGCCGTGCTGATCATCGCCGCCGCGATCGGCGCGTTCATCCTGCGCCAGCTGTATGTCGCCGCGTCCACGCCGTCGGCGCCCGGCGAAGCGGCCGAGGTGAGCGTGCGCGTCGCTGCGGCGGACCTGCCCGAAGGGCTGCTGCTGCGCGACAACGATCTCGCGTGGAAGCGCATGCCGCGCACGCAGGTGCCGGCCGGTGCGTTCGTCGAGTCGCAACCGGGCGCGGACCTGAAAGGCGCGCTGCTGCGCAACCGTGTCGACGCCGGTGCGCCGATCCGCGCGGACAACGTGATTGCGGCCGGCGCGCCGGATTTTCTCGCGGCCGCGCTGCAGCCCGGCATGCGCGCGATCTCGGTGCCGGTCGACGACGTGTCGGGCAATGCGGGGCTGATCCAGCCGGGCGACTTCGTCGACGTGGTGCTCACGCAGGAGATCGGCGGTTCCGCGACGACGCCCGGCACGTTCGAAGCGGAGACGGTCGTGCGGCGCGCGCGCGTGCTCGCGGTCGGCTCGGAATTCCAGCGTGCGAAGACGCCCGCGAGCGCGCCGGACGTGCCGGTCCGCGCGCGCACGGTCACGCTCGAGGTCGCGCCGCGCACCGCCCAGGTCGTGCTGGTCGCGACGCGCCTCGGCTCGCTGTCGCTGGCGTTGCGCAGCTTTGCGACGAGCGATCGCCGCCAGGCGGCGGGCGGCGACGAACAGGAGCCCGATACGCCGCCGGTGTGGGCCGGCGACGTGTCGCGCGCGGCCCGCGACGCGGCGCGGGTACCGTCCGGGAGAACGGACGGCGGCGCGCGGCCGCCATCGCAGGGCAATACGGTCGTGATCTATCGCGGCTCGTCGGTCGACGACGGGTCGCGCGGCAGCGGCATCGGCACGCCGGGCTTGCCGCCGCTGCCGTCCGGTTGGCCGGGCATGCCAGCCACGCCAGGCATGCCGGTTGCGCCGGCTGCGCCTGCGGGCGGCAATGTCGCCGCGGACGCAACGGCGCAAGCGTCGCAAGCGCCGCGGGCGTCCGTGCCGCAGTGACGGGATGACGATTCGGGCTGGCCGCCCGGCGGCCGGCATTTGACGGGAAGACGCATGGTGCGCATGGTTCGTTGGATCGCTTTCTGGTGCCTGGCCTGCATCGTCGCGCCGGGCGTCGCGCTCGCGCAGCGCGCGCAGGCGGCGGACGCCGGCGCGGCGTTGTCGATCGCGACGGGCAAGGGCGAGATGCTGTCGCTGCCCGAACCCGCGACCGCGATGTTCGTCGCGGACCCGAGCATCGCGGACATCCAGGTGCCGTCGCCGCGCACCGTGTTCGTGTTCGGGAAGAAGGCCGGCACCACCACGCTGATCGCGCTCGGCGCGAACCATCGACCGATCCTGCGCCGCACGGTGATCGTGCAGGTCGACACCGCGTCGCTGCAGGCGGTGCTCGACAGCCGCTTTCCGCAATTGAAGCTGTCGGTGTCCGGCGCGCCGGGCTCGCTGATGGTGTCGGGCAAGGTGCCGAGCGCAGCCGACGCGGACGCCGTGATGCAGTCGCTCACGCCTTATCTCAACGACAAGGAAAAGATCGTCAACCGGCTCACGCTGTCGCGCCCGATCCAGGTGAACCTGCGCGTGCGCGTGACCGAGGTGAGCCGCAACGTCACGCAGCAGCTCGGCATCAACTGGAGCTCGCTCGGCGCGGCCGGCAACTTCGTCGGCGGACTGTTCAACGGGCGCACGCTGATCGATCCGACGACCAAGCTGTTCAACCTGTCGCCGACCGGCGCGTATTCGATACTCGGCGGTTTCCACGCGGGGCGCTGGTCGATCGACGTCGTGCTCGATGCGCTCGACCAGGAAGGGCTGATCACGATGCTGGCGGAGCCGAATCTCACCGCGATGTCCGGGCAGACCGCGAGCTTCCTTGCCGGTGGCGAAATTCCGATTCCGGTCGCGCAGGCCGGCACCACGACCGGCGCGATCACGGTCGAGTTCAAGCCGTTCGGCGTGTCGCTCGATTTCACGCCGACCGTGCTCGCCGACAACCGGATCAGCCTGAAGGTGCGGCCGGAGGTGAGCGAAATCGATACGAGCAACAGCGTGACGACGGGCGGCGTCACGGTGCCGGGACTCTCCGTGCGACGCGTCGACACGACGGTCGAGCTGTCGAGCGGGCAGAGCTTCGCGATCGGCGGGCTGCTGCAGAGCCAGACGGCGGATACCGTGTCGCAGATCCCGGGGCTCGGCCGGCTGCCGATCATCGGCCGGCTGTTTTCTTCGAAGAACTTCCAGGACAACAAGACCGAGGTCGTCGTGATCGTGACGCCGTACATCGTGCAGCCGACGGGCCCCGGCCAGCTCGAGCAGGCGCTCGACACCGTCGCGCGGCCGAGCAGCGATCTCGAGTTCGCGATCCAGCGCAATCTCGGGATCGACCTGCTGTCGGGCGACACGCCGCGCCTCGTCGGCGCTGCGGGCTTCGTGTACTGACCGGAGGAGCGCGCATGCGAATTCGAACCATCGTCTTCGTCCTGTTGCCGCCGGCGCTGGCGGGCTGCCTGTCGGCGCCGCCGCCGATCAACCTGCCCGATGCGCGCGCGATCGGCTTCGATGGCGTGCGCGCGGTGCCGCCCGACTGCGCGAAGCTGATGCAACCGTCGCATCTCGTCGATGCGGGGTTCGGGCGGCCCGGCGTGCCGTTCGGCTGCGCGACCTACACGAATCTCGCGACGATGCTCGCGCGCCCGGAGGATCTCGTCGCGCCCGTGCCGTACGGCGGCGCGGACGCGCAAGTCGCGGCCGATGCCGTGCGCCGCTACGTCGAGGATCGCGTGAAGCAGCCCGCACCCGACAAGACGTTGACGACGACCGGCTCGCCCGGCCATTGACCCATTTCCGATGCGAAGCGCGATGCCGCCCATGAACGTCCTCGACCGCCAGAACGCCAAACGCGCCGCCGCAGCCGGAGCGGCGGATCTCGTCGCGGTCGTGTCCGATGCCGGCAGCGAAGACGTGATCCGGCGCGTCGCACAGGATCTGTCGATCACGCGCGCCCATGTGCAGCCGGGCAACTGCGACGACGCGATCCGGCTGTTGCAGCAGCACGAGCGCTCACCGCGCCAGCTGATCGTCGACGTGTCGGATTCCGTGCTGCCGGTATCGGACCTGATGCGGCTCGCCGACGTGTGCGATCCGTCGGTGAGGGTCATCGCGATCGGCACGCAGAACGATGTCGGGCTGTTCCGCAACCTGCTCGGCATCGGCGTGCAGGACTACATCGTGAAGCCGCTGACCGTCGAGTTGATGCGGCGCGCGCTGACCGCGACGGAATCGGTCGTGCAGGCGCGCACCGGCAAGATCGTCGCCTTCGTCGGCGCGCGCGGCGGTGTGGGCGCGACCACGATCGCGGTGAGTCTGGCGCGCTGCCTGGCGGGCGAGAAGCGCCGCCGCGTCGCGTACGTCGATCTCAACCTGCATGGCGGCGGCGCGAACTCGATGCTCGGGCTGTCGAGCAACAACGGGCTGATCGAATTGCTGAACATGGAGCAGCGTCCCGACGACGCGTTGTTCGACCGAATGTTCGTCACGAAGGGCGACCGCCTGCACGTGCTGTCGGCCGAACTGGCGTACGGCGAGGACGCGCCGCTGCGCGACGATGCGCTCGCGTTGCTCGTCGACATGCTGAAGGACCGCTTTCACTACGTGCTGTTCGACGTGGGTATCCGCGCCGGCAAGCTGTTCGAGGACGCGCTGGGGGTATCCGATCTCGTCTATATCGTCGCCGACCGCTCGGTGCACGCCGCGTATGAAGCCGCACGGCTTGCGCGCTTCGTGAAGGAGCTGCCCGGCGATCGGCTGCTGTCGATGATGCTGAACAACCCGCTCGAACCGGTCAAGGGGCGCGTCGCGCAGACCGACTTCGAGGACGCATTCGGCGGCGTGAGGCTGCGCGAGCTGCCGCACGAGCCGCAGCCGCTCGCAGTCGCCGAGAACCTCGGTGAACCGATCGAGCGCGCGAAACGTCATGGCTTCCTGGACGAGATCCGGCTGCTCGCGAACGGCATCACCGGCGAATCGATGGCCGTCGCCGAGCCGTGGTACGCGCGCTTCGTCAAATGGAGAAAGGGATCGTGACGTTCGGTACCCGCAAGCAGTCGACACCGGACCCTGTGCCGGCAGGAGCGCCCGCCGCGCCGCGCGACGGCGCGCCCGGACCGGACCCAAGCGCGGGCCCGGGCACGGGTCCGACCGCGAGCCCGGCGTCCGCATCCGCGCGCGCGCTCGCTGCGGCCGATACCCAGGAGGCGCTCATTCGCTCCGGCAAGTTCGATGCGATTCGCAACGCGGTGTTTTCGTCGATGAACATGTCGGCGGCGCTGATGAAGACGCGCGACGAAGTGCGTGCGGGCATCGAACAGGTGGCCGCGCACACCGTCGAGCGCGAACGTCTGAAGATCACGACGGGCGAGCAGGTGCTGATCGTCGACGCGATCCTGAACGACATGTTCGGTGTCGGGCCGATCGAACCGCTGCTCGCCGACGACACCGTCTCGGACATTCTCGTGAACGGCCCCGACCAGGTGTACGTCGAGCGCGCAGGCCGGCTCGAACTCACGCCGCTGAAGTTTCGCGACAACGCGCACGTGACGAGTGTCGCGCAGCGGATCGCGGCGGCGGTCGGGCGTCGCGTCGACGAAAGCAGCCCGATGGTCGACGCGCGTCTCGCCGACGGCAGCCGCGTGAACGTGGTCCTGCCGCCGATCGCGATGCGCGGCGCGTCGATCTCGATCCGCAAGTTCGCGAAGCGCGACATCACGCTCGCGCGCATGGCGCACCAGGGCAATATCTCGCACGGGATGCTGCAGGTGCTGAAGGTCGCGTGCGCGTGCCGGCTGAACATCGTGATATCGGGCGGTACTGGTTCGGGCAAGACGACACTGCTCAACGCGCTTTCGCAACATATCGAGGAGCACGAACGGATCGTGACGATCGAGGACGCGGCCGAGCTGCAACTGCTGCAGCCGCACGTCGTCAGTCTCGAGACGCGGCCGGAGAATACGGAAGGGCTCGGCGGGATCTCGCAGCGCGACCTCGTGCGCAACGCACTTCGGATGCGGCCCGACCGCATCATCCTCGGCGAAATCCGCGGCGCGGAGGCGTTCGACGTGCTGCAGGCGATGAATACGGGGCACGACGGCTCGATGACGACGATCCATGCGAACTCGCCGCGCGACGCGATCAGCCGGCTCGAAAGCATGGTCATGATGGCGAACGCGAACCTGCAACTGCTGTCGATCCGGCGCCAGATCGCGAGCGCCGTGCACCTGTTCGTGCAGGTCGAGCGGATGCGCGACGGCGTGCGCCGCGTGACCCGGATCACCGAGATCGTCGGGATGGAGGGCGAGGTGGTGATCACGCAGGATCTGTTCGCGTTCCGCCAGGGAGACGACACGACGCGGGACGTGGTGAAGGGCGTGTTCGAAGCGTCGTCGCTGCGGCCGGCGTTCGCGCCGCGCGCCGCGTACTACGGTGTCGAGGACGCGCTTTCCGAGGTATTCCGGCAATGAGGGGCGCGGATCTGTTCGCGATCGGCGCGTTCGTCGTGATCCTCGCGGCGGGCCTCGCGCTGTCCGCGTTGCTGGAGCGTGCGCGCCATACGCCGGAGCAGCGCATACGCGCGCGGATGCGGCACCTTGCGCCATCGCTGGCCGGCCGGGAGGCCGGTGCGGCCGCGGCGCCCGGCGTCGCGCTGTTCAACCTGCCGCGCCGGCAAAGCCGCGCGCGCGCGTGGCTGCAGCGTTATGTGACGCGCGTGCGTGCGGTCGGCGGCGAACGCGGGATGCGGATCGTCGTCGCCGGCACGCTCGCCGGAGCGATCGCCGCGATCGTGGTGGTGGAGCTCGTCGCGCTGCCGCGCGTAGTTCATCCGCTGATCTACGTCGGGCTGCCGCTGGTGACGATGCGCGCCAGCTACCGCGCGCTGGTCGAGCGGTTCCGGCTACGCTTTCTCGAAGCGTTCCCGGACGCGATCGATCTGATCGTGCGGGCGGTGCGCGCGGGCATTCCGGTCACGCAGGCGATCAGCACGGTCGGCGACAGCGCGGCGGAGCCGGTGCGCTCGACCTTCCGCACGATGGGCGACAGCCTGCGCGTCGGCGCGGATCTGAAGGACGTGCTGACGCTCGCGGCGGACCGGCTGATGATCGCGGACTTCTCGTTCTTCACTGTCTACCTGTTGCTGCAGCGCGAGACGGGCGGCAGTCTCGGCGAAACGCTCGACGAGTTGTCGAGCATCATCCGTACGCGCCGCGACATCCGCCTGAAGACGCGCGCGTTGACCGCCGAGGGGCGGATCACGACGAAGATCATTTCGGCGGTGCCGTTCGTGATGATCGGTGCGCTGTTTCTCGTGAATCGCGCGTATGTGATGCTCCTGTTCGACACGCATGCCGGACGCGTGATGCTGACGATCGCCGCGGTGCTGCTGACGATCGGATTGCTGACGATTCGCAAGATCTCGAAACTGGATACCGCGCGATGACGATGTCGATGCTGGCCGCCCGCGGCCTTGAACTTTTGTTGTTGCTCGCGTGCGTCGCGGCGGCGCTCGTGCCGCCCGGCGGCGGCACACGCCGGCGGATCGCGGAGCGTGTGCAGCAGGCGGCCGGGCAACGTTCGCTGTCGCTGGCGTCGGGGCGGCTGCAGCCTGGCGAGGTGCGTCAGGACCTGACGCGTCGGCTCGCGCAGCTCGGCGAGCGGCTGCCCGTGCTCGACCCGATGCAGCGCGTGAAGCTCGGGCTGCAACTGACGCGCGCGGGTTTTCGCGAGCGGCGTGCGGTGTCGTCGATGATCGGCATCAAGCTGAGTTGCGGCGTGCTGTTCGCCGGCGTCGCGATCGTGTTCAGCCCGTACATTCCACGCTTCGGCGAATACTTCGTGATCCGGGCGCTGGCGATGGTCGCCGCGTTCGTGATCGGCGTGATCGTGCCCGAATACGTGCTCGGCGCGATGATCCGACGGCGCCGGCGCATCATCTCCGCGTGCTTTCCGGATGCGCTCGACCTGCTCGTGATCTGCACGATGGCCGGCAACAGCCTCGTATCGGGCGTGCGACGTGTCGCGCGCGAACTCGAGCGCATTTGCCCGCCGCTCGCCGACGAGCTGAAGGTGTGCGCGGACGAGCTGACGCTGAGCGGCAACGTAGCCGAAGCGCTCACGCACTTTGCGATGCGCGTCGACTTCGCGTCGGCGCGCTCGCTTGCCACGACGCTCACGCAGTCGCAGCGATTCGGCACGCCGATCACGCAGGCGTTGCGGACGCTGTCGCGCAGCGAGCGGACCGAGCAGATCGTCGCGCTCGAGGAACAGGCCGCGAAGCTCGCGCCGAAGATCACGCTGCCGATGATGCTGTTCATTCTGCCGACGGTCGGCCTGATCGCGGCGGGCCCGGCGGCGATCCGCCTGCTCGAGGTATTCAAATGACACGATCCGTCATCCGTGCGTTCGCGTTCGCAGCCGTGTTGCCGGTGCTGGCCGGCGGCTGCGCGCCGGGCATCCAGACGCGGCCGGCGCTGTCGCACAAGAGCGACGACCCGCAGGCCGAATTGCGCATTGCCGATAGCGCGCTTGCCGGCGGCAACGTCGATCTCGCGTCGACGCTGTACGAGAAGGTGCTTGCCCGGCATCCCGATTCGCTCCCGGCGCGCCTGGGGCTCGGCGACGTCAACTACCGCGCCGGCGATCTGGAGCGCGCGCGAATTCTCTACGAGCAGGCACGGCAGCAGGCACCCGCCGAACTCGGGCCGCAGATCGGGCTTGCGCGGGTCGCGTTGCGGCAGCGTCGGCTCGACGAGGCCGCACGGCGCTACCGTGACCTGCTGGCCGCGCAGCCGAACCTTCCGCTCGCGGCGGAAGGGCTCGGCACGGTGCTCGATCTTCAGGGCCGCCACGAGGACGCGCAGGCCGTGTACCGGGATGCGCTGCGCGCGCATCCGGACGCGCAGGGGCTGCGCGTCGACCTCGGGCTTTCGCTCGTGCTGGGCAACCGGCCGCGCGAGGGTGTGAACGTGTTGCTCGACGTGGCCGGGCTGCCCGATGCGCCGTGGCAGGCGCGCCAGAATCTCGCGTTCGCGTATGGCGTGCTCGGCAACACCGATTCGGCGAAGAAGCTGCTGTCCGCGGATCTGCCCGCGTCGGCGGTGGCTGACAATCTGCGCGTGTACCAGGCAGTGCGCGCGCAACTCGCGTCGCGCCCTGCGTCCGCCGCCGCACGCCCGTCGACGGGCGCCGCGCTCGAGCCGCGCGCGGTGCCGCACGCCGCGGAGGCCGGAAAATGACACGCGGGGCGATGGGCGCGCGCCGCGCGCGCGGCGTCGTATCGCTCGAATTCGTGCTGATGCTGCCGTTCCTGTTGATGGTGCTGATCGGCATCATCGACACGAGCCTGCTGCTATGCGACAAGGCCGTCATCACGAACGCGAGCCGCGAAGCCGCGCGTGCCGGCGTCGTGCTGCGCGTGCCGATGCTGACCACGGCACAGATCGCAAGCGTCGCATCGAGCTACACGCAGAACAGCTTGATCACCGGCGGCACTGCGACGACGCCGACGGTGACCGTGACGCAGGCGAACGGCACGACGTCGGGCACCGCGCTGACGGTGACGGTAACCTACACATATTCGGGGCTGGTGCTGGGTTCGGCATTCAGTGCGCTGACCGGCCCGGTGACGATCTCGGCCAGCTCGGTGATGCTCTATGAATGACGCAGCCGACGCGCCGGGGATCGGCGCAGTGCGTGAGCGCGGTTCCGTCGCGCTGTTCTTCCTGATGTTCCTGATTCCGCTGCTCTCGTTCGGCGCGCTGGCGATCGACATCGCGTGGGTGGCCACGGTACGCAACCAGCTGCAGAACGCCGCCGACGCGGCCGCACTTGCGGCGGCCGACGCGATGATGTCGCCGAGCGGCGGCGCGCTGAACTGGTCGCAGGCCGCGCCGGCTGCGAACGGTGTGATCGCGCAGAACGCGGCGGCCGGCGCACCGCTGGCGACCGGCGCGGTGACGACCGGGTACTGGAACGTGACGCGCAGTCCCGCAACGATGCAGCCGACCACGATCACGCCCGGCTCGTACGACGTGCCGGCGGTGCAGGTCACGGTATCGCGCGCGCCGGGTGTGAACGGCGGCTCGATTCCGCTACTGCTCGGCGGGCTGCTCGGCATTGCCGGCGCGTCCGGCAGCGCGACCGCGATCGCGGTGCTCGCCGCGCCGGGCGGGGTCGCGGCGGGTGGGCTCTTTCCGGTCGCGATCGACCAGTGCGTGTACAACCAGTACTGGAACACGCTGACCAATCAGCCGCTGATCAATCCGCTGACGGGTCTGCCGTACGAGTTTACGATCACGAACGGCCAGACTTATGGCTCGCTGTGCATGGGCGGCCAGTGGACGTCGTTCCAGTCGACCGCGAGCGACACGACGACGATGGGCGGCCTGATGGTGACCGGCAATCCGACGACGCTCAATATTGGCGACAGCATTTATCTCGCGACCGGCGTGAAGGCGACGCTCTACACGTCGGTGCCGGTCGGCACGACGGTCGTGCTGCCGGTCGTTACGCAGACGGCGAGCAGCACCTACGTGCCGATCGTCGCGTTCGCGGCGTTCCACATCGACGTGTCGCTCGGCGGCACATACAAGTACATCCAGGGGCACTTCGTCGCCGGCGTGAAAATGACCGGCGTCGCGACGGGCGTCGGGCCGTACTACGGTGTATACGTGCCGCCGCGGCTCGCGCTGTGAGCGTCGTGGCGCGCGCGGCGCAGCAGCACGAGCAGCGCGAAGAGCGTCACGGCCGGGCCGATCTGCGGCAGCTGCAGCCACGGGTTCAGGTATTCGGCGATCGGCAGCGCCCACATCAGCGCGATCGCGGTCTGTTCGCCGCGCAGCCAGCGGTCGCGCCAGCCGATCGACAGCATGCAGGCGATCGCGATGGCGAGCCATGTGAGTTCGTAGTGCCACAGGTACGGGTTGGCCACGAGCGTCGCGACCGTCAGCACGGCCGCGCGCACGCGGGTGTCGCGCGACTGCGTCCATGCGATGCAGGCGGCCGCGATCGTAATCGCGGCGATGCACGCATGTGCCGCATACGCGGCGCCGAGCGGCACGCCCGAGAGCCGGAACGCCGCGAACGGCGTCGGCGACGCGAGCCAGAACACGACGCCGTGTTCGAGAACGATCGAGCGTGCGAGGCCCGCGCTGGCGACGAACTGGCGCCACGACTCGATCCCGCAGACCAGGACGCTCAGCGCGACGAACGTGCCGGTGGCGAGCGCAGCCCACGCGATCGTGCGCCATGCGCGTGTCGCCACCAGCACGAACGGGAACAGCAGCGCCATCTGCGGCTTGACGGACAGCAGTCCGATGCAAAGCCCCGCCAACATCGGCCGCCGCTCGGCCCAGTGGACGGCCAGCGCCGCGCACGATGCTGTCAGGAACGTGTTTTGCCCGAGCGCCGCGGTGACGAACACGCACGGCGCGACGGGCAGCGCAACCATGCCGGCGCGCCATGCGCCGGGAATCATGCCGAGACGGGATACGCGCCACGCGGCGAGGCCGAGCACGGCGACGCCGAACGCGACGAACAGCGGATAACCGAGTGCGAAGCGCAGCAGCGCCAGCGGCGTCACGAGCAGCAGATAAGTGGGCGGGTACAGCCACGGGGCGAAGGCGTCGCGACGAAGGTTGGGGAACAGCTCGGCCGACAGCCGCGAGAATACCGAGAAATCGTATGCCTGCGAGGGCGAGCCGTGCAGCATGACGTACGACGCGGACCAGAACACCGAGAAGTCGGCGCCGGCGCGTGACAGGACGCCGCCGTGTGCATGACGCACGACGGATATCCAGATCGCGATGAACAGCGCGGACAACGCCAGCATCAGCATGCTGTACAGGACGACGCGTCGCGGTGTGAGCCACGCGACGACCGGGCGCTCCGCCGAGCGCAATAATTGCCGGGGAATGTCCAATTGCCGCCGCCCGGTTCTACTTGAACGACGCTTTGCGAGCGGCGGCGCCGGTTGCCGCCGGCAGCGCCGTCCGGCGACGTGCCGAGTTCGCACGCTTCATCGGGAACTGCAGCAGCTTCGATGCCGGCTGCCCGGCGGCATCGCGCTCGGCACGGTAGCGCCGCCTCACGAGATAGACGGGGCGCTGCTTGGACTCGTGATAGATCCGGCCGAGGTATTCGCCGATCACGCCGATGCCGATCAGCTGGATGCCGCCGACGAACAGCACGACGGAAATCAGCGACGGGTAGCCATGCACCGGATTGCCGAACAGCAGCGTTCGCACCACGATGAAGGTGCCATACACGAGTGACAGCATCGCGAACGTGAGGCCGACGTAGGTCCATACGCGCAGCGGAACGGTGCTGAAGCTCGTGATGCCCTCGAGCGCGAAGTTCCAGCGGCGCCATCCGGAGAACTTCGAGCGGCCGCCACTGCGCGGCGCGCGCGTGTATTCGACGATCGCGGTGCGAAAGCCGACCCACGCGAACAGCCCCTTCATGAACCGCCGCCGCTCCGGCAGCGCGCGCAGCGCATCGACGACCTCGCGATCCATCAGGCGGAAATCGCCGACGTTTTCCGGCATTTCGACTTCGGACAGCGCATTGTGCACGCGATAGTAGAGCGTCGCCGCCGCGCGCTGCAGGTACGGATCGCACATCCGGTCGGTGCGTTTCGCGGCGACGACTTCGGCGCCGCCGCGCCAGTGTTCGATCATCGCGGGAATCAGCGCGGGAGGGTCCTGCAGGTCGGCGTCGATCAGGATCACCGCGGCGCCGGCGGCCTCGTCGAGGCCCGCGGTGAGCGCCGCTTCCTTGCCGAAGCGGCGCGTGAGATCCACGACGTGCACGCGCGGGTCGCGGCCGGCGACCGTGACCAGCCGGTCGAGCGTGCGATCGCGGCTGCCGTCGTTGATGCAGACGATCTCGAAGCGGACCCCGGCGATCGACTCGAGAACGGGCAGCGTTTCTGCAAAGAATGCGTCGATCGTTTCCTCTTCGTCGTGAAACGGCACGACGAGCGATATCAGCGGCTTCCTGGCGTGCGTGGACATGCTGCGGTCCCCCGAGAGATCCGGCCGGAGCTGCACCGTATGATTCCGGTTGTCGTTTGCCGAACGCGCGCGGCCCGGTTCGGCGTGAAGTCGGTTCCGGCCTGCTCGTCCACTGCGTAGCGGACGACAGGCGTTGCGTTCATTGTAGGCAGGAATCGCCGATTCGTAACACGTATCGGTTGATTTGCGCGCCGGACTGGTTCACCGGGGAAGACATCGGACGGCGGTTGTCTGCGAATCGCGCGCGGTGGCGCTAGGATGACGTTTTCGAGACCGCTGGAGGGCGCGATGCAGGTTCAGGACCTGGCCGGTGCGCCGCTCGATTTCTGGGTGGCGATGGCGGAAGACCTCGGCGCGCCGCGCGTCGACGCCGCGGGGTGCACGGTCATTCACAAACCGGGTGGCATGCCGGTGCCGTATGCGCCGTCGTCGTCGTGGGCGGACGGCGGCCCGCTGGTCGAGCGCTTGCCGTTCGGCGCGTTCGAGCGCGACGGCGGGCACGGCGCGTGGCGCGCGGTGCTGCATCGGGCCGTGCCGGCGGCGGGCGAGCGCTGCACGTTCAACCAGTCGGGGCCGACGCTGCTGGTCGCCGCGATGCGCACGCTGGTCGCGTCGACGTTCGGCGACGACGTGCCGGATCTCGACATGTCGAAGCCGCGTTGAGCGCGCGTGAAGCCGGTCATGCGGCCGACAGGTTGCGTACCGCGATCGACGCGACGTCGACGCGCTTTGGCAGGATCGCGTCCGCGGCTGCGCGGTCGGCGACACGCTGCAGCACGTCGATATCCGCGCCGGTGACGCCGCGCTGCGCGAGCGCCGCCCGGCGGATGATGTCGGCGGCCGCATCGCGCGGCAGGCGCGTGAGCGACGCATAGACGGCCGCGTAATCGACAGGGTGCGACAAGGCCCACTGGCCGGCGCGCGTCAGCCGCGCAAGCACGTCCGAGAGCGCCGCGCGCTTCGATCGATCGTCGAGCGTGTCGACCGGCGACGTGAGGAACGCGAGCCCCGAATTGATCCCGCTGCCGTCGCGCACGATGCGCGCACCGCGCCGCACCACGTGCCCGTAATACGGATCGAAGGTCGCCCAGATGCCGATCTGCTTTGCCTCGAACGCGGCGAACGCATCGACCGGCAGCACGAAGCGCACGTCGACGTCGCCCGGTGCGAGGCCATGTTCGCGCAGCGCGCCGTACAGCTGGTATTGCGAGATGCTGCCGCGCGCCGACGACACGACGACGGTGCGCCCCTTCAGGTCGGCGACGGTGCGCACCGGCGAATCGGGCTGCACGACGATGCCGAGCGACGCCGGTGAGCCGACGCGCGTCGCGACGATCCGCAACGCCGGATCGCCGAGCGCGGCCGTCAGGACGGGCAGGTCGCCGGCCGGCGCGAGATCGATCGCGCCCGCGCGCTGCGCTTCGAACAACGGTGCCGCGCCCTGGAAATTCGCCCAGCGAAACCGGTACGGCACGCCATCGAGCACGCGTGAGGCGTCGGCCAGCGCGCGCAGGCCGCCGGCCTGATCGCCGAGCACCAGGGTGACGTTCGACAGGTCGGGGTCGGCCGCGCGCACGGGCAGTGCGGCGCTGCCGAGCAGCGGTGCGGCGGCCAGGGCGGCCACGCGCAGCAGGGCGCGGCGGCGGGCCGGGGCGGGGGAAGAAGTCATCGACGGCGGGTCCTCGGTGATCCGCGCGCACGCCGCGCGGCTGCCGGGCAGGTTACGGAATCGGTTTCGCGTCGGCAAACATCGAATCGCGAAATGCTTATTCGTTTATTCGCGTGAGTGCGGTGCATGGCGGCGGGGAGAGGCCAAGGCCGCGGCTGCCCCGGCGCCGTTCATCTCGAGCCTGCTGGCCGGCGATCTCGCGCAGGCGCTTGCGCACGTGCCGCCGTCGGCCGCGCGCACGCTCGCGAATGCGGCGCCCGTGGCCTTTGCGCGCGGATTCGCCGCCGCGCTGACGGCGAGCGGCGTGCTCGCGCTCGCTGCCGCTGCCATTGCATGCAAGTTGCTTGCGCAACCGATGCGCGACGCGTGACGGATGCTGCGATACGCGCCCCCCCGTTGCACGCGACGGCGCCGAGCCATCGAGCGTGCGATTCAGCGCGGCTTCGTCGCGAGGCGATGGATGCGCGCCGCGCGCGCGACGCGCGATTGCTGCGATGCACCGCAATGCGTCGCCTGCCGGCGGCGTGTGCGCCGCGTCGGTTCGGACGGGGCATCGGCGATCGGCGCGTTCGTTCGCGTGTCCGCATCCGCGTCCACGTTCGCGGCGACCGCCGCAACGGACGGCTGTGCGGCCTCCACGTCGAGCCAGCTGCGCGTCGCTTCGGCGATCAGTGCGCGCAGCCAGCGCACGCCGTCGACGCACGATCCCGCTTCGTTCCACGTCATCCGGTACACGATGTCGGGCGGCTCGGCCGGCAGTGCAACCGCGCCGAGCGGCAGCAGCTTCGCGTAGTGGCGCGCGAGCCGGTACGTGGTGGTCAGGATCAGGTCGGAGCGCACCAGCGCATGCGCGGCGAGTTCGAAGTGCGGCAGCGTGACGACGATCCGCCGCTGCAGGCCGACGCGTTCGAGCTGCCGGTCGATCGCGCCGGATGCTTCGAGCCACGACGGCGTCGGGCACAGCTGCGGCGCCTGCGCGAATTCGGCGGCCGTCATCGCGCCGCGCCGCGCGAGCGGATGCGTCGCGCGCATCAGGCACACGACGCGATCGTCGAACAGGTCGTCCTGCCGGAACCGCGACGAGCGGGCGGGGCGGTTGTCGATCACGACGTCGAGCTCGCCATCGGCGAGTGCCCGTTCGTCGTCGAAGCCGTCGCCGAGCGGATGGAACACGAGCTGCGCGTTCGGTGCGCGTTCGCGGAACAGCGCGACGAGCTTCGGCACGAACAGCACGTTCAGGTAGTCGGGGCAGCCGATCCGGTAGGTGCGCACCGACGTGCGCGCGTCGAAGGTCGGCTGCTGGATGCGGATGAAGTCGATCACGCGCAGCGCGTTGCGCAGCGGCTCGATCAGCCGCGCGCCGAACTCGGTCGGCACCATCCCGTAGCGGCTGCGCACCAGCAGCGGATCGCCGAGCAGCGTGCGCAGGCGCTTGAGCGCGGCGCTCGTCGCCGGCTGCGACATGTTCAGCCGCACGGCTGCGCGCGACACGGTGCGCTCGGTGAGCAGCACGAGCAGGATGCGCATCAGCCGCGCGTCCAGCACGTCGAGCGCGCCCGTTGCGTCGGACCCGGCGAGGGCAGGGCCGTTCGGCTCCGGTGCGTCCCGCATGTCGCTACGCGTTTGCGCGGCCCGTCATCTGGCGAAGGTGCCCGGCCAGCCGACGATCCGCTTCGGACGCGGCGGCGCATACGTGCGCACCTTCGACGTCTTCAGCTTCAGGCGCACCAGCGACTCGGCGAGGGCGACCGCGGCCGACACGCCGTCGACGACGGGCACGCCCGTGCATTCCTCGATCTGCCGGTCGAGGCCGGCCATCCCGCCGCAGCCGAGGCAGATCACTTCCGCGTGATCGTCCTTCACCGCGCGCGCGGCCTGGTCGACGATCGACTCGATCGCGCGGGCCGGGTTCTCCTCGAGTTCGAGCACCGCGAGACCGCTCGCGCGCACCGATGCGCAACGCGCATCGAGTCCGGCGAGCTTCAGGCGATCCTCGATCAGCGGCACCGTGCGGTCGAGCGTCGTGACGACCGAATAGCGGTGGCCGAGCAGCATCGCGACGCTCGCGGCCGCTTCGGTGATGTCGACGACGGGCACCGTCAGCAGTTCCTGCAGCCCTTCACGGCCGTGTTCGCCGTAGCCGGCCTGGATCACCGCGTCGTATGGCTCGTCGTAGCTCAACACGCGGTCCATCACGGCGATCGCCGCGAGGTAGCTCTCGAAGTTGCCCTCGACCGACTCCGCGCCGAAGCGCGGCGTCAGCCCGACGATCTCCGTGCCGGGCGATGCGGCGGCGCGCGCCTGCGCGGCGATGGCGTCGGTGATCGATTCGGTCGTGTTGACGTTGACTACCAGGATTCTCATCGGTGCACTCCGTATGCTGCGTTCAGTGTCGGGCGCAGGCGACCGCGATGTGTTCGCCCGAGCGCTCCTCGTATTGCCGTTTGCGATCGGCCGTCAGCCAGTACACGCTGCCCGCGATGGCCGCGCCGAGCAGCCAGGAGAACGGCGTCATCGCGCTGAAGGCCGGCACGACGGCGAGCGTGATCGAGATCAGCGCGGACGGCACGAGGGCCGCAAGCGCCTTGCGGTTCACGCCGCGCGTATGGAAATAGGCGCCGGTCGGCGCTTCGGTATAGAGATCCGGCACGTTCACGCGCTGCTTGCGCACGAGCCAGTAGTCGACCGTGATGATGCCGTACAGCGGGCCGAGCAGCGCGCCGAGGCCGGACAGGAAATAGACGATCACGACCGGGCTGTTGTACAGGTTCCACGGCAGGATCAGCACCGCGACCGTCGCGCTGATCAGGCCTGCGCGGCGGAACGTCAGGCGGTGGGGCGCGAGGCTCGTCAGCACGAAGGCCGGCGCGACGAAGTTCGCCATGATGTTCACCGCGACCGTCACGATCAGGAAGGCGAGGCAGCCGAGCACGAGGAACAGCTTGTTCGGCACCGTCGCGATGATTTCCGTCGGGCTGTGGATGATCTGGCCGTTCAGCTTGAACTGCGCGCCCGCGAGCACGAAGCTGATCGCCGCGAACACCAGGATATTCACCGGCAGGCCCCAGAAGTTGCCGACCCGCACCGTCTTCGCACTCGGCGACGAGCGCGCGAAATCGCAGAAGTTGAGCACCAGCGTGCCGTAGATCGCGAGCCACAGCGCGCCGCCCGCGAACACCTCGATCCACATCTTCAGGCCGGTCATCGGCTTGCCGATCGACATTGCAAGATGGCCGCCGGTGCGGCTGAACATCCATGCGGCGAGCGACAGCGTCGTGACGAGAATGACCGGGCCGGCGAGCCCCTCGTACTTGCGGACCATCTCCATCCCGTAAGCGAGGATGCCGATCTGCACCAGCCAGATCGCGACGAACGTGATCCAGCCGAGCGTGGACAGCCCGAGGATCGCATCCTGGTCGAAGGCGGCGAGGCCTGGCCAGATCGCGGTGAGCAGCACGCGCAGCACGACCGATGCGAGATAGGTCTGGATTCCGAACCATGCGATCGCGATCACCGCGCGGATCATCGCGGGCAAGAGCGCGCCGTAGATGCCGAAGCTCATCCGGCTGATCACCGGGAACGGCACGCCGGTCTTCTGGCCCATGTAGCCGGTGAGGTTCATGAAGCAATACACGAGCACGGCGCCGATCGCGAGCGACGCGAGCATCTGCCAGCCCGACAGGCCGAGCGCGAACAGTCCGATCGCGAACGAGTAGTTCGCGATGTTGTGCACGTCGTTGGTCCACAGCGCGAAGATGCTGTAGCGGCCCCAGGTGCGGCCCTCGGCCTTGGTGGGCGCAAGGTCGGCATTGTGTAGTCGCGGGCTCAGCGCGAGATCGCGCGTGGCCGTATCGGTTCGATGCAATGCGTCGTCCGCGCCGGGCACGATGCCCGCGCGGTGGGTGGCTTCCAGTTGCACGCCGTGTCTCCTTCCATGTGCGGGGCGCGAACCGGCAGCGTGTGCACGCAGCGCGGGCCCGGCCGCCGTGGACGTTATGTCTCGGATTTGTTCGCGAGTATGGGCGGCGGGCACGGCGATGGGAAATTAAATATTCGGGTAGGCGTCATTTGAAAAATGAATGGGGCTGGATCGGCGGCGAGGCATGCGAATTGCGTATCGGCGGGTTCCATCCACATCGACATCAGCGGAGGTGTCATGCAGCGATATTCCATTCGTCACGTATCGCGGGCCGTCTTCGCCGGCATCCTGATCGCCGGTCTGGCAGCGGGTGCGGGTTGTCAGAAAAAGAGCGACACGGGCACCGGCGCGAGTTCGGACACGAGCGCCACCGGCGGCATGGCGCCGGCGCCGTCCACCGCACCGTCGGGCATGCCGGGCAGCGGCGCGGCCGGCGGCGAGGCGAGCATGCCGGGCGCGGCATCCGCGCCAACGGGCGCAAGCGGCGGCTGATCGGCGGGTGCGCGCGGCGTGCGCGGGCAGGTTGCCCGTGCCGCCGTGACGGCATTGCGGCTCGGTCCGTGCGTCCCAGGACGCGCGGACAGTGCGCCGCGCGTGAAAGATTTGCAAGGACCGTTGTAGCGATTCCCGGCGCGGCGCCGGCATGCGTCATGCCGGCGCACGCCGTCGGGAGCAGGAGGTGCGATGCAGAACGCGGAATCGAATCCAACCCCGGAACAGCAGCGAGAACAGATCGAGAAGAGCCCGGTGAAGACGCCGGCGGCCGGCGACATGCCGGATGCGGCGACCCAGGTTGCCGAGGTCGCGAAGCGGCCGCTGACGCCGGAGGCGGTCGCGGCGAAAATGCCGACCGGCCTGCCGCCGATCGACGTCGACGCACATGCGGTCGACAGCGGCGACCCCGTGCGTCGCGCGGCCGGCCGGATCGTCACGCTCGACAACGCCAACATGGCGATGACGGACAACACGGTCGACGTCGACGGCAAGGGCCTGGAGGCGCGCGCAGGCGCGACCGAGTGGCACGACAACGTGATCTATTCGAACGCGTCGCTCGACGACGCGGTCGACACGCCCGACGAAGGGCTCGGCGGGATCGAGAGCCGGCCGGGCGGTAACGTGCCGCAGATCGCGACGCGGCCGGGCTGGCGCGTCCGGTATGTCGGCGACGTCGATGTCGAGCATGGCGACAGCACGCGGGCCGAGCACGTGATCCGCCTCGAGCGGACCGACTGACGTATCGATGGGTGCCGGGCGGACCGCCGGCCGGCGGTCCGCCGATGGCCATTACTGCGGGCCGAGTTCCTGCGCGGACGTGTCCGCATCGTTGCCTTGCGCGACGAGCACGTGGACGTCGTTCGGTGTCACGTCGCCGATGCCGCCCGACGGAATCGTCACCAGCAGCCAGTCGGCGTTGTTGTTGATGCTCACGGGCGCGGTCTTCAGTATCGGCGTCTTGCTGCCGGCCGTCGTGACGATCACCTGGTAGCTGCCGCCGTTCAGGTAGATCGAATCCTGTCCGGAGGCCGGCACGGCGTTCTGATACGCCGCGCCCGCCAGCGTCGGGCTTTGCGCGTTGATGTCGGTGCCGGGAGGCACGACGTACACGTCGACGTTCTGCGCGTTCGGCGACGCGTTGAAGCTGCGCACGCGCGCCTTGTCGGACAGGAGCTTCTTGTCGAACGGATCGTCGATCACCGAAATCGCCGACGACGTGCTGGGCAATGCGATCGTGGTGTAGTGATGGCCGTTCGCCGCGCCGAAGGATTGCGACGCGACCGTCGCGGTCGTGCCCGAGATGTCGTAGCTTGCAGTCGTCGTTCCCGAGTCGATGTCGTGATAGCGGGTCACGCCCTTGTACGCGACACCCGACGCGTCGACCTTCGCATTCAGGTAGTAATCGAGATTCGGGCCGGCCGGCACCGCGTTGATGAAGCGCGCCTGCGGTTTCGAGATGCCGAGTTCGGTGCCGACGTCGTTGCCGTCTCCGCCGCATGCCGCGAGCACGGAAATGACCGAGCACAGGGCCACTATCGTTCGAATGGATTTCATTGTCGTCCTCTCGTTCAGGGAGCCTGATTGCGATGCGGTGTTGCCGCGCGAGGCATCGCGCGGTACGCAGCGCCGGATTGAAGGAAGGAATTGCCGTCCGCCGGGGTGGCGGGCGCACGGATGTCGCAAGCGACGTGCCCGCGCGACGGAATCGGCGCGCGGGCCCGTATGGCGAAGGTGTGGCGCGCAGTGCAGTGGCGTGCCGTGCCGGATCGTGCGAGTCCGGGTTGCATGCTTGTAAAAAGGCGATGCAACCAGCGAGAGAGCGACGCGCGCCGCAAGGGCGTTTCAAACGTCGAACGTTGTGCGCTGCGGGCGACGATTTTTGCGCATATCGTTGCGTGCGCATCGATATGAGGAGAATCGTGCAGTCGCGCGACGACCTGGCGGCGCCGCGCGCGTGATGTGCATCAGCGATTCACGAGCTTCGCCGGATACGCGAGCGCGAGTGCGCAACCGACCAGCATGCATGCGGCGAAGGCATACAGTCCCGCGCTTTGCGAATGGAACGTGTCGCGCAGCCAGCCGATGAAGTAAGTGCTGCCGAAGCCGCCGAGGTTCGCGATCGAGCATGCGAACGCGATCCCGCCGGCCGCGGCCGAGCCCTTCAGGAACGTGGACGGCAACGCCCAGACGACCGGCATCGCGGCGGCCGCGCCCGCGTTGATCAACGAGAACAGCAGCACGGTCGCGAGCGTGCCGTGCGACGACGCGGCGGCAAGTGCGAGCGCGACGGCCGACACCAGGAACGGCACGACGATATGCCAGCGGCGCTCACGCGCACGGTCGGAGCTCGCGCCGCAATATAGCGTCGCGAGAACGGCCGCGGCATTGGGGATCACCATCAGCCAGCCGATGTGATACGCGTCCTTCACACCGGTGTCGCGCAGGATCGTCGGCAGCCAGAAGCTCACCGCATACAGCCCGAGCAGCACGCACAGGTCGATGAGGCCGAGCGCCCACACCTTCGGGTCGGTGAATGCGCGGCCGAGCGCATGGCTCTTGTTGCCGGACGGGTCGGCGTCGAGGTTCGCGCGCAGCGCGCGCTTTTCGTCGGCGTTCAGCCAGTGCGCGGTTTCGATGCCATTGGGCAGCCAGCGCAGTACCGCGAAGCCGAGTAGCACCGACGGCAATGCCTCGAGCAGGAACAGCCACTGCCAGCCGCCGAGCCCGTGCGCGCCGTCGAACGCGCGCATGATCCAGCCGGAAATCGGGCTGCCGATCATGCTCGACAGCGGCAGGCCGACCATGAACAGCGCGACGATCCGCGCGCGGCGCGCATCGGGATACCACTGCGTCAGGTACAACAGCACGCCGGGCAGGAAGCCGGCTTCGGCGGCACCGAGCAGGAAGCGCACGACGTAGAACTGCATCGGCGTCTGCACGAACATCGTCGCGCCCGACAGCAGGCCCCACGTGATCATGATCCGCGCGATCCACAGCTTCGCGCCGACGCGCTGCAGCACCAGGTTGCTCGGGACTTCGAACAGGATGTAGCCGCCGAAGAACAGGCCGGCGCCGAGCCCGTACACGGTGTCGCTGAACTTCAGCGCGTCGAGCATCTGCAGCTTCGCGAGCCCGATGTTGATGCGGTCGAGATAGGCCGCGAAATAGCACAGGCAGAACAGCGTGATCAGGCGCAGCGTGACCTTGCGGTAGAGCGCGCCGTGCAGCGTGTCGTCGGCGGAGACGGCGGCGCTCGGGTGTGCGGTAGACATGGGATTGCCCCTGTTCGAATGTGACGGATGAAGTGGGTGGCCGTTCGACGCGAGCGAAGATTCACCGCGCGCTGGAGTCTGTATAGCACGCCAATTACATAGCGTACACACTAGAAAATACGGAATCGGACAGGCATGAAAACGGACGGATGAAGATCGCTTGATGGGCCGGATAAACCTCATGTTTTTCGGGGAATTATTCGGAAAAATGCACGTATCTCGGTGAGCGTCGTGAACGGGTCCGGATGCACGAAATTCGTGCGTATGCACTCAAAAGTGAAGTGTATGCACGCAAGTGCTCCGGCGCTGCGCATACGTGCGCCCGGCTTCGTGCGTCCGGCGACCCGCCGAACGGCGCGAATGGCTGGCCCCGCGGTGCGATTTTCGTGAGCGGGCCTGCGCGGTCGGGCAATCGTCAGGTGAAAGACGGAAAGGGCGCGACGAACCTGACGTACCGCAACGAAGCGGCCGGCGCGCGAACGATCGTGCCGATTCGAGGGTGTACACTGCTTGCCTTTCTCATTCATGCCGCGCGGGCCTTCATCTTCATGGCGTCTTCCAAGGATTCCTACGACTTTCACGACCAGGTCGGGCACCTGCTGCGCCGCGCCTACCAGCGGCACGTTGCGATCTTCCAGGAAGCGATCCCCGATTCGGACCTGACGGCCGCGCAGTTCGTCGCGCTGTGCGCGGTCAAGGAAAAGCAGGCGTGTTCGCTGAACGACATCGTCAAGGCGACCGCGATCGACCAGGCGACGATCCGCGGCGTCGTCGATCGGTTGAAGACGCGCGCGCTGATCGAGGTGCTGCCCGACCCGAACGACGGCCGCAAGCTGATCGTGCGCGCGACCGCGGCAGGCCTCGCGCTGATCGACCGCACGGTGCCGTTCGCGCGGCAGGTGACCGAGCGCACGTACGGGCCGCTCAATCCGGGCGAGCGCGTCGCATTGCAGTACCTGCTGCGCAAGATGATGGAGGCCGACGGCGACGCGTGACGCGCGGCGCGGCGGGGCCCTCGACGCATACCTCCCTTACACGGCGCGTGCTGGGACAGGCGCTTTCATACCGGGAAGCCGGCCGGCCTCGCGAAGCGCGGCGCGCACCGTCTCGGGCGTGAACGGCGGCGCGTAGAAGCGCACGCCGGTCGCGTCGAACAGCGCGTTCGCGACGGCGGCGGGCCCCGGCACCGACGCCGATTCGCCCGCGCCGAGCGGCGGCTCGCCTTGCCGCGGCATCAGCACCACGTCGACCTCCGGCACTTCGTCGAACGTCAGGATCGGATAGCTTGCCCATTCCCGCGACGCGACCTTGCCTTCGGCAAACCGCACACGCTCCTTCAGCGTGCGGCTCAATACCTGGATCACGTTGCCGTGAATCTGGTGGCGCACGCCGTCCGGGTTGATCATCGTGCCGGTGTCCTGGCCGACCGTCACGCGTTCGATGCGGATTTCGCCGGACACGCGATCGACGCTCAGGTCGACGATCCATGCGGACCATGCCGCGCCGAAACCGGGGAAGCGACTGTGCACGTAGCGCGCATACGCGACGCCGCGTCCGCGCATGACGCGCGATCCGTCGTGTTCATGGTTGCGGCCCGCGCGCGGCGTCCAGCCCGCGCGATCGGCCACGGCCTGCAGCAGTTCGCTCGCGCGCGTGTCCTTGAGATGCCGAAGCCGGAACGCGAGCGGATCGATGTCGGCCAGCGCCGCGCATTCGTCGATGAACGCGTCGTGCGCGAACGAGTTCGGCAACGCCGACACGCCGCGCAACCACGATGCGCGCACGAGCGGCGCGAGATCCTCGCAGACTATGCGACGGTTCGGGCTTTCATACGGCGACACGGCAGTGCGGTCGCCCATCTCGAATACGCGCGGCTCGGGCGCGATCGCGCGGGTCAGGAGCGTCGCGAGGAGCGGCGCGTCGTTCGACGGATAGCGCGTCGTGAAGTCGTAGCCCAGCAGGCGGCCGTCGCGCGTCACGGTGCCCGTCACCCGCATCAATTGCCCGGCGCCCTTCGGTTCCCACAGATGTTCGTCCGCGCGTGACAGTTGCACGCGCACCGGACGGCCGACCGCGCGCGACAGCAGCAACGCGTCGCCGCATACGTCGTCCGCGCCGTTGCGGCCGTAGCAGCCGGCTGCTTCCATTCGCACGATGTCGAAATCGGCCTCGTCGCGCGCCACGAGCGTCGCGAGGTCGTAGCGCAGCGATACGGGGTTCTGCGTGCCGGACCATACGGTGATCCGGCCGTCGCCCGGCGCGCGATAGTCGGCGAGCGCGCACGACGGGCCGATCGAGCCGTGCATCTGGAACGGCCATGCATAGGTGCGCGACACCGTGATCGTGTCGGGTTGCGTGCGTGCCGCGTCGACATCGCCTTCGTCGAGCAGCACGCGGCGTTGCGCGGGCGCGGCGGCGATCGCGGCCGCGGGCGTATCGAGCGGCGGCAGCGCGGGATGCGGCCGCCATGCGACGCGCAGCTGGCGCGCCGCGCGGATCGCGTGTTCCTCGCGCTCGGCGACGACGCCGACGAAATCACCGATCGCGACGACCGCGACGAGCCCCGGCACGTCGGCGACCGACGCGCGATCGACGTCGACCAGCGACGTGCCGACGAACGCGCCGCTGTCGTGGCCCGCATACGGCGGCCGCACGACGCGGCCATGCAGCATGCCCGGCACGCGCATGTCATGCACGAACGTGAGCTGGCCCGTTGCTTTCGCGGGCAGGTCGACGCGCGGCGACGATCGGCCGACGATCCGGTAGTGGGCGGGGTCCTTCGTGCGGGCGCCCGGGTCGAGCGTCAGCGTGACGCGGTGCCCCGCGACGAGCGCGGCGAACGTCGCGGCGTGCCCGTGTGCCGGCGCGGAGATCGTTCCGTCGTCGATGCTCAACTGCGCGAGGTCGACACCGAAACGCTCGGCGGCCAGCGCCAGCAATGCGTGCCGTGCCTGAGCGGCCGCGCAACGCAGTGGCGTCGCGGAAATCTGGATTGTCGCGCTCGCGATGGTCGGACCCTGGTTCGGTGTCGCGGCCGTATCTCCGAGCACCATCGTCACGCGCGCGGGCGGCACGTCGAGTTCCTCGGCAACGATTTGCGCGAGCGACGTGCGAACGCCGGTGCCGAGATCGACGTGGCCGTTGAACGCGAGGATGCGTCCGTCGTCGAGAATCGCGACGAACACCTCGGGCAGCGCCGGCACGTACGACGACAGGCTGCCCGGTTGGCCGGGCGCCGGCTTGACGGGCGGCGCGGGTGGCCGGATCACGGTCAGGCAGCCGTCGCGCGCAAGCAGTTCGGAGCGGTTCACGATCGAGGTGTCCTGTCGGGGAGGGGCGGTCGGCGGGCGCGCGGGCTTTGGTGCGCGGACGCGGCGTGCCGCGCGCGCGGTGACGGCCTGGGCTTGCGCGACGGCGCACGCGGTCAATCTAGGTCGCCAAAACCGCAGCGTCAATCACGGGCGGGTGAGGGTGCGGGCGACGGCCGGGCCGCCGCCCGCGCGGCGCGGCGGCTCAGCGCGCGTGCACGGCATCGATTGCCGCGATCGCATCGTCGAGCGGCATCACGGCCGCGTATTTCTGCTGCATGTCGAACAGGTTCGCGTCGTGCGGCGCGATCGCGCGATCGCCGACGCAATCTGCGAGCACGAGCGGACGGAACCCGTGCGACATCGCGTCGACCACGCTCGCGCGCACGCAACCGCTCGTCACCGCGCCGGCAACGAGCAGCGTTTGTACCGCACGCTGCGCGAGCCAGGGTGCGAGCTGCGTGCCGAAGAACGCCGACGGCACGGTCTTGCGCACGACGAGTTCGCCGGCGGCGGGCGTGAGTTCGGGCACGATCGCGCTGTTCGGATGGTGCTCGGTCAGCGTCGCCATGCCCGGCACCTTCAGCGAAAACACGTTGTCGTCGCTGCCGTCGTCCGCATACACGATGCGGCTGTGCGCGACCGGCCAGCCGCGTTCGCGCGCGAGCGCGAGCGCCCGCGTCGTGCGCGCGATCGCCGGCGCGATGTTGCCGCCGCCGAACGTCGCGGGATCGGCGAAGCCGACCACGAAGTCGACGATCAGCAGCCCTATGTTGCCGTGCGGCGGCAGCGGCGTGCCGAAACCCTGCTGGCGGTAGACGTTCGCTTCGGCGTGGTGGGAAAGATCGGTCATGGTGTCGGGCACTCGTCTGTCAGGCGGGTTGATCGGTCACGCGGCCTTCGCGCACGACGGTCTCGCCGTCGAGTTCGACCGTACAGCGGCGCAGCGGGATGTCGACATGGCAGGTCGTCGTGCGGCTGCCGCCGCCTTCGTTGTTCGGGCCGAGCGAGAACAGGAAGTTGCCTTCGAACGCGCGCGCATCCATCCCGATCGTCGCCTCGCGGTCGTACAGGCCGAGCGTCGACCAGCGGGCGCGCGGCTGCAACCCCCAGCCGATGTGCGAGATCGCATAGCCTTCGGGGTCGGCGAAGGTTTCCATGTAGTCGCGCAGCAGGTCGGCGTCGACGCCGCCTTCGATGCGCGTTGCGTAACCACCTTCGACGGTCAGCGCGATCGGCTCGCTCACGTAGTGCTTCTGAGGCAGCAGGATGTCGCCGCGGTCGATCACGATCGTGCCGCGCGCGGTGCGGTCGTTCGGGTAGGTCAGCGCGAAGCCGCTCGGCCAGTGGTCCCAGCGGCCCGGCGCGTCGACGAAGCCGTATTCGGCCGTCGGCGGAAACTCGCCGAGCGGGCATACCAGCGCGGTGCCGGCGGCCGACGTCACGCGCATCTCGCGCGCGGCAGCGATTTTTTTCGCAGCGGCGAGCACGCGCGTACGGTCGGCCAGCGTCGGCACCATGCGCACCAGCACCTCGGGCGGCTCGACCGCGAGCAGGATCTTCGTGCCCGCTTTCAGGATGTCGTGCTGTTCGGGCGAGAACAGCAGCGTCATCAGGTCGAGCACGAGGTCGCTCTCGCGCAGCGCGGCGATCGCGGCCTTGTTGCCGGTCAGCGGCGTCGTGCCGAGATACGCGAGCGGGTCCCGGCTGAACGCTTTGTCGCCATTGGCGGGCGGCAGGTCGAGCCGGTTGACGATCGCGCCCATCGATTGCGTCGCGATCAGCGCGCACGACAGCGTCTGCGGATGGGTGGCCGCGCTCGTCAGGATCGTGACGGTCTGGCCCGGTTCGAGGCGCGACAGCGTGAGGACCTGCTTCCACGCGTCGATCAGTTGGGTATCGCTGACTGGCATCGTCGGCTCCGGTAAAGGCGTGAGAGAAAGGGGTGGGCGCCGCGCGATCAGGCCGCGAGCGGCGCGCCGAGGAAATCGCCGAACGCCGCGTAGAAGCCCGCCGCGTTGTCCCACGGAATCATGTGGCCCGCGTCGGGCACGCGCACGTGCCGCATCGACGGCGTCGCGCGCTGCAGTTCGGCGACGTCGTCGTCGCGCACCACGTCGCCGCGCTCGGCCGTGATCAGCAGCGACGGCACGGTCAGTCGCGCGGCATCCGCGTGGAAGTCGTCGGTGTGGAAGCCTTCGTATGACGTGCGCACCGCGCGCTCGTCGCAGGTATGCAGCCATTCGGCGCGCAGTTGCAGTTCGGCATCGGTCCAGGTCGGGCAGAACGCGCGCATCCCTCCGGCGTCGGTGCCGGCGCGCGCGAGCGCCATCGAGTCGATGTACCACGGCAGCTTGCCCGGATAGTCGCGGCGGTTCGGGCCCGACACCGGGGGATCGACGAGTACGACCGACTCGAGCCCGCCGATGCCGCGCAGCGCCGCGCGCGCGGCGATCCGCGCGCCCATCGAATGGCCGACGAGGCTCGTGCGCGGCAGGCCGAGCGCGGCGACGAGCGCCGCGATGTCGTCGGCCTGCGCGTCGAGGCCGTAGTCGAGCGACGGCGACGCGTCGGACAGCCCGCGGCCGCGCACGTCGAGCACATAGGTGTCGAATGCCGCGCCGAACACGTCGCCGACGAAGCCCCACGTGATCGCGGGGCTCGTGATGCCGGGAATCAGCACGATCGCGGGGCGCGACGCGCGTGCGCCCGTCGCGCCGCCGTAGCGCAGATAGTGCTGGCGGATGCCGTTCGCGCGGATGTTCGCGCCGTACAGGAAAGTCGAGGGCATGGAGAGGCTCCGAAGTGGCGGGATGCTCAGTACGCGCCGGACAGCAGCGCGCCGGCGCCGGGTACGACCGGTTCGAGATCGAGTTCGCGCAGCATCGCGTAGGTCGTCGCGATCGCGGCCGTGATCACGGGCTTGCCCGTCATCGCCTCGACCGTCGCGACCGCCGGCAGCGACGGCATCTGCACGCACGCAGACAGGACGATCGCATCGGCCTCCTGGTACGGCAGCGTCTTCACGATGTCCGGCAGGCGTGCCGGGTCGTGGCGGCCGACTTCGAGGTTGTCGGGAATCTCGAGCGCGCGGTACGCGATCACTTCATAGCCTTCGTTGCGGATGTAGTCGACCACGAGTTCGGTCAGCGGCAGCATGTACGGTGCGACCACCACGATGCGCTTCGCGCCGATCACCTTCAATGCGTCGACGAGTGCGCCCGCGCTCGTCAGCACGGGCGCCTGCGCGCCGTTGTCCGCCGTGTGCTTCGTGAGGCGCGCCTGAGACACGCGGTGATAGCCGTGGCCCATCGCCATGATCGCGACGAGGCACGCGTAGCCGAGCACGTCGACGCGCGCATCGCTCAGCTCCACCGCGCAGCGGTCGGATTCGGCATCCATCGCCGCGAGTTCTTCCTTGACGACCTTCTTCATCCGCATCCGGCTCGAGTGATACGTGAAGCGCTCGGGCCGGATCGCCTCGCGCAACCGCAACATCGCGGGAATCTCGGTTTCCATCGTCGTGTTGGAACTCGGCACGATCTGGCCGATGCGGTAGGTCTTGTTCATGACGGGAGGCTCCGTGTCGGTAAGAGTGGGGCGGCACGCTGGCGCGAGATCGCCTGGTTTCGAGCAAAGTCTAGTGTGTACATTTGAAAATGACAATGGATCAAAAAGATTTCCGTCCGGCCGTCATCGTTGATTACTGCATGAATTCGTGAATTCATTGGTGTTTTCCCGAATAACTGGATTGCCAAAAACAATCCGCTTGTCCTGAATAAATTGAGTGTGTACGCTACATGCAAGCCATTCAATCCGCCCGTTCTCGTACCGCGTTCGGCGACGGGCTCACGATCAGGAGATCCGCATGAGCAAACCCCGTATCGCAATCATCGGCGCCGGTCTCGGCGGCACGGCCGCCGCGGCGCTGCTGCAGCGCCGCGGCTACGATGTCGCGCTGTACGAGCAGGCGCCGGCGTTCTCGCGCCTCGGCGCGGGCATTCATCTCGGCCCGAACGTGATGAAGATCATGCGGCGCATCGGCTGCGAGGACGCGCTGGAGAAGATGGGTTCCCATCCGGATTGCTGGTACAGCCGCGACTGGCGGACGGCCGACGTGCTGTCGAAAATTCCGCTCGGCGACTACGCGCGCACGACCTATGGCGCGAGCTACCTGACCGTGCACCGCGGCGATTTCCATGCGTTGATGACGCAGGCGGTGACGCCCGGCACGATCCGCTTCGGCAAGCGGCTCGCGTCGGTGGAGGACACCGGAGACGCGGTGCGCCTGACGTTCACCGACGGCAGCGTCGACACGGCCGACATCGTCATTGGCGCGGACGGCGTGAATTCGCGGATCCGCGAGCATCTGCTTGGCGCGGAACCGCCGCGCTATACGGGTTACGTTGCGCATCGCGCGGTGTTCCCGGCATCGCTGCTCGGCAACAAGCCGTACGACATGTGCGTGAAGTGGTGGTCGGAGGATCGTCACATGATGGTCTACTACGTGACCGAGAAGCGCGACGAGTACTACTACGTGACGGGCGTGCCGCAGGCCGAGTGGCCGGAAGGCGTGTCGATGGTCGACAGCAGCCGCGATGAAATGCGCGAGGCGTTCGCGGGTTTCCATGCCGACATCCAGCATCTGATCGACGTGTCGCCCTCGATCACCAAGTGGCCGCTGCTCGAACGCGACCCGCTTCCGTTGTGGAGCCGCGGCCGCCTCGTGCTGCTCGGCGATGCGTGTCATCCGATGAAGCCGCACATGGCGCAGGGCGCGGCGATGGCGATCGAGGATGCGGCGATGCTCGCGCGCTGTCTCGACGAAGTCGGCATCGGCGATCACGCAGGCGCGTTCGCGCTGTACGAGGCGAATCGCGCGGCACGCGCGTCGAAGGTGCAGCTCGTGTCGCACAACAACACGTGGCTGCGCACGAACGAGGATCCGTCGTGGGTGTTCGGCTACGACGTGTTCGACGTGCCGCTCGTGTCGCCGTCGCCGTCGCCGTCGCGTGGCAACGTGGCGGCCGTCGCCTGACACGCGCCGTGTCCGAGCCGGATGCCACGCCGCCGCATCGTCGATCGATGCGGCGATACGCGCGCATTTCGGCGTGTTATACCTGAGCGCTGTGCGCGACGCCGGCCATCGCGAGCCGGCGGCCGTGCCCGCCGCCGGCCCCAGGCATCGGCCCGCCGGTCTTCCGGCCAGCGCCCCCATTCCGGACCCGTTCATGTCCCATCCCGCTTCCCCGTCGCGGCCGCTCGCTTTTCGCGTGAACGGCATGCCGCATACGTTCGACGCAGCCGCGCCCGACGCGCCGCTTCTGCTGATCCTGCGCAACGACTGCGCGCTCAACGGCCCGAAGTACGGCTGCGGATTCGGGCAGTGCGGCGCGTGCACGGTGCTGGTCGACGGGCAGGCCACACGCGCGTGCGTCGTGCCGGCCGCCGCCGCGCACGGGCGCGACGTGACGACGCTCGAAGGGCTCGGCGCGCGCGAGGCGCCGCATTCGATCCAGCGCGCCTTCATCGACGAGCAGGCCGCACAGTGCGGCTATTGCCTCAACGGGATGATCATGAGCACGAAAGCGCTGCTCGACCGCAATCCGTCGCCGGACGATGCAGCGATCCGCGACGCGCTGCGCTTCAATCTTTGCCGCTGCGGCACGCACCTGGAGATCATCCGCGCGGTGCATCGGGCCGCGCGCTATCTGCGGGACGACGGCGATGAAGCATGACCCGAGCGTGCTCGCGCCGCCCGAAACGGATGCAGGCGATGTGCGATGCGATGAAGTGGCGGTGGGTTCGGCGCGGCGTGCGGACGACGCGGCGCGCACGCATCGCGCGCGTTACGAGTGGCCGATCGGCGATGCGCGCGCGCAGGCGTCGTTCGATGTCGAAACACGGACCGCCGCCGACGGCCGGATGACGACGTGGCGCTATCGCGCGCAGGCCGGCACGGTGGCGGACGCGCGGCGCGCGACGGCGGAGGGCGGGGTGTCGACGCCATCGTCGCCGTTCGTCTATCGACATGCGCAGACGTCGATCGAGATGGCCGACACCCACCACACGATTCCCGGCCACGCGCACGCATTCGCGCGCGAATCGTTCGTCGACGAGCTGGCCGGTGCACTGAAGCGCGATCCGGTCGCATTGCGTCTGCAGCATCTCGATGCGTCGCGCGATGCAGGGCCGCGCGAGATTATCCGGATGGTCAGCGAACGCGCCGCGTGGGGCGAACCGGCGACGGCCCGCATGCCTGACCGCTTGAGCGGACGCGGCTTTGCGTTCGACGGTGCCGGTGCGCCCGATGCGCTGTCCGCGGACGAAAACCCGCAAACCGATGCGGGCGGTGACAACGCCCCCCACTGGTCCGCGTGGGTCGTCGATCTCGACGTCGATCGCGCGACCGGCGACGTCGCGGTGCGCCGCGTCGTCGCCGGGCAGGGCGCGGGCGAACCTGGGCAGGCGTCGATGGCGGGCTTGCCCGCATGGCAGATCGAGGCGGCGATTTCGCGCGTGATGGGCGCACGGCTGTCCGCACGGCCGGCCCATGACGAGACCGGCGGCGATGTCGCGCCGGATGCGATCGCGCATGAACTCGTCGCGTTCGACGCCGCCGCACCGGGCGCGGATCGCATCCGGTCGCTGTCGGCATACGATGCGCAACGGATCGAGCAGGCCGCTGCGCCGGCCGCGGCTGCGATCGCGAACGCGCTGCATGACGCGACGGGCGTGCGTTTTCGCGCGCCGCCGTTCGATGCCGCGCGCATTCGCGAGGCGCTGGCCCGGCCGGCGCCGGTCGATTCAGGTGAGAGCCATTCCGGCACGCCGCGTCGTGCGTCATCGCGCTGGCGCCGCTGGCTGGCCGGTGGCGGCGCGGGCGGGGTGGTCGGCGGGCTGATCGGGCTCGCGTGCGCGATCCTGCCGGGCCCGGCACCGATTGCGCCGGTCGCGGCTGGCGGTGCGGACGGCGCGATGTGGAGCGCGGCGACGCTCGAACGCGGCCGCCTGATTGCGCTCGCCGGCGATTGCGCGGTCTGTCATACCACGCCCGGCGGGGCGCCCAACGCGGGTGGTCTCGCGCTCGACACGCCGTTCGGCACGATCTACACGACCAACATCACGCCCGATCCGGAAACCGGCATCGGCGCATGGTCGTATCCGGCGTTCGCGCGTGCGATGCGCGAAGGCATCGGCCGCGACGGATCGCATCTGTATCCGGCATTTCCGTACACCGCGTTCGCGAAGTTGAGCGAGCCCGACCTGCTCGCGCTCTATGCCTATCTGATGTCGCAGCCGCCGGTGACGCATGCACCGCCGAAGACGAAGCTGCCGTTCCCGCTCGACCAGCGGCGCCTCGTCGCCGGATGGAACTGGCTGTTTCACGATGCGCGGCCGTTCGCACCGGACCCGGCGCGCTCCGCGACGTGGAATCGCGGCAAGTATCTGGTCGACGGCGCCGGGCACTGCGGCGCGTGCCACACGCCGCGCAACGCGCTCGGTGCGGAACAGGGCGGGCGCGCGTACCTGGCCGGCGGCGAGGCCGAGGGATGGGTCGCGCCGCCGCTCATCGCGTCGCCGGCGTCGCCGGTGCCGTGGACCGAAGGCGCGCTGTTCGACTACCTCCGCACCGGTTTCTCCGCCCAGCACGGCGTCGCGGCCGGGCCGATGGCGCCGGTCGTCGCGGGGCTCGCGGCGCTGCCCGAATCGGACGTTCGGGCGATCGCGCATTATCTGACGTCGCTGTCACCGCCCGTCGATGCGGCCATGGCGGCCGACGCGGCGACCCGCCGTGCGCACGGTGCGGAAGCCGTCGCGACGCTCGGCCTCGAGAGCGGCCGGCGTGCGTTCGATGCCGCGTGCGCGGTGTGTCACGCGGAATCGGGCGGGGTCGGGCATTTCGGCGTGCGTCCGCTGATGGGGCTCAACACGAGCGTCAGCCAGGCGGCGCCCGACAACCTGCTGCGTGTGCTGCACGACGGGATCGACCATCCGGCCACCGACGCGCTCGGCTACATGCCGGGCTTCCGCGACGCGTTCGACGACCGGCAGATGGCCGAGCTCGCCGCATATATCCGCGCGCGCTACGCGCCCGGTCAACCGGCGTGGCAAAACCTGGAGGAGGCCTCGGCGACAATCCGGCAGGCGCGCTCGCACTGACCGGCGCACGTGAAGAAGGCGCACGGCGGCCGGGAAAAGCGACTCACGGGGCAACGCCAGGCGCGACGCGGCCCGTAAATCTTGCCTGGATCACCCATCGTTTAACCATTCGAAACAATGTGTTCACCGAAAAGGGCATGATCTCCGGCAATCGGGCAGGCATACTGTCGCCTATGTTGCTCAATGCCGTCGAATCGACGTGCGCTTGCCTCCCATGTCCATCCCTGTACCTTTTCGATCCCTGCGAGGGTTGACCATCGCGGCCGCTGCATGCTTGCTCGCCGCGTGTTCGACCGCTTCCGACGTGACCACGACGTCGAACCCGAACGTCTTCACCGTGACGACGCGCACGCTCGGCGTGTCGACGACGTGGGCCGACGCCCATGAAAAAGCCGTCAACGAAGCGACCAACTATTGCACGCAGCGCGGCATGCGCGCGAGCCTGAAGCAGGAGTCCGTGACCGGCGGCCGCCGCGTCGACGCGCGCTCGGAACTCGCGTTCGAGTGCCATCCGACCTTCGAGACGGCGTCGAACCCGCGCGGATAAGCGCCGCGTCGCCCGTGCGGCCGCGGCCTGCGCGCCCGCGTTGCTCCGGAAGTGAATCGACCCGCGATGCCGTTGATGGGCATCGCGGGTCGGCGCACGTCCGTCGGCCGCGTTACGCGGGGTGCGCTTCGTACAGCTTCACGCAAGCGGAGAAGTCGAGCGTGCCGAGCCCCTGCTGGCTCATCGACTGATAAAGCTGCTGCGCGAGCGCGCCCATCCACACCGGTTGCCGTGCGCTGCGCGCGGCTTCGGTCGCGAGCCCGAGATCCTTCAGCATCAGGTTCGCGGCGAAACCGCCCGAGTAGCCGCGCGCGGCGGGCGCCGAGTCGTTCACGCCCGGGTACGGGTTATATGCGTCCGAACTCCAGCAGCGGCCGGTCGACGTGTTGATGATGCCGGCCAGCACAGCCGGATCGATGCCGAGCGCGGCGCCGAGCGCCATCGCTTCCGACACGCCCATCATCGAGATCCCGAGCAGCAGGTTGTTGCAGATCTTCGCGATCTGCCCGGTGCCGGTGCCGCCGCAGTGCACGACGTTCTTCCCCATGTCGAGCAGTACCGGGCGGATGCGCTCGAACAGCGCGCCTTCCGCGCCGACCATGAAGGTCAGCGTGCCGGCCTGCGCGCCGCCGGTGCCGCCCGACACTGGCGCATCGGCGAGCGGGAAGTCGCGTTGCGCGGCGGCGTCGGCCACTGCGCGCACGGTGCCCGGATCGATCGTGCTGCAGTCGACGAACGTTGCGCCGGCGCGCGCGCCGGCCAGGACGCCGTCGTCGCCGAGATAAACCGCGCGCACGTGCTGCGCGGCCGGCAGCATCGTGATCACCAGCGACGCGCGGGCGGCCGCCTCACGCGGCGACGCGGCCGCCGTCGCGCCCGCGCGCGTCGCGGCGTCGACTGCGTTCGCGTCGAGGTCGAACACCGTCAGGGCGTGTCCGGCCTTGAGCAGGTTGGCGGCCATGGGGCCGCCCATGTTGCCGAGTCCGATGAATGCAATTTCCATGTACAGGCTCCAGTGTCGACCGGACTTGGCGCTTTAGCGCCTAGTCCGGTCCCATGCTTCGCGGTCGACCGGACTTGGTGCTTCAGCGCTTGGTCCGGTCCCATGCTTCGCGGTCGACCGGACTTGACGCTTCAGCGCTTGGTCCGGTCCCATGCTTCGCGATCAACCGAACTTGACGCTTCAGCGCTTGGTCCGGTCCCATGCTTCGCGATCAACCGGACTTGACGCTTCAGCGCTTGGTCCGGTCCCATGCTTCGCGATCAACCGAACTTGACGCTTTGGCGCTTGGCCCGGTCCCATGCTTCACGATCAACCGAACTAGACGCTTAAGCGCTTCGCCCGGTCCCATGCTTCGCGATCAGCGCAGCGCGATCGTCGTGTTCACGCCGCCGGCCGTCGCGTCGTCGTCGAACCAGCGCGCGGTGACCGTCTTCGTCTGCGTATAGAACTGCACGACCTGCTTGCCGTACGGGCCGAGATCGCCGAGCTTCGAGCCGCGCGAGCCGGTGAAGCTGAAGTAGGGGACCGGCACCGGGATCGGGATGTTGATGCCGACCTGGCCGACGTCGATCTCGCTCTGGAACTTGCGCGCGGCCGCGCCGCTCTGCGTGAAGAGGCCGACGCCGTTGCCCATCGGGTTGCGGTTCACGAGCGCGATCGCTTCGTCGAGCGTGTCGACTTCCATCACGACCACCACCGGCCCGAAGATTTCTTCCGTGTAGATCGACATGTCGGTCGTCACGCCCGAGAAGATCGTCGGGCCGACGAAGTTGCCTTGCTCGTAGCCGGGCACCTTCACGTCGCGGCCGTCGAGCAGCAGCGTCGCGCCTTCCTTCACGCCCGCGTCGATCAGCGACAGGACGCGCGCCTTCGCCGCTTTCGACACGACCGGGCCGACGTCCGTGCCGGTTTCGGCGCCGGCGTTGACCTTCAGCGCCTTCGCCTTCTCGACCAGATCGGGCAGCCAGTCGCGCGCGCGGCCGACCAGCACGACGACCGACGTCGCCATGCAGCGCTGACCGGCCGCGCCGAAGCCCGCGCCGACCAGCGCGTTGATCGACTGCTCGCGATGCGCATCCGGCAACACGACCGCGTGGTTCTTCGCGCCCATCATCGACTGCACGCGCTTGCCGTGCTGGCTGCCGAGGTTGTACACGTGCGTGCCGACGCGCGTCGAGCCGACGAACGAGATCGCCTTGATGTCCGGGTGCGTGCAGAGGCGATCGACCACCGTCTTGCCGCCGTGCACGACGTTCAGCACACCTTGCGGCACGCCGGCCTCGATCGCCAGTTCGACGAGCTGCATCGTCGACAGCGGATCCTGTTCGGACGGCTTCAGCACGAACGTGTTGCCGCACACGATCGCCATCGGGAACATCCACAGCGGGATCATGCCGGGGAAGTTGAACGGCGTGATGCCCGCGCACACGCCGATCGGCTGGCGCAGCGTGTAGGTGTCGACACCGCCCGCGACGTTCTCCGCGAATTCGCCTTGCTGCAGCGTGCCGATCGAGCATGCGTGCTCGACCACTTCGAGGCCGCGGAAGATGTCGCCCTGCGCATCGGGCAGCGTCTTGCCCTGCTCGGCCGTCAGCGTGTGCGCGATCCGTTCGAGATTGCGGCGCACCAGATCCTGGAACTTCAGCATGATGCGCAGCCGCGCGCCGATCGGCGTCGTCTTCCAGGTCTGGAAAGCGCGCTGCGCGGACGCGATCGCGGCATCGACCTCGTCGAGCGTCGCGTACGGCACGCGGCCGATCACTTCCTGCGTCGCGGGGTTGACGATGTCGCCCCATTCGGCGCTTTGCGAATCGACGAACGCGCCGTCGATCAGCAGCTTGGCGGTGGGCAGGGCGAGGGTGGTCTGGGGAACTGCGGCGTTCATGGAACTCTCCGGGAAACGATGGTGCGACGAAAAAGGGGTGGCTTGCGTCCGTCGCGCGTGCAGCCACGGCGGACGGCAAGTCGTATGGAAAACCGGGTAAAGACGGGCCGGCGTATGTCGATGCGTTATGTACGTGCCGGCCGCATCAGTGCGGTACACACGAGCGCGAACACACCGAAGCCGACGAGGTACGCGATCACGTAGTGCGGCTGGCCGCCGCCGGCCTTGAGCAGCGACGTCGCGATCATCGGCGCGAAGCCGCCCCCGATCACGCCGGCGAGCTGCACCGACAGCGAGATGCCGCTGTAGCGGATCTCCGCGGGGAACTGCTGCGCGAACAGCAGCGACTCCGGTGCATAAAGAATCGGGAACACGACGCCGAGGCCGAGCACGATCGCCCACCATGCGTACGACGTCTGCTGCGTGCCGAGCATCATGAAGAACGGTGCCGCGAACGCGCACATCAGCACGAGGCCGATCGCGAACATCCGGCGCTGGCCGATGCGGTCACTGAGATGCCCGCACAGCGGCATCGTGACGAGCGACAGCGCCGCGCCGGCCGTGATCGCGTGCAGCATTTCGGCCTTCGGCAGATGCAACTGCTGCGTTGCATAGGCGAGCGCGAACGTGACGACCATGTAGAACCACGTGTTCTCGGCGGCGCGCGCGCCGACGATCGTCAGCACCTCGCGCGGATGGCGACGCAGCGCGGCCGTCACCGGCGACTTCTCGGCCTTGCCCTGGCGCTGCATCTTCTCGAAGTCCGGCGACTCGGGCACCTTCGCGCGGATGAACCAGCCGAGGCCGACGAGCGCGATGCTCGCGAGGAACGGCACGCGCCAGCCCCACGACAGCATGTCGGCTTCCGGCAGCGCGGCCACCGCGGCCATCGCGACCGACGAGAGGATCAGCCCGAGCCCGACGCCCGTTTGCGGCAGGCTGCCGAACAGCCCCTTGCGACCCTTCGGCGCGTGTTCGACGGCCATCAGCACCGCGCCGCCCCATTCGCCGCCGACCGCCATCCCCTGCAGGAAGCGCATCGCGATCAGCAAGGCGGCGGCCCAGTAGCCGATGCGGTCGTACGACGGGATCAGCCCGATGATCATGCTCGGCACGCCCATCAGCAGCAGCGTGATCATGAGCATCGACTTGCGGCCGATGCGGTCGCCGAAGTGGCCGAATACGATGCCGCCCATCGGCCGCCCGATGAAGCCGACCGCGAACGTGCCGAACGCGGCGAGCGTGCCGACGACGGGGTCCAGCGACGGGAAGAAGATGCGGTTGAACACCAGCGCGGCGGCGGTGCCGTAGAGGAAGAAGTCGTACCACTCGATCGTGGTGCCGGCCATGCTGGCCCAGCCGGCCAGCAGGTAGTGCCTCGCGGTGCGGGCGGGGGCCGGCGTCGCGACGGCTGCATGCTCATCGAGGGTGGATCGTGTCTGCATGGTGTCTCCGTATTTTTTGCCCGCGGCTCATGGTCCGCAGGTCACGGTCGAGTATAGTTATGCGCAGATCCACAATGTACCGACAAGAAAACCGGTTGGATGTGCATTTATGCATATCGACGGCCGGCCCGGAAATTCCTGCCCTTTTTCCCGCAGATGCGACACGCCACCGAGCCGGTTTCCGGCAACCTGAACTGGGACGACCTGCGCTTCTTCCTCGAAGTCGCCCGCACGCAGCGCGCGAGCGGGGCGGCGAAGCGTCTCGGCGTCGACTACACGACCGTCGCGCGGCGCATTCGCGCGCTCGAGGCCGCGATGGGCACGCTGCTGTTCGACAAGTCACGCTCCGGTGGCTTCACGCTGACGGCCGAGGGGCAGCGGCTCGTCGCGTATGCGGATGCGATGGAGACGACCGTGCAGTCCGCGTGCGACCAGGTCGCGAATACCGGCGAGGCGCTGTCGGGCCACGTGCGGATCGGGTCGACCGAAGGGTTTGGCTGCTTTTTCCTTGCGCCGCAGCTTGCGCGGTTTCGCGTCGAGCACCCGCACGTGACGGTCGATCTGCTGCCGGTCCCGCATTTCGTCAACCTGCCGAAGCGCGAGGCCGACCTGGCGATCACGCTCGAGCGGCCCGAACGCGGGCCTTACGTGGTCACGAAGCTGTGCGACTACCAGTTGCGGCTCTATGCGACGCGCGACTATCTGGCGAACCACGCGCCGATTACCTGCACCGACGATCTCGCGCACCATGCGTTCATCAGCTACGTCGACGATCTCGCGTTCAGCAGCGAGCTGCTGTACCTGGAGCGCGCGGTGCCCGGCGCGACCGCCGGATTGCGCACGACGAGCGTGATCGCGCAGGTGTTCGCGGCGTTGCAGGGCGGCGCGCTCGCGATCCTGCCGTGCTTCATGGCGGCCACGCAGCCGGCGCTGGCGCCGGTGCTGCCGGACGACGTGGTGGTCACGCGGTGCTTCTGGCTGACGTGTCGCGAGGACCTGCGCAAGCTGCGCCGCGTGACGGCGCTGTGGGATTACCTGCGCGCGGCGGCGGACGCGAATCGGGCATTGCTGATGGGAGAGTCCGAGCAATTGCGATTCATCGGGGATTGAGCGCGGCGGTGCGTCACGGGCCAACCGTCCCGTGTCGATCAGCTACGACGACGAACTTGACCGGGCCGCGGTGACGCTTGCACGTTCACGTCGCGAACGCCATCCGGGCACGTGGCCGTGCGTCAACCCGGACAACCGAGCCGGTCCGCGAGTTCGTGCAGGTCCTTGACGTCGAAATCCCACGCGCCGTCGGCTTTCAGATCCGTCGTCTGGTTCGGCCCGTGTTCGGTCGGCCGCAGCACGAACGCGGTCGCGAGCCCCAGTTGCCGCGCGGCGGCCAGATCGCCGTTGTGCGCGGCGACCAGGCACAGCTCGGCCGGCGCGACGCCGAGAATCTCGACCGCTTCGGTATAGACCTTCGGCGACGGCTTGTATGCGTGCGCGACTTCGGCGCCGAGAATCGCGTCCCACGGCAGCCCGCCGTGTTTCGCGACGTCGACCATCAGCCGGATGTTGCCGTTCGACAGCGGCGCGATCATGTAGCGCTGTTTCAGCCGCTGCAGCGCGGCGACGGAATCGGGCCATGGATCGAGCCGGTGCCACGCGAGGTTGAGCGCGTCGATCTCCGCGTCGGGCACGCCGTCGATCCCGTAGCGGTCGAGCGTGCGCACGAGGTTCTCGCGATGCAGTACGTCGAGCCGCACGTAGCGCCTGCGCCCGCTGCGGATTTCCTCCATCGACGGCGAATATTCGCGGCGCCATGTATCGGCGAATTCGAACGGATCGCGATCCGGCGCATGGCGCGCCAGGAACGTGGCGGCTTCGCGCGCGACGCCGTTTCTCCAGTCGACGATCGTTCCGAACACGTCGAAAACGAGCGCCTTGATGTCGGCAGGGTTCGTCATGGGATTCCGTGCAGGTCGGTCGGGGGAGGCGATGCGCGGCGGGGTGGCAACGCGCGACGCCGGTTCGAACGACATTGAAGCACGTATCCGCGAACGCGGCTGGCCGTGTCGTCGCGAGTGAAGCGCGCGGTGCGGCATCGAAGGTGCCTGGGAGGGCGGGCACGGCGTCAGACGCGGATCTCGGGCCCGCGCTGGAGACGGCTTACCCGTCGGCGCGCTACCCGCCCGGGCGACCGGCTCGGGCGGGTCAAGTCACGCAGCGCGCGCTTGCGGCCGCGACGCGTATCGGGTCCGCGCCGGAATCAGCTCTTGTCGTACGCGAACTGGATGCCCGCGGTGCCGCCGGTTTCGATGAACAGTTTCATGAACGCGGGAACGGTTTCACTGCGCGCCCAGTCGCGCTGCAGCTCGCAGAACAGCTGCGCGACGCTGATCATCTGGCCGCCGGCCTGCTCGATGCGACGCAGCGCGGCCTCGTGCGCGGCGACCGACGTGCCGCCGACCGCGTCGACGACCACATAGACTTCATAGCCGGCCTTCAGCGCGTCGAGTGCCGGGAAGGTCAGGCATGCCTCGGTCCACAGCGCGGTCATGATCAGTTTCTTGCGGCCGGTGGCCTCGACGGCCTTGCGGAACTCGACGTCTTCCCACGAGTTGATGCTGGTGCGGTCGTAGGTCGGGTAGCCTTCGAGCGCGGCGCGCAACTGCGGGATCGGCGGCTTGTTCAGGCCGGTCTTCACGTTGACGGTCGAGTGGACGATCGGCAGGTTGTACGCGACCGCGGCCTTCGATGCGCCGACGATGTTGTTGATCAGCAGCTGGCGATCCATCGACGCGATGGAGTTCACCTGGACCGGCTGGTAATCGATGACGATGAACGCCGCGTTCTGCGGGGTGAGCAGGTGGTCGTTCGCGGGATCGCGAATCGGTTCGCTTGCCATGGTTGCCTCCAGAGACAGAGCAGGAAGTGGGGGAAATCCCGACGGTCCGGGGGAGTGCCGCCGTGGCGTCGGGATCGTCGTCGCGGCGGTACGCCCGTGCCGTCGCAGACGTCCGATGCGGCTGCACGGCGGCCGAATGCTGCCGGCTTGGCCATCGAATAAAGATGCTATTCGCGCAACAAACGGGTTTCCAGCCCCTTAAAATGCCGTCAGTGTTCTATGAGTGGAACAATCATGGATGACCTGAACGACCTCTACTATTTCGTGAAGGTGGTCGAGCACGGCGGATTCACGCAGGCGGGGCGCGTGCTGAATGTCCCGAAGTCGACGCTGAGCCGGCGCATCGCCGCGCTGGAAGCGCAATACGACGTGCGGCTGCTGCAGCGGACGACGCGTCATTTCACGGTCACGGAAACCGGCCGCGAATTCTACGAGCGCTGCCTCGCGGTGCTGGTTGAAGCCGACGCGGCGCGCGAGGTGATCGAGCGCCGGCACGCGGAGCCGCGCGGGGTCGTCCGGGTGAGCTGCCCGACCGCGCTGCTCGAATATCGCGTGAGCGAGCTCATCGCGCGCTTCATGGCGATCCATCCGGCGGTGCACGTGCATCTCGAAGCGACGAACCGCCGCGTCGACCTGTTGAGCGAAGGCTTCGACCTGGCGCTGCGCGTGCGTTTCCCGCCGCTGGAGGACAGCGACCTCGTGATGCGGATCCTCGCCGACAGCCCGCAGCGGCTGGTGGCCGCGCCGCAGTGGCTGAACGGGCGCGCCGTGCCGACCGAACCGGCCGAGCTGGCCGGCGAACCGAGCCTCGATTGGGGGCCGCCGCGGCATCATGTGTGGCAACTGATCGGGCCGAACGGCGAGCAGGCGCAACTGCGCCATCACCCGCGCTACATCTCCGACGACATGCACGCGTTGCGCGACGCGGCGATGCACGGCGTCGGCATCGTGCAGCTGCCGTGCATGGTCGTCGAGGACGCCCTGCGCGACGGCACGCTGATCGACGTGCTGCCGGGGTGGGCGCCGAAGGGCGGCGTGATTCACGCGGTGTTTCCGTCCCGGCGCGGGCTCCTGCCGCGCGTGCGGTTGCTGATCGACTTCCTCGCCGAACATATCCGCAAGGACTGACGGCGGCGCAATCATCGGACGAATCGGGTTCCGGCGGCAGGCCAGCCGCGACCGCGCGTTAGCCCTGATGCGCAGGGACGCGCAGGGCTGCACGGATTGGTGTTAAATGTATTTTGGTGCGCATCAGGGGCGCGCCGGAATGGGGACGCACCGGGGTCGCTAAGCCCGGCGCGGAAAACGGCACGAAGCATCGCTCACGAATCGGGCGCATCAGACCCGGTTGAACTGACGGCAGGATTCAGCTTGAATACCGAACCGCAAAGTTCTCGCTACAGCCTCGGCCTCGCGGCGGAAGTGCTCGCATCCGAGCAGAGCGTGCTGAGGCTGATCACGCGCAACACACCGCTGCCGGAACTGCTCGTCGAGGTCTGCCGGCGCGCCGAGGCACTGCTCGGCGACGGCGCCTCGTGCACGATCCTGCTGCTCGACACGGACGGCGTGCACGTGCACGTCGGCGCCGCGCCGTCGCTTCCCGCGCAGTACAGCGCGGCGATCGACGGCGCATCGATCGGGCCGGCCGCGGGCTCGTGCGGCACGGCGATGTACGAGCGGCGGATGATCGCCGTCGAAGACATCGAAACCGATCCGCTGTGGGCCGACTTTCGTTCGCTCGCGTTGCCGCTCGGCCTGCGTGCGTGCTGGTCGGTGCCGTTTCTGGACGACTCGGGCACCGTGCTCGGCGCGTTCGCCGTCTATCACCGCACGCCGCGGCGGCCCACCGACGCGGAAACCGACCTGTTGCGCGATATCGGCAACAGCGTCGGCCTCGCGGTGCATCAGGACTCGATCGCGCGGCAGCTCGTGCGCAGCGAGGAACATCACCGCCTGGTCGTCAACAGCCTGAACGAAGGGATTCTCGTCGTGTCGCCCGACGGCGTGGTGGTCGCGAGCAATCCGAGCGCGAACCGGATGATGCGCGTGAAGGGCGACCTCGTCGGCCGCCGGCTGTCGACGGTGATCCTGTACAAGCTGTACGAGGACGGCACGCCGGTCGCGCCCGACGACTGGCCGAGCCGGCGCGCGTTCACCACGGCCATGCCGCAGCTCGACTACACGGTCGGCTTCGGGCTCGCCGACGGCGACGTCATCTGGGTGCGCGGCAACGCGGTGCCGATCGTGAAGCCGGGCGAGACGCAGCCCGAATCGGTGCTCGTGTCGTTTCACGACATCGGCCCCGTGCGCGAAGCGCAGCAGCAACTGCGCTATCTGGCGACGCGCGACGCGCTGACGGGCCTCTACAACCGGCGCTGGCTCTCCGACCGGATGCGCGAGCTGTTCGGCGCGCGCGATGCGGCGGCAGGGTCCGCGCGTGTCGCGATCCTGTTCATCGATCTCGTCGGCTTCAAGAAGGTCAACGACACGGCCGGGCACGACGCCGGCGACACGCTGCTGCGCAGCGTCGCGGCGCGCCTCGCGGCCTGCGGGGGCGGGTGCCATTCGCTCACGCGCGTCGGCGGCGACGAGTTCGTGATCCTCGTCGACGATTGCGACGATCCCGACGCGCTCGCCGTGCTTGCGCGCGAGGTGATCGACACGATCGCGAAGCCGTTCGCGATCGCGAACAACGAGTATTGGCTCGGCGTGTCGATCGGGATCAGCGTCGCGCCGCGCGACGGCGATGATGCGGCCACGCTGATGCGCAACGCCGATTCCGCGATGTACGACGCGAAGCAGCGCGGCCGCAACCACTTCACGTTCTTCACCGCGCAGTTGAACCTGCGCCTGCAGCGCCGCTTCGCGATCGAGCAGTCGCTGCGGCGCGCGATCGCCTCGGATGCGCTGCGGCTGGTCTACCAGCCGGTCGTCGATGCGCGCAGCGGCCGCACGGTCGGTGCCGAAGCGCTGCTGCGCTGGACGAGCCCGGAGCTCGGGCCGATGTCGCCTGCGGAATTCATCCCGGTCGCGGAAGATTCCGGGCTCATCGTCGCGATCGGCCAGTGGGTGCTCGAAACGGCCTGCCGGCAGGCCGCCGAATGGCGCCGCACGATCGCACCCGACCTGATGCTGGCGGTCAACCTGTCGCCGCGGCAGTTCCACGATGGGCTCGTCGAGTCGGTCGACCGCTGCCTCGAACAGACGCGGCTCGATCCGGGCGCGCTCGAACTGGAGATTACCGAAGGACTGCTGATGAACGACACGGACACGGTGCTGCCGATGCTCGAGGCGCTCACGGACATGAACGTGCGGATCTCGGTCGACGATTTCGGCACCGGTTATTCGTCGCTTGCGTACCTGAAGCGTTTTCCGCTGCACAACCTGAAGGTCGACCGTTCGTTCGTGTCGGGCGTGCCCGATCATCGCGACTCCGTCGCGATCACGCAGGCCGTCGTCGCGATGGCTCATTCGCTCGGGATGAAGGTCACGGCCGAAGGCGTCGAAACCGAGGCGCAGTCGTGGTTCCTGCAGCAGATCGGCTGCGACATGCAGCAGGGTTACCTGTTCGGCAGGCCGCTCGATCCGGCCGACTACGCACGCCGGCTCGTCGCCGTCTAGGGGTTCACGCGAAACCGCCGCCGTCCGGTGGGGCAGCGGGAGCCGGCGGTGCGGGCGGCGCATCGACCTCGACGCGATTCTTGCCGTCGTGCTTCGCGCGGTACAGCGCGCGATCGGCCGCCTCGATCAGCGACGTCGTCGGCAGGCTGGCGGCCGGCACGATGCTCGCGCCGCCGATGCTGATCGTCACGTGGCGACCCGTCGACGAGTTCGCGTGCTCGAGCCGCAGCGACTCGACCGCGAGGCGGATCTTCTCGCCGAGCAGCCGCGCGGCGCCCGGCGACGTGGCCGGCATCACGACCGCGAACTCCTCGCCGCCGAAACGCGCGGCGAGATCGCCGGACTGCCCGAGACAGCGTTCGATGGTGGTCGCGACCTGTTTGAGCACGCCGTCGCCCGACACGTGGCCGTACGTGTCGTTGTACAGCTTGAAGTTGTCGACGTCGATCATCAGCAGCGACAGCTCGCTGCGCTCGCGCGTGCCGCGCCGCCATTCGGCGGCCAGATATTCGTCGAGATAGCGGCGGTTCGACAGCCCGGTGAGGCCGTCCGAATGCGTGAGGCGCCGCAGCTCGAGATTGGCCTCCAGCAGTTGCTGCTGCGATTGCCGCAGCGCGCGATAGGCCTCGTCTCGCTGAAGCAGGTTCATGTACGAGCGCGAGTGATAGCGGATCCGCGCGATCAGCTCGATGCGGTCCGGCAGTTTCACGAGGTAGTCGTTCGCGCCGGCCGCGAACGCGGCACTCTTGATCACCGGCTCTTCCTGCGTCGACAGCACGATGATCGGCACGTCGCGCGTCGCCGGATTCGCGCGGTACGCCTTCACGAGGCTCAGCCCGTCGGTGCCGGGCATCACGAGATCCTGCAGGATCACGGTCGGCCGCGTCTCGATCGCGGTCGCCAGCGCGTCGTCCGAGCGCGGGCAGTAGTGGAAGTCGATGCCGTCCTCGTCGACGAGCGCGCGCCGGACGGCTTCCGCGACGATCGTCTGGTCGTCGACCAGCAGGACCATCGCGGGGGCGTCGGCATGCGGCGCGGGTGTCGCGTGCGCGGCGTCGAACGCCGCGTGCAGGCCGCCGGGCGCGCGGGTGAAGTCGCTAGTCATGATTGATGCAGGGTTGCGCCAGGGCAGCGATGGGTGTGACAGGGTTTCATCGGGATCAGATCCGCGCGAGTGCCACCAGCTCGCCCGCGATGCGCTCGAGCGGCAGGATCGCGCGCGCGGCGCCGAGCGTCGCGGCCGCCTTCGGCATGCCGTAGACGGCGCTGGTCGCCTCGTCCTGCGCGATCGTGTGACAGCCCTTCATTCGCAGTGCCTTCAGGCCGATCGCGCCGTCGCGTCCCATGCCGGTGAGCAGCACGCCGATCACGCGGCCCGGCCAGCGCTCGGTCAGGCTGTTGAAGAACACGTCGACCGACGGCCGGTACGGCGTGGCGGCCGGTTCGCGCGTGTATTCGAGCGTGCCGGTGCGCGTGATGCGCAGGTGATCGTCGGTCGCCGCGAGCAGCGCGACGCCCGGCTGAGGGCGGTCGCCTTCGTGCGCGACGCGCACGGTCAGCGGCGTCTGGCCGTCGAGCCATTGCGCCATTCCTTCGGCGAACGCGCGGTCGACGTGCTGGACGATCACGATCGGCGCGCTGAAGTCGGCCGGCAGGCTGCCGAGGATCGACGCGAGCGCGCCGGGGCCGCCGGCGGATGCGCCGATCGCGATCAGCGGGCCGCCGCTCGCGCGCGAGGCCGTGCCGGCCGCGCGGACACCGCCGGGTGCCTCGAGCAGCCGGCCGATCTGGTCGATCTTCGCGAGCAGCAGCTGCGCGGTGTCGCCGCCCGTGGCTTCGCCGAGGCGCGGCGTGTCGACCGCATCGAGCGCGCCGGCGCCCATCGCTTCGAACACGCGCCACGCGTTCGCGCCGATGCAGCTCGTCACGATCAGGATCGCGCACGGGCGGCTGGAACGCATGATCCGCCGCGTCGCCTCGACGCCGTCGAACTTCGGCATGATCAGGTCCATCAGCACGACGTCGGGCGGTTGCGCGGCGCACAGTTCGACGGCCTGCGCGCCGTCGGTCGCGACCCACAGCACGCGATGCTCGGGCCGGCGCGCGAGCGCACGGCGCATCGCCTCGACGGCAAGCGGGAGGTCGTTGACGATGCCGATGTTCACAAGCGGGATACTCCGGTCGGTTCGTAGTGTTGGATGTGGGCCGGGTTCATGAAAGGCAGCGCCGGTCGGCGCCGCCGAACGGCATCGGCGGGCGGACGGCACGGAATTCTTTTGGACTGGCGACGCCCCGAATGCTGTCATGCGGCGCGAGCGGCGGCAATCGAAAAAATTGCGCATTGCGTCGGTTCCGACCCTTTCCTCGATGGCCAGGTGCATTTCTTGCCGCCCGGGACGCCGGACAGCGATGTGCCGGATGATGCGGCCGCGCGGCAATCCGTCGCCGACGCGTTCGTGACGGCGGGAAGTGCGGCGCCCGGCACGGGCGCACGCGCAGGCACCGGCGAGCCGGCCGCGAGCAGGCCGGCGCACCGCGCCCGGTGCGCGTTCAGTCGTTCAATGGCTGCGGGCGTACCCCTGGATCAGCGCGCGCATCATCCCTTCGACCGTTGCGTCGAGCAGGTCGGCTTCCTGCTCCGATTCCTCGACGAGCGCGGCATAGGCGGTCGCGAGCGTCACGCGATCGACTTCATGGCGTTGTTCCATCAGCGTCACCATCCCGTCCTTCGCCAGATGAGCGGAGAACGCGCGGCTGCCGATGGTCTGGAATACGTCAATCATGGCGGCTCTCCCGAACGTTGCGATGCCTTCCAGTGTAGTCGGCGCACCGACGCTCCGCCATGCGCGGCGGGGCGCGGGCCGGCCCCGGCACGCCGGCCGGAATCGTGCGTGCCGCGCGCGCGTTGCCGCCGCCCGCCGCCCGCCGTGAATCGTCCCGCCGAAACACCCCGGACACACGGGCGACGCAACGTGGCGCTGATTTCAACGTTTACCCGAAGCCTCAAATTGTCGACTTTTTATCGATAAAGTCTCGTGTTAGATTTTTCCGCCTGAAGCCGGTCGAAACCGGGCGGGCGGCGCGCCTTCACGGCGCCGCGCATCCATCACAAGGAGGGGCAATGCTGGTGCTGATTGGGGTGCCGATCGTCGTGATCGGTTTCGCGCTGCGCTTCAACGCGCTGCTGGTGGTCACGATCGCGGGACTTGCGACAGGGCTGGCGGGCGGGCTGAATCTCGTCGACATCGTCAGCGCGTTCGGCAAGGCGTTCACCGAAAACCGCTACATGGGGCTGATCTGGCTCACGCTGCCGGTGATCGCGCTGCTCGAGCGCAACGGGCTCAAGGAGCAGGCGAAGCGGATGATCTCGCGCGTGCAGGCGGCCACCACGGGCCGCGTGCTGATGCTGTACTTCGTGCTGCGCCAGGTGACGGCCGCACTCGGCCTCACGTCACTCGGCGGCCATGCGCAGATGGTGCGGCCGCTGATCGCGCCGATGGCCGAGGCCGCCGCCGTCAACCGGCGCGGCGAGCTGCCGGAGTCGGTGCGCCAGCAGATCCGCGCACACGCGTCGGCCGCCGACAACGTCGCCGTGTTCTTCGGCGAGGACATCTTCATCGCGATCCAGTCGATCCTGCTGATCAAGGGCTTTCTCGAGCAGAACGGGATCTCCATCGAGCCGCTGCACCTGTCGGTGTGGGCGATTCCGACCGCGATCGCCGCGCTGCTGATCCACTGCGCGCGCCTCGCGCTGCTCGACCGCCGGCTGGCGCGCGGCTGCGGCCTGCTGGCGCAGGAGGGCGCGCGATGATCGGCCTCGAATCGCTGTACACGCTCGCGGGGCTGATGTTCGCCGCATTTGCATTCTTCAACCTGACCGATCGCACGAACCCGCGCCGCGTCGTCAATTTCGCGTTCTGGGCGATCTACGCGCTCACGTTCCTGTTCGGTGCGCTGCTGCCGCATTTCGTGACGGGCTGCCTCGCGATCGCGCTCGCGGTCATTGCCGGCTCGGGCAAGCTCGGGCGCGGCAAGTCCGACGAAGCCGGGGAGGCCGCGGCCCTGCGACGCGAGACGCTCGCACAGCGTTTCGGCAACAAGCTGTTCCTGCCCGCGCTGCTGATTCCGGTCGTCACGCTGATCGGCACCTTCGCGCTGAAGCACGTGCCGTTCGTCGACCAGAAGAGCGTGACGCTGATCTCGCTCGTGCTCGGCACGCTCGTCGCGTTCGCCGTCGCGCTCGCGATGCTGCGCGATTCGCCGGTGCATGCGGTGAAGGAGGCTCGCCACACGATGGACGCGGTCGGCTGGGCCGCGATCCTGCCGCAGATGCTCGCGGCGCTCGGCGCGCTGTTCGCGGTCGCGGGCGTCGGCGGCGTGGTGTCGGGGCTCGTGAAGGAGTGGGTGCCGATCGATTCGCCGTTCGCGGTGGTCGCGGCCTACACGGTAGGCATGGCGCTGTTCACGATGATCATGGGCAACGGCTTTGCCGCGTTCCCGGTGATGACGGCCGGCATCGGCCTGCCGCTGATCGTCCACCAGTTTCACGGCAACCCGGCGATCGTCGGCGCGATCGGGATGCTGAGCGGCTTCTGCGGTACGCTGATGACGCCGATGGCCGCGAACTTCAACATCGTGCCGGCGGCGCTGCTCGAGCTGAAGGACAAGAACGGCGTGATCAAGGCGCAATGGCCGACGGCCGTGCTGCTGCTGGCCGTGAACACGCTGCTGATGTACGCGTTCGCTTTCCGCTTCTGAGTCCGCTTGTGACTCCGCTTCTGACCCGATGGACGAGATGCTCATGACCGACCGACTCACACCCGAACTCGCCTCGACATTCGCGTCGCTCGCACTCGCGCACCTGACCCGCGAATACCCGAACAAGCTCACGCATTCGCTCGAAGGGCCGCACGACGTGCAGGCGCCGCGCGCGCTGCACCCGATCTTCTACGGCAGCTACGACTGGCACTCGTGCGTGCACGGCTACTGGCTCGTGCTGCGCGTGCTCGAACGCTATCGGGCCTTGCCCGAGGCCGAGCGAATCATCGCGATCGTCGATGCGCACTTCACCGATGCGAACGTCGCCGGCGAGCGCGCGTATCTCGCGCTGCCGCACAACGCCGGCTTCGAGCGGCCGTACGGCTGGGCGTGGCTGCTCGCGCTCGCCGCGCAGCTCGAGCGGCTCGCGCTGAAGGGCGCGCTGCCGCAGGCCGCGCGCTGGGCAAAGACGATGGCGCCGCTCACCGACCTGTTCGTGGCGCGCTTCGAAACCTTCCTGCCGAAAGCGACCTATCCGCTGCGCGTCGGCACGCACTTCAACACCGCGTTCGCGCTGGCGCTCGCACTCGACTTCGCGCGCGACACGCAGCGCGACGGGCTTGCGGCGCTGATCGTCGATACCGCGAAGCGCTGGCACCTGAACGACGTCGCCTGCCAGGCGTGGGAGCCGTCGGGCGACGAATTCCTGTCGCCGGCGCTGATGGAAGCCGAGCTGATGCGGCGCGTGTTGCCGGCCGCCGAATTCGACGGCTGGTTCGCGCGTTTCCTGCCCGATCTTGCGCGCGGCGAGCCGGCGACGCTGTTCGAGCCGGCAACGGTCAGCGATCGCAGCGACGGCAAGATCGCGCACCTCGACGGGCTGAACCTGAGCCGCGCGTGGTGCCAGCGTTCGCTCGCCGGCGCGCTGCCGGAAGGCGATGCGCGACGCGCGAAGCTGCTCGATGCGGCCGACCGGCATCTCGCGAGCGCGCTCGCGCACGTGGCCGGCGACTACATGGGCGAGCACTGGCTCGCGACGTTCGCGGTGCTCGCGCTGGAGGCGTAGCGCGCGAAACCCCGCCGGCGGCAAGGTCTTCGGCGCGCGGCTATACTCGCCGCTCGGGTTGTATCGCGCGGCATGCGTTGCGCGATGCGGCCATCCGTTTCGTTGCCGCCTCGCCATGGACAAGCTCATTTCCTATATCGCCGCGATCCACGGGCTCGCGGGCCCGGTGTCGATCGTGTCGCATGCAACGTCGCACGAGCGCTGGACCGACGACGATGTCGAGGTCACGCGCGACGAAACCGAATACCGCTTCGACAACGGCGCGATCGTGCGCCGCTCGGTCGAGCAGGACCGCGCGCCGTCCGATCTGCTGTGCGCCGAATGCTGGATCGATTACGACGTGCTCCGCCATCCCGATGCGCAACCGATCGGCCCGACGCGGATGACGTTCGACAATGCATGCCGTGAAACCTTCTGGCTGCGTTATCACCTTGTGTGACCGCGTGACCGCGTGACCGCGCATAGCCTCTTCACCCCGGCGGCGCGCCATCGCTCGCATGCAACAGCGGCGCGAGCCGCGTAGCCGCCTCCCGCATCTTCGGCACGTTCTCCAGTAAATCGTTGAGTGTCGCGCGCGCGGTCGGCGCATGCACGGCGAGCGCCGCGAGCACGCGACCGCTTGCGGCATCCTTCACCGGCACCGCAACAGCCACCATCCCGCGCACGAATTCCTCGTTGTCGATCCCGACGCCGCGCGCCGCGAGCCGGTCAAGCTCGGCCGCGAGCAACTGCGCGTCGGTCAGCGTCCGGTAGGTCATCTTCTTCAGCGTGAGCCGCGCGAGCATCGCGTTGCGCTCCAGCGCATTCATCTGCGACAGGAACAGCTTGCCGCTCGCCGTGCAATGCAGCGGCACGCGCATGCCGGGCCGCATCTCGAGCCGCAGCGGCTCGGTCGTCTCGACGCGTTCCACATACAGCACCGTGTCGCCATCGAGCGCGGTGAGGTTGCAGGTTTCGCCGAGCACGTCGACGAGCGCACGCAGCACCGAGCGGCAGCCGCGCGTGAAGGTGTTGTTCGACAGCGCCGCGAGCGCGAACTGCGCGGCGCGCGGGCCGAGCGCGATGCCGCGGTCGTGGCCGCGCGAGTCGGGCATGTGGATCACGTAGCCGCGCGTTTCGAGCGACTCGATCAGGCGCAGCAGCGTCGCCTTTGGAATGCGCAGCCGCGCGGCGAGCTGCGACAGCGTGTACGGCTGCCCGGCCGACGCGAGCGCTTCGAGCACGGCGAGGGCGCGCAGGACGCGCGCGTCGTCGGCGAGCGCGCCATCGGGCGGCGCGGGGGCGGTTTCGCGCATGTGTCTCCTCCATCGGGATCGGCGTGCGTCCCGGGATGGTGTGCGATGGAAATGAAACGAATTGAACGGTTTTTGTACCACATTCGCGCCGTGGACAATAAATCGGCTTGTATGCGTTCCGTGTGCTCAATAAATTTGGACAAAACATACCGGATTTTTCCAATACCCCGGGACGGAGACACGTATGACACGCAGCTTCGACTATGTGGTGGTTGGCGCGGGATCGGCCGGTTGCGTCCTCGCCAACCGGCTGTCCGACGGCGGCCGCCATACGGTGTGCCTGCTGGAAGCAGGCCCCGCCGACAACTACATGTGGATCCACGTGCCGATCGGCTACGGCAAGACGATGTTCCACCCCGTGTACAACTGGGGCTTCCACACCGATCCCGATCCGAACATGCACAACCGCCGCCTGTACTGGCCGCGCGGCCGCACGCTCGGCGGCTGCAGCTCGATCAACGGGCTGATCTACGTGCGCGGGCAGCAGCAGGACTACGATCACTGGGCCGCGCTCGGCAATCGCGGCTGGAGCTGGCGCGAGTGCTTGCCGTATTTCCGCAAGCTCGAACACAACACGCTCGGAGAGGGGCCGACACGCGGCACCGGCGGCCCGCTGTGGGCGTCCGTGATCCGGCAGCGGCACGAACTCGTCGATGCGTTCGTCGCCGCATCGAACCGGCTCGGCGTGCGCACGGTCGACGATTTCAACACGGGCGATCAGGAAGGCGTCGGCTATTACCAGCTCACCACGCGCAACGGACTGCGCTGCTCGACGGCGGTGGCCTACCTGAAGCCCGCGCGCGGGCGGCCGAACCTGCATGTCGAAACCGATGCGCAGGCGCTGAAGGTGCTGTTTGACGGCGCGCAGGCGTCCGGCGTGCGCTATGTCCAGCATGGCAAGGTTCGCGAGGTGCGTGCGTTGCGCGAGGTGATCCTCGCGGCCGGCGCGCTGCAATCGCCGCAACTGCTGCAGGTGTCGGGCGTCGGGCCGGCCGCGCTGCTGAACCGGCACGGGATTCCGGTCGTCGCCGATCGCGCGGGCGTTGGCGAGAACCTGCAGGATCATCTGCAGATTCGTCTGATCTACGAAGTAACGAAGCCGATCACGACCAACGACGAACTGAATTCGTGGGTCGGCCGCGCAAAGATGGGGCTGCAATGGGCGCTGTTCCGCGGCGGCCCGCTCGCGATCGGCATCAACCAGGGCGGCATGTTCTGCCGTGCGCTGCCGGACGAATCGGCGACGCCCGACATCCAGTTCCATTTCTCGACGCTGTCGGCCGATTCGGCGGGCGGCAGCGTGCATGCGTTTCCCGGCTGCACGTATTCGATCTGCCAGCTGCGGCCCGAATCGCGCGGCACCGTGCGAATCCGCACCGACGATGCGCGCGACGCGCCGTCGATCCAGCCGAACTATCTCGACATCGAGCGCGACCGCCGCACGACGGTGGCCGGCGTGCGCTTCGCGCGGCGCGTCGCGGCGGCCGAGCCGATGGCGCCGCTGATGAAGCGCGAGGTGCGGCCGGGCGCGGACGCGCAGACGGACGACGAACTGCTCGAGTTCTGCCGCGAATACGGGCAGACGATCTTCCATCCATCCGGCACCGCGAAAATGGGCGTCGCGAGCGATCCGCTCGCGGTCGTCGACGAGCGGCTGCGCGTGTACGGCACGCGCGGGTTGCGCGTGGTCGACTGCTCGATCATGCCGACCCTCGTATCGGGCAATACCAACGTGCCGATCGTGATGGTCGCCGAGAAGGCGTCCGACATGATCCTCGAGGATGCACGCGCGGTCGATCGCGGCCGCAGCGCTGCACCGGCCGCCGAGGCGCTCGCGTAAGGCATCGCCGCCCATCCACCCGCGCGGCCCGTGCTCCTGCGCCCGGACGGCCGCCGCGCGTTTATCGATGCCCCCGCCGGCACGGCGCCGGGGCAGGTTGCGGCGCATCCTTACCTGGAGAAGCTCGCATGGCAATCGATTCCCGGGTCGTCCGACGCGTGGCCGCGGCCAGCGTGATTGGCGCGACCGTCGAGTGGTACGACTTTTTCCTGTACGGCGTGGTCGCCGGCATCGTGTTCGACAAACAGTACTTTCCGGCCGGCGACGCGTTCGTGTCGACGATGCTCGCGTATGCGACGTTCGCGGTCGGCTTCGTCACGCGGCCGCTCGGCGGCCTGCTGTTCGGCCATCTCGGCGACCGCGTCGGGCGCAAGTCCGCGCTGATCCTGACGATGCTGATCATGGGTGTGTCGACGGCCGGCGTCGCGTTCCTGCCGACCTACGCGCAGATCGGCATGTGGGCGCCGGTGCTGCTGCTGACGCTGCGCGTGCTGCAGGGCATCGGCCTGGGCGGCGAGTGGGGCGGCGCGGTGCTGATGGCCTACGAGTACGCGCCGCCGCACCGGCGCGGGCTGTATGCGAGCCTGCCGCAGATCGGGCTCGCGATCGGGCTGTGTCTCGCGGCCGGTGTGGTCGCGGCGCTGTCGCGTGCGTTGCCGGACGCCGCGTTCCTGGCGTGGGGCTGGCGCGTCGCGTTCGCGGCATCGCTGCTGCTCGTCGCGGTCGGCTTCTACATCCGCACGCGCGTGGCCGATACGCCCGAATTCGTCGCGCTCAAGCGCCAGCGGCGCGATACGAAGCTGCCGATCGTCGAACTGCTTGGAAATTATCGTCAGGCGATCCTGCTCGGGATGGGCGCACGCTACATCGACGGCGTGTTCTTCAACGTGTTCGCGGTGTTCTCGATCGGCTACATGACGCGCAACCTGTCGATCTCGCGCGGCGACGCGCTGCTCGGCGTGATGAGCGCGGCGGTGGTGATGTGCGTGTTCATCCCCGTGTTCGGCAGCCTGTCGGACCGGCTCGGCCGCGCGCGTGTGTACCGATGGGGCGCGACCCTGTGCGGGCTGTCGGTGCTGCCCGCATTCTGGCTGCTGCAGACGCAATCGACGAACCTGCCCGCCGTGTGGCTCGCGCTGGTGATCCCGTTCGGGATCTTCTACGCGATGGCCTACGGGCCGGAGGCCGCGCTGTTCGCGGAGCTGTTCGACGCGAACGTGCGTTACACGGGCATCTCGTTCGTCTACCAGGTGTCGGGCATCTTCGCGAGCGGCCTGACGCCGATCGTCGCGACCGCGTTGATGCGGGTGAACGGCGGTGCGCCGTGGCTCGTCGGGGTTTACGTGATGTTGTCTGCACTCCTGTCGATCGTGTCCGCGCGGGCGATCGAGAAGCGCGGCGGCGTGGCCGGCGTCGCGGCGCGCGCGATGTGATGGCGGGCAGGGTGGATGGGATGGGGTGCGGCGCGGGGTCGTATCGGCGGCGCGGTCGTCGGTCGGTGCCGCGTCCGTGCCGCTGACCGTTGCCGTCGGCCGGTCAGCCGGTTGTCCGATGCGGCACGCCGTTCGGCGTCCCGGTTGCCTCGCGGTGCCGCGCCCGCGCCGCGACCGCAGCCGATCGTCGCCCACCGCCGGTCGCCCGCTGTTGTCCGCCACTCGGCCGCCCGCGCGCTGGTCCAAGCGAATCCGGTCCACTGGCCCTACCTGTGAAAAATCGGCCTGCCTACACTTTCCTCGACAGATCGCCGCATTGAAGCATCTGCACACGATCGACCCGAAGAGAACGATCAGGAGACAGGCATGACCAACACGCAGTCGGCAGCATTCGCCCGTGCGGCGAGCGCGCGCCCCGCATCAGTCAGTCGAATCGCCTCGTGCGCCCGTTGCGGCGCGGCGGGCACGCCAGCGTCGGAGGTATGACCATGTCGACCTCATCCATCGAACGCACCGCGAGCGCCTTCGCCGGCGGCCGGCCGAACGATACGCGTTACGACCCGACCTACGATCCGCTCGTGTCGCCGGGGCCCGGGTGCGGCAAGCAGTACGCGCCGACCTACTGGGTCGCGACGGCCGGCACCCCGCCGCCCGACGACGGCCCCGTCACGCGCGATCTCGATGTCGACGTCGCGATCATCGGCGCCGGCTATACGGGCCTCGCGACCGCGCTGTGCCTCGCGCGGGACCACGGCATCAAGGCCGTCGTGCTCGAAGCCAACCGCACGAGCTGGGGCTGCAGCAGCCGCAACGGCGGGCAGGGGCAGAACGCGTCGGGCCGGCTGTCGCGCTCGCAGTGGATCGAGCGCTGGGGCAAGGACGTCGCGCTGAAGATGCACGACGAGATCCTCGAAGGCTTCGAGCACTTCAAGTCGCTCGTGTCGGAAATCGACTGCGACCCGCAGCCGGGCGGCCATTTCCTGATCGCGCACCGTCCGCGCATCATGGCGAAGCTCGCGGCCGAGGCGAAGGTGTGGAAGGACGTGTTCGGCTATCCGTCGGAGCTGCTGAGCGCGGAAACCTTCCGCCGCGAATTCATCAACGACCACGAGGCGGCCGGCGCGCTGCACGAGCCGGAAGGCATCGGCATCCATGCGCTGAAGCTCGCGTTCGGCTACCTGCGCCTCGCGCGCGAAGCCGGCGCGAAGGTGCATACAAGCAGCCCCGTGCTCGGCTTCGAGACGATCGATGGCGTGCATCACCTGCGCACGCCCGGCGGCGTCGTGCGGGCCCGCGCGGTCGGCATCGCGACCGGCGCGTACACCGCGCAGACGCTGCATCCGTCGCTGCGCAGCAAGGTGATGCCGATCCTGTCGAACTCGATGGTCACGCGCCCGCTCACCGACGCGGAGATCGACGCGTGCAATTTCCGCACGACGCAGGTGCTGACCGACACGCGTACGCTGCGCTTTTACTACCGGTTCCTGCCCGATCGCCGTCTGCAGATCGGCAGTCGCAGCGCGATCACCGGCGACGATGCGCCGAACCCGCGTCATCTGGAATTGCTGAAGGAAGGGATGGCGCGCAAGTTTCCCGCGCTGCGCGGCGTGGAGATCGATTATTCATGGTGGGGCTGGGTCGACGTCAGCCACGACATGATGCCGCGCGTGTGCCAGCCCGACCCGCGGCAGTCGGTGTACTACGCGCTCGGCTACGGCGGCAACGGCGTGTCGTACTCGCAGCAGGCCGGCCGCCGGCTGGCCGAGCAGATCGCGGGGAAGGGGGCACGCCAGACGCTGCCGATCTTCACGTCGCCGCTGCCTGGCCACCCGTTCGCGCCGTTCCGGCGCATCGGGCAGCGGATGCTCTACCTGTCGTACTTCAGGAATGACGAAAAGCCCTGAACGCAGTGCTCATCGCCGGGCGTGACGTAACCCGCGCCCGGCTGTCCAACACAATAAAAGCAACAGAAATCCGTGCGGCCGGGGCTGCAGGCGCCCCTGCACGCGCCGTCGCCGGCGGCGCCCGCGCTCACCCGACGGTGGCAAGCGGGCGGCGTCCGGACAACTGGATATGGAGAAGACATGCAACCCTCGAACCAGAGTGACCTGAAGTGTGGGCTCAAGCAGCGCCACATGACGATGATCGCGCTTGGCGGCGTGATCGGTGCCGGGCTGTTCGTCGGCAGCGGTGTGGTGATTCAGCAAACCGGGCCGGCCGCGATCTTGTCGTTCCTGATCACGGGCGGGCTCGTCGTGCTCGTGATGCGGATGCTCGGCGAGATGGCCTGCGCGATGCCGGCCGTCGGTTCGTTCTACGAATACGCACGGCTCGCGTTCGGCAACTGGCGTGGGCCCGGCAAGATGGCGGGCTTCCTGACCGGCTGGATGTACTGGTATTTCTGGGTGATCGTCGTCGCGCTCGAAGCGGTGGCCGGCGCCAAGCTGATCCAGTTCTGGCTGCCGGATACACCGGCGTGGATCATCAGCCTGGCGCTGCTGGTCGTGCTGACGCTCACGAACCTGATCTCGGTCGGCAGCTACGGCGAATTCGAATTCTGGTTCTCGTCGATCAAGGTCGGCGCGATCATCGTGTTCCTGTTCCTCGGCGGCCTCTACGTGCTCGGCCTGTGGCCCGCGTCGATGCACACGACGGCCGTGCTGCCGACGCTGCTCGGCCACGGCGGCTTCATGCCGCTCGGCATCGGGCCGGTGATGAGCGGGGCGGTCGCGGCCACCGGGTTCTACTTCGGCGCTGAAATCGTCACGATCGCGGCGGCCGAGGCCAAGGAGCCGGCGAAAGCGGTTGCGAAGGCAACCAATTCGGTGATCACGCGCGTGCTGGTGTTCTACGTCGGATCGGTCGCGCTCGTCGTCGCGCTGGTACCGTGGAATTCGCATCAGATGGCCACGCCGTACGTGAGCGCACTCGAAGTGATGGGCCTGCCGGCCGCGGCCAACGTGATGAACGCGATCGTGCTGACGGCGGTGCTGTCCGCCCTCAACTCGGGCCTCTATGCGGCGTCGCGGATGCTGTTCGCGCTGACCCGCCACGGCGACGCGCCGGCCGCGCTCGCGAAGGTCAACAAGCGCGGCGTGCCGGTGCGCGCGATCCTGCTCGGCACGGTGTTCGGCTACGTGTCGGTGGTGATGTCGTACGTGTCGCCCGATACCGTGTTCGCGTTCCTCGTCAATTCGTACGGCACCGTCGCGCTGTTCGTGTACGTGCTGATCGCGTTCTCGCAGCTGCGCCTGCGCAAGCGTCTCGACCCGGTGGCCGCCAGCAAGCTGCGCGTCAGGATGTGGGCGTACCCGTACCTGACCTGGGTTGCGATCATCGGCATGGTCGGCATCCTCGTCGCGATGGCGTTCATCCCGGACCAGCGCAAGCCGCTGTGGCTCGGCGTCGCCAGCCTCGGTGTGCTGGTCGTCGCCTACGGGCTGACGCGCCGCAGCCGCCGCGAGCATCTCGACGACAGCGAACTGCTCGCCTATCCGCCGCGGTAATGCGCGGCCACGCATGACGCCGAAGGCCCGGCATGCAAGCCGGGCCTTCGCGCATGCGGCTGCCGGCCCGATCCGATGGATTGCTGGCGCAACTATCGGGCCGGCCGATACCACCGATCAGAGGATGCGACTTTATGTCGGCCGCGTGCCGGCATAGCATGAACGAACCGATTCACGGGTGCGCCCCGGCAGGGCGCGCCCTCATCCGCGAACGAGGACAGACGATGGAACATCGGGCACGCGAGCGCGACGAGCAGGCCGAGATCAAGACGACGACGTGCTACATGTGCGCATGCCGCTGCGGCATCCGCGTGCACCTGCGCGACGGCGAGGTGCGCTATATCGACGGCAATCCCGCGCATCCGCTGAACCAGGGCGTCATCTGCGCAAAAGGTTCGTCGGGCATCATGAAGCAGTATTCGCCCGCGCGGCTCACGCAGCCGCTGATGCGCAAGCCGGGCGCCGAGCGCGGCGACGCGCAGTTCGAGCCGGTGTCGTGGGACGTCGCATTCGACGTGCTCGAAAAGCGCCTCGGGCACCTGCGCGCTACCGACCCGAAGCGATTCGCGCTCTTTACCGGCCGCGACCAGATGCAGGCGTTGACCGGCCTGTTCGCGAAACAGTTTGGTACGCCGAACTATGCGGCGCATGGCGGATTCTGCTCGGCGAACATGGCGGCCGGGATGATCTACACGATCGGCGGCTCGTTCTGGGAATTCGGCGGCCCCGATCTCGACCACGCGAAGCTGTTCTTCATGATCGGCACCGCGGAAGACCACCATTCGAATCCGCTGAAGATCGCACTCGGCAAGTTCAAGCGCGCGGGCGGCCGCTTCATCGCGATCAATCCGGTGCGCACCGGCTACGCGGCGATCGCCGACGAATGGATTCCGATTCGTCCCGGCACCGATGGTGCGCTGTTCATGGCGTTGATGCACGAGCTGATCGCGCGCAACGCGTTCGACCTCGAATTCGTGTCGCGCTTCACGAATGCGGCCGAGCTGGTCGACCAGCGCGACGGCGCCGACACGTTCGGGCTGTTCGTGCGCGACGCCGGCGCGCCGGAGGTCAACGCGCTGTATCCGCAGAACCGGATGTGGTGGGACACGAAGACGAACCGCGCGGTGCTGCATCACACGGAAGGCGCGGAGCCGGCGCTCGATGGCCGCTATACGCTCGACGACGGCACGCCCGTCGCGCCGTCGTTCACGCTGCTGCGCGAACAGGTGGCCGAGTGCACGCCCGAATGGGCGGCCGACATCACCGGCATCGCGGCCGACACGATCCGCCGCCTCGCCCGCGAGATGGAGACGGTCGCGCGCGACCACGCGATCGAGCTGCCGGTGTGCTGGACCGATTCCTGGGGCAAGGAGCACGCGTCGGTGAAGGGTGTGCCGATCGCGTTCCATGCGATGCGCGGGCTCGCCGCGCATTCGAACGGCTTCCAGACGATCCGCGCGCTCGCCGTGCTGATGTCGCTGCTCGGCACGATCGACCGGCCGGGCGGCTTCCGGCACAAGGCGCCGTATCCGCGCGCGGTGCCGCCGTCGGCGAAACCGCCGAACGACCCGGCGCAGATCAGGCCGAACACGCCGCTTGCCACGGGCCCGCTCGGCTGGCCCGCTGGCCCCGAGGACCTGTTCGTCCATCCGGACGGCACGCCCGCGCGGCTCGACAAGGCGTTCTCGTGGGAATACCCGCTCGCGGTGCACGGGCTCATGCATTCGGTGATCACCAATGCATGGCGCGGCGATCCCTATCCGATCGACACGCTGCTGATCTTCATGGCCAACATGGCGTGGAATTCGTCGATGAACACGACGGAAGTGCGCAAGATGCTGGTCGACAAGCGCGACGACGGCGAATACCGGATTCCGTTCCTCGTCGTGTGCGATGCGTTCGCGTCTGAAATGACGGCGTTCGCCGACCTGATCCTGCCCGACACGACTTACCTCGAACGGCATGACGTGATGTCGGTGCTCGATCGGCCGATCTCCGAATTCGACGGGCCGGTCGACTCGGTACGCGTGCCGGTCGTGCCGCCGACCGGCGAATGCAAGCCGTTCCAGGAAGTGCTGATCGAGCTCGCGAGCCGGCTGAAGTTTCCGGCCTTCACGACGGCGGACGGGCAGCGCAAATACCGCGACTATCCGGATTTCGTCGTCAACTTCCAGACCGCGCCCGATTCGGGCACCGGCTTCCTGATCGGCTGGCGCGGCAAGGACGGCGACAAGGCCGTCGTCGGCGAGCCGAACCCCGACCAGTGGAAGCGTTACGCGGAGAACAACTGCGTGTACCACCACCGGTTGCCGGAGCCGCTGCAGTACATGCGCAACTGCAATGGCCCGTACATGCAGTGGGCGGTCGACAACGGGATGCGCAAGTTCGGCGTGCCGATCGTGATCCAGCTCTACTCGGACGTGATGCAGAAATTCCGGCTCGCCGCGCAGGGCCGCACGTCGGGCCGCCAGCCGCCCGATCATCTGCGCGAGCGCATCGCACGCTATTTCGATCCGCTGCCGTTCTGGCATCGCTCGCTCGAAAGCGGGCTGACCGATGCGAGCCGCTATCCGCTCGCGGCGATCACGCAGCGGCCGATGGCGATGTACCACTCGTGGGATTCGCAGAACGCGTGGCTGCGGCAGATCCACGGCGAGAACCATCTGTTCGTGAACCCCGTGACGGCCGCCGCGCAGCAGATCGACGACGGCGCGTGGATCTACGTCGAATCGCCGTGGGGCAAGGTGCGTTGTCGCGCGCGCTACAGCGAGGCCGTCGAGCCCGGCACCGTCTGGACCTGGAACGCGATCGGCAAGGCAGCCGGCGCGTGGAACCTCGGGCCTCAAGCGGGTGAGTCGCAGCGCGGCTTCCTGTTGAACCACGTGATTACTGACGAGTTGCCGGATGCGGCGCGCGACGGCGCACGCCTGTCGAACTCCGATCCGGTCACGGGGCAGGCCGGCTGGTACGACGTGCAGGTGCGGGTTTATCCGGCCGAAGCCGATGCGGCCACGACCTTGCCGCAGTTCGCGCCGATGCCGGCGCTGCCGGGCACGCCGCGCGTGCTGCAGCGCGTGCAGGCATATTTCGCGGGAACCGGCGCATTCGCCGCGCGGCTGCGGCGCGCGACGTCGGCCGGCCCTCAGTCTGACGACCGCTGATCGAAGGAGCGCAACCATGACCCAGATGGCCCTCGTCATCGACCTGAACGTATGCGTCGGCTGCCATGCCTGCGTAACGAGCTGCAAGGAATGGAACACGTCGGGCGAAGCCGGCAGTCTCGCCGATCTGCGCCCGTACGACGACGATCCGTCCGGCACGTTCTTCAACCGCGTGCAGACCTACGAAGCGGGCGTGTTCCCGATGACCGACACGATCCACTTCCCGAAATCGTGCCTGCACTGCGAGGATCCGCCGTGCGTGCCGGTATGCCCGACCGGCGCGAGCTACAAGCGCAAGTCGGACGGGATCGTGCTGGTCGACTACGACAAGTGCATCGGCTGCAAGTACTGCGCGTGGGCGTGCCCGTATGGCGCGCGCGAGCTCGACGAAGGCCGCAAGGAGATGACGAAGTGCACGCTGTGCGCGGACCGCATCGACAACGAAGCGCTGCCCGAACGCGACCGGAAACCGGCCTGCGTGCTCGCCTGCCCGACGTCCGCGCGGCTGTTCGGCGATGTGCACGATCCCGAATCGGACGTGTCGCGTGCGATCCGCGAACGCGGCGGCTATGCGCTGATGCCCGAATGGGGCACGCGACCGTCGAACCATTATCTGCCGCGCGTGAAGACCGAAGCGTCGTGCGGTTGCGGGAGTAGCGGCGGATGCGGCAGCGCGTCGAACGGCCGTGACGAGGACGCGTCGTTCGAAGCCCGCGCGGCGCGCGGCGACATCGATCTCGTGTCGCTCGCGACGCAGCGCTGAGCGCAAGGCCCTTCATTCATACGAAAAAACGGAGTTTCCATGCGCCCAGCCTTTTCGGTCGTTTTTCTCACCACGCTGTGCGGTGCCGCACAGGGCCTGCTGCTGACGCTCGTGACCGTCGAGGCACTTGCGCGCGCGGCGGGCGTCGATATCGCTGCGTCGTTCTACGTGACGGGTGCCGCGCTGTCGGTCGTGCTCGGCGTGCTCGGCCTGTTCGCGTCGTTCTTCCATCTCGGCCACCCCGAGCGCGCATGGCGCGCGATCGCGATGTGGCGCACATCGTGGCTGTCACGCGAATGTATCGCACTGCCGATGTTTCTCGCATGCGCGTTCGCGTATGGCGCGGCACACCTGTTCGGCTGGCCCGGCACGTTGCTGATCGGCGCGGCGGGCGCGCTCGCAAGTGTCGTTCTGTTCGTGTGTACCGCGATGATCTACGCGTGCCTGCGGTTCCTGCAGGAATGGGCGAGCCCGCTGACGCTCGTGAACTTCGTGCTGCTCGGCTGCGCGTCGGGCTGCACGCTGGCGACGGCTTGCGCCGCGTGGCTCGCGCCGGCGCTGGTCGGCCGGCTCGCCGTGGCCGCGTGCGCGCTGACGCTCGCCGGTGGCGTGGCGCGGCTCGCGTCGCTTGCGCGCAATGCCCGGTTGCGGCCGAAGTCGACCGTGCAGAGCGCGACCGGGATCCGCCATGCGAAGGTCGAACAGAAGTCGCGCGGCTTCACGGCCAGCGCGTTCAATACGCGGGAGTTCTTTCACGGGCAGGGCAACGGCACGCTGCGGGCAGTGAAGGCCGGCTTCCTGATCGGCGCGTTCGCGGTGCCGTTCGCGCTGACCGGCGCGGGCGCGCTCGCGCCGACGTCGGTCGCGGCGGCCGTCGCGCTCGGCGCCGCGTTCGTGATCCAGTATGCGGGGCTGGTCGCGGAACGCTGGTTCTTCTTCGCGGATGCGCGGCATCCGCAGAACATCTACTACCAGCGCGCGTCATGACGGTGCGTGCGCGCCGCCACGCCGTGCGGGAACTAGAACGTTTGAGCGAGCGCGCCGGCCGCTTCCTGCAGGCGCGGCACGTGGTCGAGCAGCCGCGACAGCGGCGCGCGCGACACGGGCGCATGCACGGCGACCGCGGCGATGCACGTGCCGTCGTCGCCGACGATCGGCGCCGCGATGCACACGATGCCTGCGACGAATTCCTCGTTGTCGATCGCGACGCCCTTGTGTGCGGTGCGGTCGAGTTCGGCTTCGAGCAGTTCGGGATCCGAGATCGTGTTCGGGGTGTAGCGCGGCAGTGCCAGCGCGCGCACCAGCGCGGCGCGTTCGTCGCGCGGCAGCAGCGCGAGCAGCAGCTTGCCGCTGGCGCTGCAGTGTGCGGGCACGCGCGAGCCGGGTTTCAGGTCGAGCCGCAGTGGCCAGTCGGCCTCGACGCGGTCGAGATAGACGACTTCCGTGTCGTGCAGCGCGGTCAGGTTGCAGGTTTCGCCGAGATCGGCGACGAGCCGTTCGAGGATCGCGTGGCGCAGCCGGCGCGCGCCCGCATGCAGCATCACGCCGGTGCCGAGCCGCGCGAGGCGCGGGCCGATCGCGTACGCGTTCTTGCGGCCCGGCTCGCGGATCACGAGACCGCCGGCTTCGAGCGACGCAAGCATCCGGTGCAGCGATGCCTTCGGGATATCGACGTCGCGCGCGAGATCGGCGAGCGACACGGCATCGCCGGCCTGGACGAGATGTTCGAGCAGCGCGAAGGCGCGCAGCGTGGGCGTATCCGCGGGCAGCATGGCAGGCGTTCCGGAAACTGGACTGCGGCCATTGTACCGAACGGCCCGGCAGGCCGGCCGCGCGGGGCAGCGGGCCCGTTGAACCGGTCCGAACTTTCGGCAACGGAACGAATCGTTCCGTAAACACGGCTGGCGCGGGCGCGACGATCGATGCCTGCGCGATCAGCAACGACAGGAGCGCAACGCATGGATGGGGTGGCGAACAAGCCGGACTGCATGGTGTCGGTCCGCGAACGCTTCGGGTTCGATTCGGACCTGATGGTGCCGGCGTTCAGCGCGCGCGACGATCACGTGCCCGATATCGACGACGCCTACCGTTTCAACCCGGACGTCACGCTCGCGATCCTCGCGGGATTTGCGCGCAATCGCCGCGTGCTCGTGCAGGGGATGCACGGCACCGGCAAGTCGACGCATATCGAGCAGGTCGCGGCACGGCTGAACTGGCCGTGCGTGCGCGTGAACCTCGACGGCCACATCAGCCGGCTCGATCTTGTCGGCAAGGATGCGATCGTCGTGCGCGACGACGTGCAGGTGACCGAATTCCAGGAAGGGATCGTGCCGTGGGCGCTGCAGCGTCCGGTCGCTCTGATCTTCGACGAATACGATGCGGGACGGCCCGACGTGATGTTCGTGATCCAGCGGATTCTCGAGCGCGACGGCAAGTTCACGCTGCTCGACCAGAACCGCGTGATCCATCCGCATCCGTCGTTCCGGCTGTTCGCGACCGCGAACACGGTGGGTCTCGGCAACCTGAACGGGCTCTATCACGGCACGCAGATGCTCAACCATGCGCAGATGGATCGCTGGAACGTGGTCGCGACGCTCGACTACCTGCCGCGCGACGAAGAAATCGGCATCGTGTGCGCGCGCGTGCCGGAACTCGCGGACGAAGCCGGCCGCCCGCTGCTCGAATCGATGGTGAGCCTCGCGGAGCTGACGCGCAACGGCTTCGCGACCGGCGACCTGTCGACGCTGATGTCGCCGCGCACGGTGATCAACTGGGCCGAGAACTGCCAGATCTTCCGCGATCCGGCGCTCGCGTTTCGGCTCACGTTCCTGAACAAGTGCGACGACGCCGAGCGGCCGGTCGTCGCCGAGTATTACCAGCGCTGTTTCGGCGAGGAGCTGGCGGTCGCGTCGCGTGCCGGCGGCGGCGAGCCGGGAGCGGGGCGGTGAGCGCCGATCGCGACGCCGCGCGCCGTGCATCGGCGCGCGAAGCGCTGGGCGCGTCGACCGTGCGTGCACTGACACGCGACGCGGCGCTGCATTACCGTGCGGGCCGCGTGTGTCGCGACCTGCGGCCACTGCCGATCCATGCGCCGCACGTGCGCGCGCAGGCGGCCGACGACGATCTCGCGTCGTGGCGCGGTGCGGCCGACGGCGCCGCGCTGCGCATCCTGCATTCCGATGCGGACCTGCATCGCGCGTTGTCCGGCGACGATCCGGTCGAACGCGTGCTGTTCGAAATGCTCGAGCAACTGCGCTGCGAATCGCTGGCGCCACCCGCCATGCGCGGCGTCGTGCAGAACCTGCGCCATCGTTTCGACACCTGGTCGCGCGCGTTCCATCGGTCGGGACAGGCCGATACGCATGTCGGAATCCTTGTTTACACGGTCGCGCAGATCGCATGGTCGCGGCTGACGGGGTGGCCGGTGCTCGAGGAGACGGAAGACCTGATCGAAGCGTCGCGCGCGGCGATCGTGCCCGAGATCGGCGTGCAGCTCGCGGGGCTCAAGCGGTGCCGGCACGATCAGCGCGCATTCGCGGAACATGCGCTGACGCTCGCGAAGCGCATTGCATCGATGATTCGCGATGCGCGGGCGGCCGTCGTGGAAACGGAGACGCAAGACGCGCGCGAGCAGGACGATGCGCTGACGAATTTCTCGCTGTGGGTCGATTTCGACGACACGGGCATCGACCTGCCAGCCCTCGTGGAGACGGGCGACAGCGCCGTGCTGCAGGGCGGCGATGCCGTCTACCGTGCTTATACGACGCGTTACGACCGCGAGCTCCGGCCGGCCGCGCAGATCCGCGCGGCACTGCTGCGCGAGTACCGCGACCGGCTCGACGGCCAGGTCACCGCGCAGCGGATCAACGTCACGCGGCTCGCACGTGTGCTGCGTGCGGCGCTCGTCGTACCGCAGGCCGACGGCTGGTCGTTCGGCGAGGAGCATGGCCGCCTCGACGGCCGCCGGCTCGCGCAGCTCGTCAGTTCGCCGGCCGAACGGCGGCTGTTCCGGCTCGAACGCGTGCGGCCGCACGCCGATTGCGCGCTCGCGTTTCTGATCGACTGCTCGGGATCGATGAAGACGTGGATCGACGGCGTCGCGCTGATGGTAGACACGCTGGCCCGCGCGGGCGATGCCGCCGGTCTCGCGACCGAAGTGCTCGGCTTCACGACGCTCGCATGGAACGGCGGCCGCGCGCGGCAGGACTGGCTCTCGCGCGGCAAGCCGCGCCATCCGGGCCGGCTCAACGAAACCGGCCACCTGGTGTTCAAGGATGCGGACACGCGCTGGCGGCATGCGCGCACGGGTATCGCCGCGCTGTTCAAGGCCGATCTGTTCCGTGAGGGTGTCGACGGCGAAGCGGTCGAATGGGCGTGCGCACGGCTTGCGGCGCGGCCGGAGGCGCGCAGGATCCTCGTCGTGATCTCGGACGGCAGCCCGATGGACGGCGCCACGGCGCTCGCAAACGATCCGTTCTACCTCGACAACCATCTGAAGCAGGTGGTCTCGCGCCAGGAGGCGGCCGGCCGCGTCGAAGTGCTCGGGCTCGGCGTCGGGCTCGATCTCGGCCCGTATTACCGGCACCGGCTCGCGATCGACCTTGCATCAGCGCCGGACATGAAGCGGCTCGTCGAAATCGCACGCTGGATCGGCGCGCGGCGATGAAGCAGGCGACGGCCTGCAAGGCGGATGCGGCAACACGCACGCGTCTCGACCGAATGCCGTATGCAGGCCGGTTCGCTGCGGCATGCGCCGCGCGGCATCACGCGCCGCGCAGCAGCGGCGGCAGCGACGTCGCGATCAACCCGATGCCGATCGCCATCAGCACGCCGAACGCAAGCCGGCGCAGCGCGACCGGCGACAGCGGCGGCGGGTAGTGGCGCGCGGCCACCGTCGTGAGCATCACGACCGGCGTCGCGATCGCCGCCAGCAGCCAGATGTCGCGATCGAGCTGGCCTTCGCACGCGCTGTATAGCACGCGAGTGGCCGAGGTCGTCGTAAACAGCACGATCAGCGCGCAGCGGATCTGCACGAGCGTCAGCGGTTGCCGGTAGAACTGGAAGATCAGCGGCGGCCCCGACACGCCGAACATCCCGCTCAGCAAGCCACCGAACAGGCCGCTGACGAAGAAGCTGCGGTTGTCCGAGCGCTCGGTGAGCGGCGCCGGCCGCAGCGCCGCACTCAGGCCGCCGTACAGCACGACTGCGCCGAGAATGAGCTGCAGCAGGTCGGCCGCCGAGCGGCTCAGGCATTCGAGCAGCAGCACGCCCGCGACGACCGACGGCAGGATGCCGAGCGTCGCCGCGCCCACCGCGCGCCAGTCGATGTGATGCAGCCGGCCGGGCAGCGCGGTCGCGCCGTTCGCGAGCGACACGACGCTCATCAGCGTGGCGACGGTGGCGAGCGGCGCGAGACCGAAGCCGCTCGTCGCGCCCATCACGATCATCCCGAGCCCGAAGCCGGTGACGGTCTGGAAATAGCTGCCGGCGCCGATCACCGCGATCAGGATCGCCAGTTTGTCGGCTGTCATGCGTGTGCGGCCTCGCCGGTCGCGGCGCGCTGCGCGGCCGCCTGCGCCTGCACGGTGGTTGCGGCGATCACGTGATACACGTCGTCGGCGCTGCAGCCGCGCGACAGGTCGTTCGCGGGCCGGCGCAAGCCTTGCAGCAGCGGGCCGACGGCCTTTGCGCGACCGATCCGCTCGGCGAGCTTGTAGCCGATGTTGCCGGCTTCGAGGCTCGGGAACACGAGCACGTTCGCGTGGCCGCCCACCTGCGAATGCGCGATCTTGCGCTCGGCGATTTCCGCAACGATCGCCGCGTCGAGCTGCACGTCGCCGTCGATCGCAAGCGCCGGGCGCAGTTCGCGTACCTGCGCGGTCGCGGCCGTCACCTTGTCGACCGCCGCGTGATGCGCGCTGCCACTCGTCGAGAACGACAGCATCGCGACACGCGGTTCCTCGCCGAGCAGCGCGTGCGCGCTGTCGGCGGCGGCCATCGCGATCTCGGCGAGCTGATTGGCATCCGGATCGACGACCAGCGCACAGTCGGAGAAGATCAGTCCGCCCTTGATCGTGTGAAACGGTTCGCACAGCATCATCAGGAAGAAACTCGATACGATCCGGAACGCGGGATCGACACCGATCAGCTGGATCGCCGCGCGCACGACGTCGGCCGTTGCATGCACGGCGCCCGCGACCGAGCCGTCCGCATCGCCGAGCCGTACCATCAGGTTCGCATGGCAGAGCGGATCGAGCACCGCGTCGCGCGCGGCATCGGCCGTCATGCCCTTGCGCTTGCGCAGCGCATGCAGCGCGTCCGCATAGGCATCGCATTGGGCGGCGCTGGCCGGATCGACGAGCGTCATGCCGTCGAGATCGATCGCGTCGCGCGCGGCCGCCGCGTGGATCGCCGCACGGTTGCCGACGAGCACGATGCGGGCGATGCCGTCGCGCGTTGCGCGCGCGGCGGCCTGCAGCACGCGCGGATCGTCGGCTTCGCACAGCGCGATGCGCATCGGCTGGCGGCGCGCGGATTCGAGAATGCGGTCGAGGGCTTTCATCGTTCGCTCGGATAGGAAAGGAAAAACGGCCGGATGCGGCGGCCCGCACGGGGCACGGCGTCCGGCCGGAGGGCCGGCCGCGCGAGAGGGGCGCGCGACCGGCAACGGGGGTGCGTCAGCGACGCGGCATTACACGTAGTCCTTGTACTTGTCGAGCATCCGAACCGGCTTCGACAGCGCATCGCGACGGAACGGATCGCCGAGTTCACGCGTGCACATGATCTCGATGATCGTGGTCTTGCCTTCGTTCATCTGCATGTCGATGGCACGCTTGAGGGCCGGGCCCACGTCCTCGAGGCGGTCGACCGTGATCCCTTCGGCGCCCATCGCACGCGCGATCGCCGCGAAGCTCTGGTTGTCGAGTTCGCCCGCGACGAAGCGGCGGTTGTAGAAGTCGACCTGGTTCTTCTTCTCCGCGCCCCACTGGCGGTTGTGGAACACGACGGCCGTGACCGGGATGTTGTGGCGCACGCATGTCATCGTTTCCATCAGGCTCATGCCCCACGCGCCGTCGCCCGCATACGACACGGCCGGACGGTGCGGCGCGGCGACCTTCGCGCCGATGATCGTCGGGAACGCGTAGCCGCAGTTGCCCCAGCTCATCGCCGCGAAGAAGCTGCGCGGCTTGTTGAAGCGCAGGTAGCTGTTCGCGACCGAGTTGATGTTGCCGATGTCGGTCGACACCATCACGTCCTCGGGCATCGCCTTCTCGAGTTCGCGCAGCACCTGGCGCGGATGCAGGTACTGGCCGCCGCTGAACGGCTTCTCGTGCTTCTGCTCCTCGATCATGTCGAGGCTGAATGCGTCGCGCTCGTGCGTCCAGTCGTCGAGTTCCTTTTCCCACGCGGCCTTTTCCGTCGCGATCTGGTCGGCGCGCTCGCCGCGCGAGCCATCGCACACGAGCGTGCGGCCTTCGAGGCGTTGCGTGAGTGCGATCGCCGCGGCCTTCGCGTCGCCGCAGATGCCGACCGAGATCTTCTTCACGAGGCCGAGCATCTTGTGGTCCGCGTCGATCTGGATGATCTTCGCGTCCTTCGGCCAGTAGTCCATCCCGTGCTGCGGCAGCGTGCCGAACGGCCCGAGGCGCGAGCCGAGCGCGATCACGACGTCGGCGCGCGACAGCAGTTTCATCGCGGCCTTCGAGCCCTGGTAGCCGAGCGGGCCGCACCACAGCGGATGGTTCGCCGGGAACGAGTCGTTGTGCAGGTAGCTGTTGACGACCGGCGCGCCGAGCCGTTCGGCGAGCGCCTTGCATTCCTCGATCGCGTCGGCCATCACGACGCCGCCGCCCGAGATGATGACCGGGAACTTCGCCTGCGCGATCAGCGCGGCCGCGTCGTCCAGGCTCTGTTCGCCGCCGGCGCCGCGGTCGAGCCGTCGCGGTTGCGGAATCTCGACCTTGACCTTGCCGTAGAAGTAGTCGCGCGGGATGTTCAACTGCGTCGGGCCCATCTCGGCCTGCGCGCGGTCGAAGCAGCGCGCGGTGAATTCGGCCATCCGTGCCGGGTGCGTGACGTGACCCTGGTACTTCGTGAATTCCTGGAACATCGGCAGCTGGTTCGCTTCCTGGAAGCCGCCGAGGCCGATGCCCATCGTGCCGGCTTCCGGCGTGACGATCACCACCGGGCTATGTGCCCAGTACGCGGCCGCGATCGCGGTCACGCAGTTGCTGATGCCGGGGCCGTTCTGGCCGATCACGACGCCGTGGCGGCCCGACACGCGCGCGTAGCCGTCGGCCATGTGGCCCGCGCCCTGTTCGTGCACGACCGGGATCAGGCGGATGCCGGCCGGCGCGAAGATGTCCATCGCATCCATGAACGCGGAGCCCATGATGCCGAACATATCGGTCACGCCGTTGGCCGCGAGGGTTTCGACGAAGGCTTCGGACGGCGTCATGTCCTGCGGACCGTTGGCCGATGCACGCAGGGAAGTGGATTGTTCGCTCATGGGTTGTCTCCGATTGTTCAATTAACGGAACGTCTTGTTCCAGATGCTATTTGCTGGGGAAGGCCGGTCAAGTCATTCCGCCCGCAGTCGGCGAATGTGGAATGAAATGAAATGATTCGTTTCAAAATGCGCGCGGGGGCGGTGGCGCGAGTGACGCGCGAGGCGCACGCTCAGGCCGGCTGTTTCGGCCGTTCCTTGCGGAACGCGCGCTTGACGGCGATCAGCCCGTCGCGGAATTCGAACAGGTCGCAGCCTTCGGCCTCGATGCGCCAGCCTTCGGCGTGCGTGCCCGTGAACACCCACTCGGAGACGCCGCGCTCGCCGGCGACGGTGTGGCGACCGTGACCCCAGTGTGCGTCGGGGAAGGTCTTGAACACGGCTTCGAACGCGGCGCGTACCGCGTCGCGTCCGACGAAGCGCGTGCCGTGGATGTCGGGGCCGCCGGCCGCGTCGAATACGCAGTCCTCGGTCATGAAGCCCATCAACGCGTTGGCGTCGTGCCGGTTGAATGCTTCGGAAAATGCCGCGAGCGTGGCGGCCGTGACGGGGGCGGTGAGCGTGTCGGACATAACGTGTCTCCTGTCGAATGATGGGCGGTGCGCAAGGCGCTGGCGCGCATGCGGCACGCGGTATCGACACGTTAGTGAGCGCTCGTTTTTGGCGGTAGCGCCAGTCGGGAGGTTTCGCTTGGGCCAGAGTCGGATGCTTATCTGCAGGGCGGCAGAGGGTGGCTTGCGTCACACTTTTTGATTATTTCCCTGGGTATCAAAGTATGCGGAGGTGTCGAGATGATTTTCAGAGGGGGCAGGCGTTTTTATGTGAAAAGTAAGAATTGATTTTTTTTGGATTAAAGGGGAGGGTCGAAGTTGTTCGAATTCGATCGAATGAAATCGAAATAATCCGAAATTCAATGTGCTGCTTGGTCGACTGACAGCTTGAGTATCTGCTGGTCCGCGCGCGGTTTCTTCGCTCGATGTTTCGTTGGGTCTGCGTGACCATTGCCCGATTCAGTTGACGTAAAGCGCTGCCGATCAAATCGGGAGCGCAGACGTGCGATCGGCCTTTTACCAACTTCATTCGAGGAATCGACTATGTCGCGACGCGCAGTCAGAAACGGCGACCCGACGACGACGGGAGGCTTCGTCATCGCAACGACAGCAACGATGTTTAGCGAAGGGAAGCATGTCGCCGTGAGCGGCGACGAGGCAACATGCGGCAATTGCGATGGATTGTTCAAAATCGTTGGAAGCGCTGTGCACATGACGTGGAACGAACGCAACGTTGTCCTCGATGGTGACCCCGTGCTCTGTCCATGTGGAATGAACATGGTCCTTGCGGGCAGCGATTGCACGATCTTTTACGATGATCCAGACCGCGCGACCGGAGTCAGCACACGTTCGTCAAGTGCATTCACGCAAACCGTTGCGCAGATGATCCATGACGACCAGTTCGTGATCCGAGACAAGCGGACGAAGCAACCATTGAGTAACGTTGAATACTGGATCAAGGATCTAACCGGCAACGTGCTTGCATCCGGCATGAGCGACGCTCAGGGATGTACCGTGCGTGTGAGCACCAAAGGTGCGCAAACGTTGAAGCTCGTAGTTGGAGACTGAGAAGATGGCGAATCAAACCACCGTTGCCGAGACAACAACCAACACCATTGAAGGATCGCAACGATTCGCGGACGTTGACATGCGGCCGATCTGCGAGAACATGACGAACTCCGAGTTTCGGATGATGTTTGCCAAGGCACAGGTGCTTGCGGTAAGTCGACTCGAGGCACGCGTTGCCTCCCTGAAAGGGTGGTCGCGGTACGAGAGGGATCGTGTGTTCAAGTGGTTCGGTCGCGACGATGATCAAACCCGCAGGCGACTTCTTACCGGCTTGGCGAAGGTGCTGAATGTCGTTCGCTCGTTCAACGAGCACAACGTCGTTCGTACCGGCAGCGCTGCCGATCTGGCGACGGGATGCACACCCCATCCGCTCGGAACGGATCAGGAAGCCGCACATGTCTGCGCACCGGATACCGCGAGTCACACGTTCTCGATCAGCGCCGAGTTTTGCACGATGCGCCCATGGACTGCGTACGCCGATTCGCAAGTGTCGGTCATCATTCACGAAGCAAGTCATTTCCTGGACACGATGGCGGCAACCGACGAGCAGTACTACATCACTCCGTTCCTTCCAGCATGGGGGCGATCACATCCGGATTTGGCGATCAACAATGCTGAAAGCATCGCGGGGTACGTCGTAGATGGCGACTAACTTCCTGGCTGCTGTCGTGCTCGCGTTGATCCTTGCGCAGGCAGCGCTTGCGTGCGAAGGACCACAAAACCTTCCCGGTCAATACATCGACGTTCGCTTTGAAAGTGATTCAAGCGAGATGTCCAGGACCGAACTGGCACGGTTGTCAGCATGGTCGAGCGATTTACGCAATCGCTTTCCGATTATCGATGTTGTCTGGCTTGTAGGGCTTTCGGAATCGACGGAACGGAACGCGCAGCAGTTGGCGTACCGACGCGCTGAAAACGTCATGAATGCGCTTGACCAGTTCGCGATCAAAGGCAGGCGAAGCGCATTGATCGGTCGAATCTACCAGCCGGTTCCGGAGATCGATCAAAGCGGGCGGCGCGTGGAGGTCAATGTGGGTCCGGGATGCCCGGACCATTGTTGCTCAACCTCGAGCCCCAGCCCTGCCGGGCGTTGACGTTACACGCCATCCTGACAAAGCCCGCGACATCGCGGGCATCTCTCACTGATCGGGCTTCTGCGCCCGCACACATTGCGCGAGTGCCCGCACCCCCGGCTCGATCCGCTCCAGCGGAATCGCGGAAAACCCCATCCGGAAGCATCGACGCGCGTCGCTGTCGTCGTTCATGAAGAACACGCCGCCAGGCTCGATCAGAATTCCCGCCTCCTGGGCGTCCACCGCGAGCCGCGCCGCGTCGAGCCATGGCGGCCCCTCGACCCAGCACGACGCGCCGCCCGTCACCGGCACGTAGCGCGCTTCCGGCAAGTGCGCGTCGAGCGCGGCCATCAGCGCCTGCGAGCGCTCGCTGTACGCATGCGCGAGCCGGCGCAGCAACGCGTCGTGATGGCCGAGCGCGAGAAAGGTTGCGAACGCCCGCTGGATATACGCAACCGGATGGCGCACCATCAGCCGCCGCAGCGCCCGCAACTCGCGGATCAGCTCGCGCGGCCCGACCACGTAGCCGAGCCGCAGCCCCGGCGCGAACGTCTTCGACAGGCTGCCGACGTAGATCACGCGGTCGGCCGTGTCGAGGCTCTTCAATGCCGGATGCGGCGTGCCAGAGAACGTGTTTTCGCTCTCGTAGTCGTCCTCGATGATCACGAAGTCATGCTGCTGCGCGCAATCGAGCAGCGCGCGGCGGCGTTCGACCGGCATCGTCGCGGTGGTCGGGCACTGGTGGCTCGGCGTCACGTACACGTAGTCGCAGCGCGAGAGCGTGTCGCCGAGCGCATCGGGTGCGATCCCGTGGCCGTCGACCGGCAGCGGCAGCAGCCGCGCGTCGCGGTTCTCGAAGATGTTGCGCGCATCCGGATAGCCGGGGTTCTCGAAACCGACCGTCGTGTGCTTGCCGCACAGCAGGTCCGCGATCAGGTAAAGCGCCTGCTGGCAGCCGTTCGTGACGACGATCTCGTCGGGCATCGCGAACACGCCGCGCCGCGGCAGCACGCGCGTGCGGATCTGCTGGATCAGCGATTCGTCGTCGCGTTCGATCAGGTCGGGGGCCCAGTTGCGGATCTCCATCACCGACAGCGCCTTCAGGCAGCATTCGCGCCAGTCGTTGGTCGGAAACAGCGACTGGTCGAACTGCCCGTAGATGAACGGAAATTCGTAGTGCTGCCAGTTTGCGGGCTTCACGATGTTGCGCTGCCTCGACGGCGGATGCGTGATGCGCTTTTCCCAGGCGGGGCGTCCGGGCACGTCGTCGCCACCGGCGGGCAGCGCGCCGGCCCGGGCCTGCGCGAAGCCGGGCACGCCTTCGAGCATCTTCGGGTTCACGAAGTGCCCGCTGCGTTCGCGCGAGATCAGGTAGCCCTCTTCGACGAGCATCTGGTACGCGAGCACGACGGTGTTGCGCGCGACGCCGAGCTGGTCGGCAAGCTCGCGGCTCGACGGCAGCGCGGCATCGGGGGCGAGCTGGCCGTCGAGGATCGCGGCCACGAGCATCCGCCGGATCTGGTCCTGCAGGCTCGACGCCGACGACCGCCGGAACTGCTGGGCCCATAAGGCGGTCGGGGTACGACTCGACATGCTTCCTCCTGTGATCGGTACGGGAAACGCGAGGCGGTGCGCGTGGTGTGCACGTGACCCGCGAGTGGCGCGGTTTCGCGAGAATACGCGCGTCGCGCCGCGGATGTGGACTCAATGAAATGTGTTGTCTGGCACTACTGCGCGCCGACGTGGCAAGACGATACTCAACTCGTCGCGCCCGGACGATCCGGATAACTCCCCGGTACGCGGGCGCATGAGGGCGTGCGTGCATCGCGTTCGCCTGCAGCGTGATGAAAAGGAGAGGGACGCCATGCACGTCGTCGTGTTCAGGGATCGCTGCGAGCGCGTGATCCGCATCGTGTTCGACGATGCAGGCAAGACGTTCGTCGCGTATCGCGACGGCGACGCGATCGGAGAACTCGACATCGATGACGCAGGCGGCGGTGATGGCCGATCGCCGTCGCTCATGCGGCTATACGTCGAACCCGCCTACCGGCGCAGCGGCATCGCGCACACGCTTCTCGCGTGCGCGGCGCGTGAATTCGGGCAGCCGATTCGCATCGACGCCGGCGCGCGTGCATGGCCCGCTACGCCGGCGTGGTCGACGCTGTGCCGCTGCCTCGAATACGAAGGATTGGTCGTGGTGCGCCATGCCGCGCTGCATTAACCGAAAGCGTGGCCACGATCACGCTGCACCAGGAAGGAGACGACATGAGTACGGTCCTGAAGCCGATTCCCGCATCCGACGTGCGGCACGAAGCGTTGCGCATCGACGGGCAGCGCGTGTGGCGCGACGCAGTCGTCGACGTGCGTAACCCGTACGACGGAACGCTCGTCGGCACCGTGCCGAAGGCGACGCTGGACGACGTGCGGCGCGCGTTCGCGGTGGCACGTGCCTACCGGCCGACGTTCACGCGCCACGAGCGTGCGGCGATCCTGCGCCGCGCGGCCGACATCGTGCGCGCGCGCACCGCCGAGATCGCGGCGCTGATCACGGCCGAGGCCGGGTTG